>UQGS01000004.1 GCA_900540685.1 uncultured Catenibacterium sp. | reverse complement strand
CTATGAATTTTTGTTTCTACTCAAAGTATAATGGTAAATCCACGATTGAACAATTAAGGAGAGTTACTTTTTTTGTTTCCTCCTCGTCATTTCATATTGTCTATTCGTTACAGCCCCTTTTTCATTATTCATGATTAGCTTTTGGAGAATTTATTGCCGCAGTGATCGAATGATCATCTTCATCATACATTGCCTTAATATTATAACCTTCTTTACTATTTGCGCTATAGAATCCATCAACGTAACTCAAATCAACGTTATAGCCACGTTTTTCACATTCTTCAACATAAGCATTAAACTGATCTCGTGACAATCCATATGCTTTAAATGTAAAGTTTATTTGATCATCTCTGATGATTTCTACTACCTTTGCATTTGTTTTAGGAATTTTATCTCCTAATTCTGTTTTAGACCATTGATAGGCTATCTGTGGGTCTTTATCAAGAGAATATTTTTTTGCACTAAAATCATAGTATTCAGTATAGACCTTATTATTATCAATATACTTAATAGTCGCAATATCAGGTTCCATCAGCTTATAGTGATTGATATTCTTTACATAATAATAGTTATCGTAACAACAATGCACATTCGAAATAGATTCTTTTTTATTCACAACCTGATTACTATCCGTATACATAGAAATAGAACTATTCTTGTATTCATCAGTTAATCCACATGACTCTTTGACTTCTGAATATAATTTTGATTTTTCTTCTTCAGTTATATTCTTTTTTTCTTTGAATGTAAGTTCAAAGCCGGTGATTGTATAATTTGTATTATTCGTATAGCCAAGAAGTACACAACGTTCTCCATCCACAATACCTTCATCCACATTCCAAGCAATATCTTTTATATTGATTTTTTCCTTTGGACTACTACTCGTAGTCTTACTACTACCACATCCAGTTAAACTAACTAATAAACTCATAATCACAATAAATATTTTCTTATTCATAATTAAGCCTCCTCATTATTATTCGTACGATTGAATTTATTCTTAATACCTATTCATATGCATTCTCCTTCCTTTTTCTGGCCAAAATATAACATGGTGATTTTTATATCTGGTTTTGTGGATGCAAACAAAAAAGCCTGAACTATAATAGTTCAGACTTGGATACTTACACTATAAACTTCGTACCTCTTCTGGAATAATCACTCTATTTTTATCATCCACAATTTCTTTATTCTCTATTTCTATAAGTTTGATCATCTTTTGACACCATTCAACTTGCTGTGCTTCTATGCCAACCTGAAAGAAATGATTATAGAGCTGCTGTCTGATAAACGCATAGGAGTCAGTATTGATATGCTTAAAACAGAGGCGTGTGCCTTTATACAACAAAGTCATAGCCTGATTATAACAATACAATTCGAAGTAAATATTGGCGCAAGGAATAATCACATCCTCAATTCTCTGTAAATCAGTTGGAATTATAACATTGGATAACTCTAGTGCATCTTCGATAAATACTTCTGCCATATCTTTGTCATCTTGTACTAACGCATAATACCAGGCACATACTAAATAATACTGCAATCGAACATCCGCATATTCCGTTGTATTCTCTATGATTATTTTCTTTGCGTTAGTAATCAGCTTATCGATTTTTCTTATCGTACCTCGATTACTTCGCATCAAGATTGTGGCTTTAGCCAAAATATTTTTTACATACAAATGATTGATATCATAAGAAATATTTTGTTTAGAATAGAATAATGTTTTTTCAATAGCGTCAAGCATCTTATTAAGTATTCGTTCTTCATCTTGATTGTCTGTATCATAAAAACCATCAAGAAGAATATCATAATACTCAGAAAGCATATTATAATAAATTGCATAAGCTTCTTTCCTATGGAAACAGCTTGATGCTTTTTTAGCGCGTACTAGTATATCCTGCATACCTTCTAGATCTTCGTTATTGGCAGAAATTGAGAAAATCAATTCATAAATCGGCATAATCACAACAGCATCTAGTCTCATTTTATGCATAGAGTCTTCATCTTGCTCAATAGACTTAATATAATCTGAAAGAATTCTGCTTGTTTCAAAGTCATCTCTATAACGAGGCATATTGAGTAAGACTACAACCTGCAGGTTTGTGAATAGATCTGTATCACAAATCACTTTCTCTCTTTGACATTGTTTAATAATGCCTTCAGCTAAATAGAGTAATTTTGTTAGTTTTTCAATGTCTGCAGGAGATTCATCTTTGATACGTGCATATCTTTCTTGGTTTATCTTCCCAATAAGACCTTTTTGCCACTTATACAGTTTATTGATTATCCATTTACCTTTTAATGACTCTGATCTAAGTTTCTTAGGGTAATTATTCTTTGTGGATTCTAAATGAATTTCTATATAAAAATATGTTAAGAACTGTCTAGCAGCATGAATAGAATCATTTGTCCATTCCCAGCGATGTACAGCTTCTTGAATCACATTGTTCATTGAAACCAGATCCCTAGAAATAGTAATCCAGCCATCTTTAATTAACTCATTTAAATCATCTTTAGACTCAAGTTGCATTATTCTCTGGAATGTATTTATCTCTATTCCTTCATCACCAATCAAAGAAAGTACCTTCATTAAGACCTTCTTTTGTGAAGAAAGCATATTTGTGACAAATAAAGCATCTATAATATGTCCAATCGTATCACTTATTTGCTTACTATCTCTTTCGTAATCCACCTTCTCAGGCGCAATTGTAGAAAAACCATTCTCAATTGTAAGAGCTGCTGCACTAGAAATAGTTATATGACTATTCGCAATCTGTTTCGCAATTAATTCTAGAATAAGCGTATGATTCTCAATACTATTGAGTATAAATTTAAAGTCATCTAGTTCATATGTTTCAATAGAACGTCCAAGATGGGCTTCAAATATATGTATTAAAGCATTCCACTCTGTTATCGCAGAAAGTTCCATTTTTAAGCAGTTTGAATAAGAAGGTAACTTACGCGTTAAGAGAATAATTCTTAATCCTGTAGAAAGAAGTGCAATTAAATCATCATCCATCTCACCTGTAAAATTATCAATGACTAAAACAGCGGAAGTACCTCTTACAAGTTCACGTATCTTTTGAACTTTTTTATCAAAGTATCTGATGGGCGTTTTATTTTCTTCATCTTGTCTTAATGTGTTTATTTCAATATTCATGTCATTGGATATAGTTTCTTCAATACTGTCCTTATAATAGACATACAGAACTGTATCAAACTTCTCACGATAACGTGTAAGATATTCTTTAATAAAGGTACTCTTACCAATACCACCCATACCTGATAGAAATAAACAATTATAATTTGGATTTAATAGAAGACTATCTAATTCTTTAAACTCCTGTTCACGTCCATAAAAGATTTGCGGCTTTATAATATGAGTAGAATAAATACGTGGTATTAAAGGGTCAGCATACTTCTCAATTATCAATAATTGATCCAATACTTCCTCCATATTTTGATATCTGTCAGCATAATAAACAGCTAATGTATTATGAAAGAAATGACATAAAGAACTCAATAATCGATCATCACATTGATGATAGTCATATTGTATTTTTGAGAAATCATATACAGCATCTATTTCACAATCAGGTACAGTAGGTATATGACCAAACAAAAGATAAAACAATAATGCACCTACACTATAAACATCTGTATGTGGTCCTAGTCGTTTGATTTTTGAAGTCTGTAACTCAATAGGTGCAAAACCTTTAGTATAAGATAGTCTGATATCACTTGGTTGATTTACTTTTTTCCATTCAAAAAGCGAATTAAAGTCAAATAGCTGAACCTGCTTTTGATATCCATCAACAATCAAAACATTATCAGGCTTGATATCTAAATATAGATATCCCATCCTGTGAATATTACCTAAAACATAAACAACCTGTTTAATGAGTGTAATGCATTCTTTTAAATTCACTGGTTTATAAGCAGCTAATGTGTTCTTAGAAGAATAGGCAGATAAGATATAGGATGTACCATTTTGATTAAATACATCTAATTGATTCGTCATGGATGAATAGTTATCACCTGAATAGAATAACTTATTTGTATGTGAAAAATCACAACGGAATTGTTTCTGTTCTTTTTGAAAAGAATCCATATCATGTACTGATGGAACTAGTTCATTATTATTACGAGAAATATGAAGTTTGTAAGGGTAAAACTCCTTTATTCTATATAGTGTTTGATCACCTGTATCAGTGATACGAACTGCTTCATATACAATGCAGGATCCTCCACGCCCAATTTCATTTTTTATAATACAATGAATCATTTCACCACTATCATTAGATAAACAAAGCGGAGTATTTGGTTTCAATGCAATTCTGTGATCCATAAGTTCACCACCTTTTATTATGAATAGATTATAATTCAAGGTTTATTCGATTAGGTTTTATTATTACACCATTAATTCTCAGCAGCTTCCGCAAATACTTCTCCCATATAATATCTAAACGCAAATAAAGGATTATCATAGTCTTTTAATGCCCACATAAAGAGCCAATCATAAGGATTACCTATATATAATTCTGGATAACCTGCACCGAGTAGACGTGCATTGATCATATCTAGACATCTTTCAAAATCATTGTCTTCTACTATATAGGAATCTTGTTTTTTTCTAATAATACGTTTTGCCCAATAAGTATAGAAAACAAGAAAAATAAGCATCTTTCTAATTATTTCATCCTTGCCAACTAGTTCTTCACGAAGTAACTTATCAATGTTTTGTCTGTTCGGAAAACAGTATTCAGCTTTTAATGGCACGAGTCTATTATCAGATAATACAGAAGCCAATGAACGATCATATTTAATCGAAAACTCACTTTCTTGATAATTTCTAAGCCCCATTATTTGAGAAAAGATAGTCCAAGTAGATGCATGAGGCTTCGCAATTACATAATCATCTTCTTGTTTCTTCTTATTATCAAATCTATTATGACTATCAATCACAGCACCTTCCTGCACTGCAAGTCCATCTTCTTTAGAAATATCATTCCAGAAATCTCTAATATATTTTAGAGCAGTGACATTATTATAACGAAATTCATCGATATTCTCTGTGATATAGTGTATCAATTCTTCTTTATCCTCAATGTTGTTGAGGTTTTCAATAATAGTACCTGTGTAAAGAACATCACAATCTGGAAGTTTTTTCATCTTTTCAGGTATAGGAATACTATGAATCATCTCTTGTGCTTCATCATACGAAAGACCTTTTCTCATACAGAAATAATAAACTGCTTCATTTATAGTATGACAATCAAACCCACGTTCAAACTGAACACATCTAAAAAAGTCTTTTGTTTCATCAGCATCTAAACCTAACGCAAAACAGATCTGAAAAGCAGTTTTACGAGAAATCTTCCTATTGGGTACAAACAAATCACGAGGTAGTTTTATATGCACTGCTTTGAACTTATCACGTAAAAACTCTACCTTTGCAGGTGTATCAGATAAATCACCTGTATATCCATGTTCTTTAATAAATGATGTAAATGCTTCATCAAATCCACGAAATAGTGTAGCGACTTCAAGTAATCTTTCTTCATAGTTATCATCATCTAATAGTAGTTCTTCAGCTTTTTTATCAAGTAATTCTGTATATTGAGTCATATTTTCTTTTTCCCTTCATAAGTAATCTTAAAACAATTGTATAACGTATATATGTACATTACAACAAAGTGCAAAAAACCTTGATGTAAATCAAGGTTCATAGGCTAGAAGGATTCACAAGCATAAAGTAAAACGTTTATTTATTATCTTATCTGCATTCAAATCATTTATATTTACAATTTTAACCATTTTTCAATATCAATTATTTTTACACCTTCATACTGATATTCATCATGATGTGTGTTAGC
Source organism: uncultured Catenibacterium sp. (assembly GCA_900540685.1). Taxonomy (GTDB): domain Bacteria; phylum Bacillota_I; class Bacilli_A; order Erysipelotrichales; family Coprobacillaceae; genus Catenibacterium. The sequence goes on along the minus strand of UQGS01000004.1, from coordinate 65,844 downwards.
CAATAAGATTTTAGGATATGCATCTTGTATTTCTAATAGTGAAGTAACTTCTCTTTCGAAAGTTTTCTGATTCGAAATATCATCACTTACTTGAAAATAAATCTTCTCATTTTGTTTTATAGCCACAAAATCAACTTCTTTTCTATAAAGTTTACCAACATAAACTTCATACCCTCTTCTAAGCAATTCAATCGCAACGATATTTTCATATACTCTGCCATAGTCCATGTTTTTTGTTCCTATAATAGCATATCTGAAAGAATGGTCGGACAAATAATACTTATCATTTGTTGCCAAATATTTTTTCCCTTTTATATCATACCTTCTAACTTTATAAAACAAGTATGAATCTTTCAAATATTGCATATATAATTTTATAGTCTTATCTGTTATTTTAATATTAGCATTTGCTAATGATTTAGATATATTATTAGCTGATGTCAAAGAACTAATGTTATCCATCATAAAGTACGCTAAATCATGAATAACTTCTTTGTTTCTCATCGAATATTTATTAGTTATGTCCCTTATAATAAGCGTCTCAAAAACATCTCGTATGTATTTATACTTATCATCTTGTTCACGATAAAGCAAAGTACCAGGCATTCCACCTTCTCTCACGTATCTATCAAGTGAATACTGCCCAGCATAATATTTTAGACATTCTTTATAAGAAAAAGGAAATATTTCTATTTCATACGTTCTACCGGTAAATAAAGTAGCCAAATCACTACTTAATAGAAATGCATTCGAACCAGTAATATAAATATCATATTTCATACTACTATGTAGACTATTTATGACTTTCTCAAAGCCACTGCACATTTGAACTTCATCTATACATACATAATTATTCTTGTTAGATTTATATTGACCTTCTATATAATTATTTAATGCATGGTATTCTAAATACGGCTCTGCACTTAAAGAATTGAAATCAACAAAAATAATATTCGCGTCTTTATCAGTTTGGTTTATATATTCCATAAATTGTAGTAACAGACATGATTTTCCAGATCTTCTAATACCCGTAATCACTTTAATGTCAGGAGTTCCAATTACATTAATAATTTTTGTTAAATAGTTTCTTTCTAAAAGTTTCATTTCATTCACCCATATATATTATACCTTCTTATTCCGAAAAAATGAATTATTTTCATTTTTTCGGAATAAGATTTAACCTTGATTTAATATATATATATATTCGTAAAGTCTATAACACGTAAAAAAGCCAGACCATGCCTGACTTTATTCATCAAAGAATGCGAATTCCTGATACTTTCTTGCAAGAATAGTAAGGATAATCCCTACTGCATTCATAGAAATGATATGTTCATCCTCAAGAGGAAATTCTGTTGTATTATAGTAAAGCTGATAATCTGAATTTTCTACAAGGAAATTCTTTCCTAGCTCAGTTATAGAAAGAATAGGTATATCCTTCATATTCAGTGCATTTACTATTGTTCTGATACCTGGTGTATTTCCTGACAATGAAATAATAATAACGAAATCATCACTAGTTAGGGAGTGTGAGATGATTTCAAAGTTTGTTTCACCAGATACAATATAATTTGAACGCCCTGCCATGAATAGCTCACTGGAGAATTGTTTTGTATAGTTATTTTGAGTAAACCCTGTCGCATATAAAATGACTTGTCGTGCTTTATGGATTTCGGAAATCAAAGGAACAAAGTTTACTTGTGATGCATATTCAAATGTTTTATCAATCTCTTTTCTAAATTTTTCAACCAAATCTGTAGGAACAACAGCTTTCTTTACTATATCCTTCTTTAAAGAATACTTTAATTCTGAATAACCTGTATAGCCTAGCTTCTGTGCTAAACGTAATACAGAACTCTTTGACGAAAGCAGAACTTTCGCAAGTTCATTTATAGGCATGTCCACAACATCAGATTTATGGTTTCTGATGTATTGAATCATGTCTTTTTCATTATCACTTAGTGTTGAATAAATAAGTCCTGCTTGTGTGTCAAAGTCCATACCATATTACTCCTTTGTTAGATAAACTACTGCTTGATATGGATTTAGAATAATATTTTTATCATCTGTTTTCAATACATTCTCATAATTTCCGATAAGAATTTCTGCATCCTTATAGTCATCTGGTAATGTATATCTTACCTTCTCTTTTGCGAAAGAACATACTACAAGTAATTTCTTACCTTCATATTCTCTTTCATATGAGAAGATATCTGAATCTTCTTCGTCTAATAGTTTATAAGATCCATGGACAATTATCGGATTTTCTTTTCTTAGACGAATTAGCTTCTGATAATAATAGAAAACAGAGTTTGGATCTTTTAATTCATCTTCTGCATTGATGAATTTATTGTCTGGTGAATAATCAATCCAAGGTTTTACATCAGAGAAGCCAGAACCCTCTTCACCATTCCAAGGGAATGGTGTTCTTGCATTATCTCTTGAACTTAAATAAGCATATTTCTTGATTGTATCTTCTGATTCACCATTGTTCTTCATCTTCTGACACATAAAGACTGTTTCAATATCTTTATATTGATCAAGTGATTCAAAAGGTACATCTTTCATACCTAATTCATCACCCTGGAAGACATAAGGTGTACCCTTCATCATATGTAATAAAGTAGCTAACATCTTAGCAGATTCTACACGATATACACCATCATCACCAAAACGAGTGACATTTCTAGGCTGGTCATGGTTATCCCAATAAAGTGAATTCCATCCATCACCTAAATCATTGATCCAAGTTGATAAGCTCTTCTTTAAATCACTAAGCTTAAATCTTACATCAGAGAACTTACCATATTTACCATAGTCTATATGCATATGGTCAAACTGGAATACCATGTTTAATTCCTGTCTAGAAGGATCAGTATAAAGTTTACCCTGCTGGACATTTGTATTGGCTGTTTCACCTACAGTCATAATATTGTAGTGTGATAAGACTTCTCTATTCATTTCATGTAGGAATTCATGAATACGTGGTCCATTAGAAGCCCCTTTATAATATGACTTTGCATAATCATATTCACCAGGTAAGGCATCTGGGAAGTTCTGTCTCTTACTTAATAAAGAGATAACATCCATTCTATAACCATCAATACCTTTATCTAACCAGAAACGCATTTCATTATAAACAGCTTCTCTTACTTTAGGATTTTCCCAGTTTAAATCGGGCTGTCCTGGCGCAAAACAATGAAGATAATACTGTTTTCTTTCAGGAACATAAGTCCATGCAGATCCACCAAAAGTAGCACCCCAGTTAGTAGGTTCACTGCCATCTTCTTTAGGATCCTTCCAGATATAGAAATCAGAATATTCATTATCTCTAGAAGATTTAGACTTTAAGAACCATTCATGCTGATCACTTGTATGATTCACTACTAAGTCCATAATAATCTTAATATTCATACTATGTGCTGTTTCTAATAGTTCATCAAAGTCTTCCATTGTGCCATACATTGGATTGATCTTTCTATAGTTCGCAATATCATAACCATTATCTACTAATGGTGATTCATAGATAGGATTTAACCAGATGACATCAATTCCTAGTTTAGATAAATAAGGAAGCTTTTCAGTAATACCTTTTAAATCACCCACCCCATCATGGTTGGTATCATTAAAACTTTGTGGATAAACCTGATAGACTACGCTGCTTTTCCACCAATCTTTATTCGTCATCTTCATCAGCCCCCATATTCTTCATTACATCATTGACATAAACAATCTGTGATTTCGCATCATCAATCGCATTTCTAATAACATCTTCATTCACTTTTTCACAGCTAGATAACGATAAGCAGACACTTAATACGATAGGTAAATTCATTCCTGTAATCACATAGACATTAGGATACTGTAAGTATTTCACTGCTTCCTGATTCACACTACCCCCAAGCATATCAGTGAAAATGATGTATTCATCATCTTCATTGATTTCACCAAGTGCTTCTTTTAACTGTTTTTCAACAGGCACATTATCCATATAAGCACTCACTGACTTAATATCAGTTAAAGTTGGCATAACATACTGGATTGTATCTTTTAAACCATCAGCGAGTAAATGATGGCTAGCTAAAACGATTTTTCTCATAGACTTTTCCCCCGAAAGTTTTGATTAGAGAGCTAGAATTCCAAAGAATGAGCAAACTAATGCAAGAATGATAATTAAGAAGATTACCTGAATAACAGTCAACTTCTTAGATGCAAGTAATTTATAAACTACAAATGTAAGTACAACTGGTAATAAAGCTGGCATGATCTTATCTAAGACACCTGTCTGAATAGCTAATTTTACTTTACCTGATTTAAAGACAAGACCTAATGACATCTTAACAACTGAAGGAACTAATGCCCCAATAACTGTTAGACCCATAATAGATGCAGCTTCTGTGAAGACTGATAACTTATCACCTAATGAAGTAATAAGCTTTAAACCTGAATCATAACCTAAATGGAATAACTTAATTCTAAAGAAGAAGAAAACTACATTAAGTAACATCCAGATGAGTGCACCTGTAGGGTTACCTTCTAGACCCATGTAGGCTGCAATAGAACCCATGATAGTTGGATAAAGTACCCAGATTAAAGTATCACCAATACCTGCAAGAGGACCCATCATACCTGTTTTAAAGTTCTGTACTGTATCCAATGCTTTAACACCATCTTTTTCTTCCATGGCAACACTTGCACCTAGTAAGATGTTAGCCATCCAAGTTGTTGTATTAAAATATTTAAAGTGGTTATTTAATGATGCAACATAGTCATCATCATTATTCTTGTGAATCTTTCTTAAAACCTTCTCTAATCCAAATACAACTGCTGGACCCTGATGGTTTTCATAGTTATATGTATTACATGCCATAAACATGTAACGTACTGCGGCTTTTGTAAGATCTTTCTTTGTAACAACTTCTGTTGTCTGTGTTTCTTTATTCATCCCATTCATCTCCTTCATCGATTACTGCACCTTCTGTTGCGACTGCTGGTGCTTTATTTACCTGTGTTGTAAAGAAATAGTAAGCAATAGCTAAACCAATAATAGATACGCCTAACATTGGTACATTTAAGTAAGCTGAGAAGACAAATCCAATCATCAACATTGATAAGTACTTCTTAGCAGGCATAACCTGTAATAATAATGCGATACCTACAACTGGTAACATATTTCCTGCGATAGATAAACCATTTGTGAACCATACTGGAACTGATTTTAAGATAACATTAACGATTGTATCACCAAATAATACACATAAAGCTGTTGGTAAACCTGTAGATAAAGCGAAGATCATAGGACCAATCCAAAGAATTCTATTCATTTTCGCAAACTTCTTTTCGTTACATGCTTTCTGTGCCGCATGTGTTACATAAGTATTTAATAACTTTGCGAATACATCTAACTGAATACCAAGCATACCAACTGGTACACCTACTGCTAAGGCAACTGCTTTTGCCTGAGCGACATCATTTGTAGTTCTACATGCAACATAGATACCAACTACTGTTGCAAGACCCCAGTTAGGTACTGATGAACCACCAATGTTGGCAACACCTAAGTTCATTAACTGGAATGTACCACCAATAATCATGGCAGTCTTCATGTCCCCCATAATCAATCCTGCAAAGAATGCAACCATGATTGGGAACCATGTTGTAATAACAATACCCTGTTGGTCTAAGACCATCCACATTGATAATAATACGATTAATACTCCTTGAATAACCTGCATACTTTTTATCCCCCTTGTTTATTTAATGTATGTTTCTAGTGGTTCTTCTGCTTCGCTTGGTACGAAGTGGAATGTCACTGGAATACCCATAGACTGTAATTTCTTTAAATCATTGACTTCTTCTTCATTCACTGAAACCATCTTCTTCACTGTTGTCTTACCTTCCCCATCGAAGATAATACCAATGTTGACTTTAGGAATCTTTACGCCACCTTCAGCTAACTTAACTAATGTAGATGGTTCTCTTACAACCATAAATACATTGTGGCTATCATACTTACCTGCGTTAAAGTTCTTGATAGCTGTTTCTGTATCAATGATTGACATACCAGTCCCCACTGGTTTACTCATTCTCATTGCAGATTTCTGAACTTCATCCTTACTTACTTCATCATCGACTACCATTAATCTTTTAGCCTGTGTTGCACCTGCCCACTGTGTAACGACAATACCATGAATTAATCTCTGATCGATTCTTGCTAAAACTAAACTCATTTTTCTGTTCCTCCTTGAAATTGCTTTCATTTGTTTTGACGAGTCCTAGTTTACCCAACCGCGCAAACACTTTCAATACTTCAGCCCCCTTCTGGGACGTGGCACAAACTCTTGGAATAGGTGTCAAGAATATGGGAAATGTTCCCACTATAACATTCACAAATAGTAGTATTATATCTAAACAGTTTGATTTATCATGATATATAGAGGATTATTTTAATTCTCATAGAGCATAAACATCATTCACTCTCATTATTAAAATGTACCATTATATGCAAAAAGAAGATGATCCTTGGACCATCTTCTTCCTATTGACACTCTTTACTTTTCATAATTGAGATGATTTCTTCATCTACTTTACTCATTCCATTTTGCCCAATACGTGCCATATTCAAAATACATTGTTCTGGTGTTGAGGCACAAATCCCATCACTTTCTCTTAATACTGCATTATTCACTGCAGTCATTGCACACATGAGTGCAGCTGTAGAACCAGTAGAAACCTTTAATGCACAACCTACTTTTCCGCCATCACAGATCATTCCAGTTACAGTACCTGTCATATTACGTACACAATACCCAATCTGATCATCTGTTGCATCTAAGAGATAAACAATACCTACAGAAGCTGCTGTAGAAGAAGCCATCACACATGTACACATAGGAGATAATTTACCTATATGCGCATTAATATATCTATTTACTAGATGTGTTAAAGCTAATGCTTTGAGTTTCTTTTCTAGTGATACATAGAGTTCTTCTGCCACTTCATTCACTGGTATAGAAACAACTAATCCTTTAGTGCCTGCACCAGAACTGCTCATTGCAGGAAGTGGACAACCATCCAATCTATTTTCAGTAGCTGTAGTGACTTTCTTTATTATTCGAGTTAGAAGGTCTTCAGAGAATAATGAATGATTGAATGAATCACTCAAATGTGTTGTTCCTTTGTATTGTGATAGTTGTTCATTCATTTCTATACCTTCTAATAAGAAGTGAAGTTCATCCACTGTCATTGAGTCTACTAAAGAACGTATCTCTGATAGTCTCATTTCTTTAAGTTCATCAATCACAGTAGAAGTATTATTTGTTTCTTGAGTCGTTTTCTCTTCTAATACAATTCCATTCTTTTCTAGATAAACTATATTTGTATGTGCATCTTTGATTATACATGTCACTGTATCGTCAGATGTATAAAGAGTACACTTCACATGAATATATGCTGAATCATTAATTGTAATAGAAACATGGGGTACTAATAATTCAGCATGTGTGATTATATCAGGTTCTATATCCTCAAATAAAGTCAGCTGTTTTTCTGGATTCTTTAATAGTGCACCAATTGATGCTGCATATTCTAAACCTACATGATCACAATGTGGTATACCTGCAGACATACCATTCTTATATATTCCTTTATTGACGTCTAGTTTTATTTTAGTTACTGGATTATTTAACTGTTTAGATGCATAAGCTGCACATAATGCGACACAGACTGGTTCTGTACATCCTAATGCAGGCACTACATCCTTCTTCAATAAGTTTATTAGTTCTTCTTTTGTCATACTGTTTTCCTCACTTATATATAGTATATATGTTTTACACAAAAGAAAAAAGACTGCTGTGGGGTAGCAGTCTAGCACAAAAGATTTAAGGATATTTAATTTTAGTGTGTGTGAGTTTTATTTCTTGTTTTAATTATTTTGAATTTTCTTCTTCTAACTTTTGTTTTTCTAATAATTTAACGAATGGATAGTAAAGTGCCATATCTAAGATGATTAGCCCTATAACCATGATACCGGCTTTAATATCCATACATCCTAATGCAGCACCAAGTGGAGCTGGTGTTGTCCATGGTGTTTCAATGACACCCTTTCCAACGATGTGGAATGCCATACAAGCATAGGCAATAATAGAGTTTACAACTGGTACAAAGATAAATGGAATCATCATAATTGGGTTTAATACCATTGGTAAACCGAAGATGATTGGTTCATTGATATTGAAGATAGCTGGACCAATTGAAAGTTTACCTAAAGTACGTAATTCAACAGATTTAGATCTAACCAATAGAATACATAATCCTAAAGTAGCACCTCCGCCACCTAATGCGATAACATATGACCAGAATGGCTGAGTAAAGAAGTGTACTAATGGTTTACCAGCACTATATGCTGCGATATTAGTAATTAAATACATCTGCATGAATGGTAATCTAATTGGCTGTGTGATACTTGCACCATGTAAACCAAAGAACCAGAATGTCTGAGCAATAATAGTAATTAAACAAATACCTACTAATGAATCTAGACCAGATACTGCAGGTGCAAGTACTGTCATGATCATACTTGGTAATAACTGACCACTGATGTTCTGTACAAATAATGATAATGCATAGAATACAATTACACAGATAAAGAGTGGTAAGATTGCATCAAATGATGAACTGATTGCTGGTGGAACACCTTCAGGCATCTTAATACGAACGTTCTTCTTAAATAAGAAGTTCATAATTTCTACACATCCGATAGAAACGATGATAGCTGTGAAGATACCCTTTGCATCCAGGTAAGTTGTTGGTAGATAACTTCCTGCAAGTGCAAGTAGATCAGTCGCTGATTTACCATCAGTAATGAGATTAGCTGGGACAGCAGAAGTAGTTGGTGCAGATACGATTAAGAATACTGCAGTAGAAACAACAGCTGCATTTAAGCTTGGCATTTTGTATTTCTTAGCTAAATGATAAGAAATAGAGAAAGCGATAAATAATCCCATTAAAGCCATTGTCATATTGTAAGGCAATAATAGTGCAGCTTTATTGGCCTGAGCCCAGTTATACCATCCTGTAAGCATGGTAGTGATGAAACCCCAGTTTGGTAGAGTTTCAGGTTTGAATGGTGGTGTTGATACGATTAAGCAAGCACCTCCAAGGATTGATAGTGGAATAGCAACAACCATTCCATCACGAATTGCAGCAAGATGTCTTTGGTTAGCTAACTTGTCTGCAACAGGCACTAATGTGCGGTTCGCAAGTTCATTGAATTTTTCCATGAAGTTCATGTCGAGTCCTCCCTTCTCGTTGGATACATTATATCTTGGAAAAGTAAAAAAAATCTTGTGTTTTCCAATATATAAAATGCATTTCCATATGATAGAAGAACTTTCCAAATCGTGGAAATCACTTGCGAAATAACTACATATAAGTATAATACATAATCCAAATTATATTGATATATGCTGTATAATTTTAATTTTTTATGGGTTGACAGAAAGAGTTTAATACTTATAATGTGAAGTGTGTGAGTTTTATCTTCTTGTGAAATACAGGAGGAATTTGTTATGAAATTAATCGTTGAAGAAAACACTCAGAAAATGAGTGAAAGTGCATTACACATCTTACTTGGTGCTATGATGCAGGATAAGAGAGTGAATATTTCTCTTACATCAGGTAGAAGTCCTATTGAACTTTACAAGATGTTAGCTCCAGAAGTGAGAGATCAGGAAAAGTTCAAGGATATCGAATATTATTTATTCGATGAAGCACCATATATGGATGGTAAGCCTTATGGTCCTAACTGGGAAGAAATGCAGAAATTATTCTTCGAAGAAGCAAATATTCCAGAAGAAAGAATTCATGATATGACTATGGAAAACTGGGAAACATATGATGAAGAAATCAGCCGTGCAGGTGGAATTGATGTCATGGTTATTGGTCTTGGTTATGATGGTCATTTCTGCAGTAACTGTCCTAGATGTACACCAATGGATTCATATTCTTATGCAATGGATCGTGCTACTAAGAATAAAGCAAACCCTGACTATCCAAAGAGAGAAAATCTTCCATTCAGTCTTACAATGGGTCCTAAGAGCTTAATGAAGGTTAAACACTTAGTGATGATTGTAAATGGTAAGGAAAAAGCAGGTATCTTAAAACAGGTTCTTGATTCAACTATTACAGATGAATTACCATCTACTGTTTTAAAGCTTCATCCTAATATGACATTGATCTGTGATAAAGATGCAGCTTCTGAATTAAACATGGACGATTACAAAAGACTATAAGTCTTTATAGAAAGTTCTTCGGAACTTTCTTTTTTTATATCTCGGAAAGGTTTTCCAAGAATTGGAAACAAGATTACTGATTAATTATGAATTGATATACTTGAATAAACAGGAGGTACTACTTATGAATAAGATGGATATTGTAGAGTTAAGATTAAGAAGAACAGTCGCATTAATGATTGACTGGTATATTACTAATATGCTGGCATCTATTCCTATCACATTCTTTTTAAGAAAAGATAGTCAGTTTAAACCAGAGATGTTTGAGTTATCTTCTTATGGTTTGAATACAGCTCTTATTGTATGTTTGATTGCGATTGGAATTGGATTTATCTACTATGTTTTGATTCCTCTTTATATCTGGAAAGGACAGACTCCAGGTAAGAAGATATGTAAGATCAAGGTGATTGATTATGATCATAAAGATGTCACTATGAAAAATATGATGTTAAGAGAATTACTCGGTGCTACTCTTCTTGAAGGCGGCATTACTATTATTCCTGCTTATTTAAGAAAGATTGCCTCTCTTTTACAGTTCACTTCTATTGTGAATCCTTTGACTTATGTCGCTTATGCATTAACACTTGTGTCTATTGGATATGCTTATTTCCAGAAAGATACACGTTGTTTTCATGATTTAGTTTCACATACTGAAGTTGTTAAACAATAAATAACTGTCCTATGGTATAATAAGGCATATTATACCAAGGACGGTGAGTACATGTTTAACTTAGTTATTATCTTATTATCTACATTAAATGGTGAACCTAAAGGTTCTAATAATTATAAGATTGCGAAATTCATGATAGAGAATATTCATAATTTAGAAGACTATACTCTAACTGAACTTGCAAAAGCGTGCTATGTGTCTAATTCTAGTATTTCTAGATTCTGTAGGGATATCGGTTTAAGAGATTTTAACCAGTTAAAGAATCAGATTGCGAAGTTTTCTGTTGAAAAAATTAAACTTTCTAATAAATTCAACTATGAAGGACGTAATGAAGATTCTATATTTACTTCTTATGTAAGAAGTGTGATTGAGAATCTAGAAATGTTAGAAAAGAGTAGTATCGAAGATGATATTATAGATTTAGTCGATGATATTTATGAGTATCAGAAGGTGGCTGCATTTGGTTATATGCATTCTGAAAATGTTGCATTGAACTTGCAATATGATTTACGGACAAGCGCTAAACCTGTATTTACTGCCATTAAAGTAGCTGACCAGGCTGAATATATTACAAATGCGGATGAGAAGACATTAATCATCTTGTTCTCTGATTCTGGTACTTATTTTGATCGTATTTTCCCACGTGCAAAGCCATTTAAACAACAAAGCAAGAAACCTAAGATATGTTTAATTACATCTAACAAAGAATTAGATTATCCTTTTATAGACAAATATATACGCTATGATAGTAGAGGTGATTATGCAACTCACCCTTATTCACTCACAGCAATTGCAGATACAATATGTATAGAATATGCAAAAATGTTGAAAGAACTTGAATGACATAAAAAAGGTAAGGATCCGACGATCCTTACCTTTTCGTTTGATGCAATTGTTTTCTGATTTGCAACTAAAGTATAAAACTTGTATACCTAGTATTCAAGTATTCTATTTTGCTTTAATAGCCCATCTCATCTTAGTAGACTTTGCACGTGAATTACAATGATATTCTGCCCTTCAACAACGTAATTTGATATAATATCTTTGTTATCGTCCTCCTTGAAAGGAGGTGATGTCAGTTGTTCTCAAATTTAGTAGTATCTGTTGTGGTAGGTGTATTAGTCTATTACATTTGCAAATGGTTAGACAAAAGATTTAAGCGATAACTAGCCTAGTGTTAAACCACTCTAAAAGTTAGAAAAGGTAAGGATGGTCAGATCCTTACCTTTTCGTTTTGATGCAATTGTTCTCAAATTTGCAAATAAAGTATAGCACTTGTATACCTGATATTCAAGTATTCTATTTTGCTTTAATGGCCCATCTCATCTTAGTAGACTTTGCACGTGAATTACGATGACATTCTTCCTTAGAAGGTCTAATCACATTTCTACATACATCTTCATAAATACCAAGATTCTTGAGTTCTTTAAAAGACTTCTTCACAATTCTATCTTCTCCAGAATGGAATGTAAGAATCGCAGCCTTTCCTCCTGGTTTTAAAACAAGAGGTAACTTCTCTACAAAGTCATATAATACTTCAAACTCCTGATTCACTTCTATTCTTAATGCCTGGAATACTCTTGCAGCTGTCTTATTCACAATATCTTTTCTATTCTTATCAGTAATAAAGCTTAATGTTTTATCAATGATCTTATAAAGCTGCTGAGTTGTTTCTACTTCCATACCTGAACGTATGAATGAATAGATGTTCTTAGCTAATATATCAGCATATGGTTCATCTGAGTTCTCTGTAAGAATATGTTCTAGTTCTTCTTTAGATAAGTCCTTTAAGATTTCATAAGCAGGTCTACCTGCTTTAGGATTAAGTCTTAGATCTAATGGACCATCCTTCTTATATGAGAATCCTCTTTCTGGATTATCTATCTGCATGGAAGATACACCTAAATCAGCTAAGACAAAATCAAATGGTCCATACTTTTCACTTACTTCATCAATGTTTCTAAAGTTAGTTAGAATAGGTGTAAAGATGTCTTCTCCATAACCTTTATTTCTTAATCTCTCTGTTGTTTTTTCTATCTCAATAGTATCGATGTCTAATCCATAAAGATGTCCCTGACCCTCTAATTTTTCCATCATTCTAGAAGAATGTCCTCCATATCCTAGAGTACAATCTAAACCAATCTGTCCTGGCTGAATATCTAAGAATTCTAGTATTTCATCTACCATGATAGAAATATGCATACCTGCTGGTGTACTTCCTTTAGAAATAACCTTTTCTATTGTTTCAGGATATAATTCTGGATTAAGTTCTTTATACTTCTCTGAGAAGTTTTTAGGGTGTGTTCCTTTATATCTTTTTCTTCTTTTGTGTACCTGTTCAGTCATGTTTATACCTCATTTCATCATCTACTATATTAACGAAAATAGAGACAATAAACAAGTCAGATAAAACTCTGTATATACAGGATTGTTCCCTCTTCCCTTCATAATATATATAATAAAAGTAGTGTATTCGCTATTTGTGGGGTGTTGTTGTTTCATGCTTTATTTTATAGTTTTCATGAAAGGAGAAATATTATGGATACAAAAAAGATAGGAAAGTTCATTTCTGAGAATAGAAAAAGAAAAGGTCTCACCCAAGAACAACTAGGAAATATATTAGGTGTCAGTAATAAGACAATATCACGCTGGGAGAATGGGAACTATATGCCTGACTTATCTTTACTTATTCCATTAAGTGAAGCATTGGATATAACACTTAATGAACTACTCAATGGGAAATATATAACGGAAGATAAAATAATGGAAACAACAGAAAAGAGCTTAAAGAATACAATTAATTATAGTAAGAATATGCTTGTACAAGAGAAAAGAAAGATTTCTATAGGTATTATGATTTTTGGCGCATTTCTATGTTTTGCTGCATTTGCGATATTAGATAAGGAAAGCAGCTGGTGCTGTATATACTCTATTGTAGGTATTGTAGTATTTGTTTATGGGTTATCAAAAGAGTTGAAGAGAAATAGATTATTAATAAGTAGTGGAGTATTTGTTGCAATATTATGTGGATTTATGTTGGTGGATTATGTGGGTGTTATTACTTCTCATAGACCTCCTATCTATGTTTATATGATTAAGACTTCTAATGTGACAACCTACTACAACCCGTTCTATACTGTTTATAGAATTAATAAGAACACACCTAATGAGTATTATATTGTAGATAGCACAAAGAAATATACAGAAGATACTGTTCCTACAACTGTATTTAACAGACCGTTGAGTGGCATACACAACATTAAGAAGTATAAGAATCCTTATATTGGGAATAATTCTAATATAGGAAATTTATTAAATAGTCTGCCTTTGCATGAATACGGTTATGTTTTTCAAATTGATTCTAAAAATCAAGGACTCACTGTGAACTACAATGCAACAGACTGGTATCATAATGAGGATCTTTATATCAATAAGAGCCTGATCTATAATTCTGTGTCTATCTTCTCTTTAATTGATAATGTACAATCTATTCAGTATAACTTTAGTGGAAGTACATACACTACTACTAGAAAGATGATTAAAGAGAATTATCCACATTTTGAACAAGTAAAAGAGAATGAGAAGAACTTCAATAAATATTTAGAGAATAAGATGAATGATGATGAATTTACAAGAAGTATATTCAATAAGATATTTGTGAAGAAGGTTTTATAAGAGGGTTTGAGCCCTCTTTTTTCATTCCATCATATTTCCAGTTTTCATTCCTTCATATTTTCACTTTTCATTCCATCATATTTCTAATTTTCATTCCATCATATTTTCAAAAGAACTATAAAAAATTCAGATTGTACTTCAACAGATTGTCGCCTCAATGAGGCGACAATCTCAGGAAACATATAAGTTTGACCGAGTGTTACTTTTCACTAACCAATAAAATCAATATCCATAGTTGGTCTGCCCTCATAATTTGAAATAGTGTATAAGAACATTCCACCTTTCAAAACAAAATTCTCTGCATATCCTGATATTTCAAGCTTACGAAGAAACTCTTCCTGTGCAAAAAGCTGTAAACAAGTCTGATAATTGATTCCTGTTTCTTTCGCCTGTTTCTTTAACTTGGTAAGCACAGATGTACCCATATCTTTTATCTCTTTTACAGCCATATTCCAACCACCCTTCTAGCTTTCTTTTCCACACCAAGCTTTGAGGCATACATCATTAGTTTCGCAGCATCTTTCTTTTCATCACCAATATACCTTTGGATTACAGTATTAAATACCTCTCCATCCATCGTATTAACATGACGCAGGCAATCACATACAACACGCTCTCTGTCATAGATTTTTACAGTAATTCCATCTATGTTTCCTTCACTCACACCAATATTCAATCTGGATGTTTCAATAAAATGTGGTTTTATGATAGGAAATTCCAGCTTGAATTTGTTTCTTGCAGACTTATTATCCACAGCTATATGCCAGACTTCTGGCACACGATCCGTATAACCATAATACATCGCAGCTGACATATCACAGATAATCGCTTTAGGAAAGAGACCTCTTATTACTGACACTTCTGTAAAAGCCTTTTCATCCTGCCACTGATAATAACCGTACTTGATTTTTTCTACTCTTCCTTGTTCTATTAGATTTTGAAGTATCTGATAAGATATACCTTCCCTTGTAAGTTCGCAAGTACGCATTATTCCTCCATATCGTTTAAATATTGATTCATAATTCATAGTCGTATTCATGCACATCTCCTTAAATTACTTCATACAATTTCTTTATAGTTTTTGTACCAAGTTCTATTATACGCAAACATCGAGAAAAATCAACTTGACACAAAAAAAGTATATGGTTCATTATCCATATACTCTTAATAGTACTTATTTATTCTTCATATGTGGGAATAAGATAACTTCACGGATAGTTTCCTGACCAGTTAATAACATAACTAATCTATCAATACCCATACCCATACCACCAGTTGGTGGAAGACCGTATTCAAGGGCTTCTACATAGTCCATATCCATTTCGTTGGCTTCATCGTTACCTAATTCTTTTTCTTTTAACTGATTTGCGAATCTTTCATACTGATCATCTGGATCATTTAATTCTGTAAATGCATTAGCATATTCGTTACCACAGATGAATAATTCAAATCTCTGAGTAAAACGAGGATCCTGTAAGTTCTTCTTTGCAAGTGGAGAGATTTCAATTGGATGACCATATACGAATGTTGGTTCTACAATTGTTTCTTCTACATACTTTTCAAAGAATGCATTGACAATATGACCATATGCAAAGTGTGGTTCTACTTCAATACCATGTTCTTCAGCAAGCTTCTTAGCTTCTTCAAAAGTCTTCTGTTCACCAAAGTCAACACCAGTCTTTTCTTTGATTGCATCAACCATAGAGATTCTCTTGAATCCAGGTGCTAATGAAATAGAATGACCTTTGTATTCTACATCATATGTACCATTAACTGTCATTGCGGCATTCGCAATAATACCTTCTGTTAAGTCCATCATACCTTCAAGGTCAGAGAATGCTTTATAGACTTCGATAGTAGTGAATTCTGGGTTATGAGTTCTGTCCATACCTTCATTTCTGAATAAACGACCGATTTCATAAACGGCATCCATACCACCTACGATTAATCTCTTAAGGTTTAATTCTGTTGCGATTCTTAAGTAGAAATCTTTATCTAATGCATTGAAATGAGTGATGAAAGGCTTAGCTGCAGCACCACCAAGAATAGAGTTCATGATTGGTGTTTCTACTTCTGTATATCCTTTATCATCTAAATAATGCTGGATTGAACGTACAATCTTAGGTCTCATGAATGCTACTTTACGCGCTTCATCATTCATGATTAAGTCAACATATCTTCTTCTGAAACGTTCTTCAGTATCTGTTAAACCATGGAACTTTTCTGGTAAAGGTCTTAAAGCCTTAGTAAGGTGTGTATACTTTTCTACTCTTACAGTTAATTCACCAGTATGAGTCATGAATACTTCACCATCAATACCAATAATATCACCTAAATCGCTCTTTTTAACTAATTCATAAACATCTTCACCAACAGTATCTTTCTTGATATATAACTGGATTTTTCCATCTCTATCAAGAAGGTTCATGAAGCATACTTTACCTTTTCTTCTCTTTGCAACAATACGACCTGCAATGCTTACAGCTGGTTTGCTTTCTTCTAATTCTTCTGCAGTCTTACCGCTATAGTTCTTTCTAATGTCTGAAGTATATGCAGTCACATCAAATCTCTGTCCAAATGGATCAATTCCAAGATCTTTAAGTTCCTGTAACTTCTGTCTTCTTACTAATTCCTGATCAGTAAACTTTCTTTCTTCCATGTCTGTTCTCCTTCTTAGAATATAAAAACTCTCATCCGCTAGGGACGAGAGTTAACCGTGGTACCACCCTTATTCATCTACATAAGTAGACCTCATTAAGCCTTAACGCGGCAACACGTTATTTTATCACGTTAGATCCAAAATACAGCTCCCAGTCTTTATTCATATCAACTTTCCCATTCCTTTACACCAGCCAGGAATTCTCTCTGCGTTCCATCGATATTACTCTTCTGTTCATAGCTTTTACTCAAGTATTATAGACAATAAATAAATATGTTGTCAAGGTCAATTTATACGCCTATTTCAAAGTCTAAAGTGATCAAGCATTAATACCACAACGGTGCTTTTGTTTTGCAGCATAACTGACAAAGTTAGCTTTTCTCCATGGATGATTCATTGGAGGAATATTTTTTCTTTTCTTTCTTAGATGCTTCCTTAGAAGCATCAAATTCCTTTGATACCAGTTCATGTTCGGGTACTTCTTCCATCAGATAAAGCTTATCAGCGATATTTGCCAGAAGCTGTCCATCAAATGTCTCAATGACCATGCAGTCAGTCTTTTCTGCAAAGTATCTTTTGTCACCATTTTCAGTTACTGGAAAATAGTATTTACTCTGGAATCTGATGCAGTGACCTTTGTCTATAGCTCTAGTTGAAAGTACTGCAAGAGTACGATTAATTTCTTCCATAGAGATAACCATACCATCCGAAAAAACCCCGAAAAAACCCATACCATCCGGAAAAACCCATTGACATTTTGGTTGTCGTAGAGTATATTACCGGTAGTGGTTGTGCTGTGGATGCTCGAGGGGCCCACAGCCGGAGGAGCTCATGCGTGGGCTCCTTTTTTACTATATGACAAAGCGAGGTTTTTTCTATGGCACAAAAGTTTATGACTTATCAACAACAACTTAATAAATTGCAAGTCGATAAAGGACTGACCATTCCTAATATGGACTTTGCTCAAAAAACATTGGAAGAAATCAGTTACTATTCTCTTATCGGTGGCTACAAAGGATTATTCTTGCATCCTGCTTCCAAGAAGTATAAATATGGTGTTACCTTTGAAGAAATCGTTGCGTTTTATCACTTCGACGAACAGCTCCGCAGCATTTTCTTAAAATACATCTTGCAGGTGGAGCGACATTTAAAATCCATGATTTCCTATCATTTTACCGAAAAGTATGGAGAATCGCAAAATGAATATTTAGACCCAAATAACTTTGATTTTGCTCATCATCCGAAACAAGTAAAACGCTTGGTTGACTCCATGAGCAAAACTATTGCAATGCCGAGCCACTATCGTTACATTGCACATCACGCCCACAAATACCACAATGTGCCATTATGGGTAGCGATAAATGCAATGACTATGGGGCAAACATCTGCCTTTTATCAGTATATGCCAAATGATATTCAAGTAAAGGTCAGCAAGGCATACCCACAATATACGGAAAAGCAGTTGCATCAGTTTATCACTGTTATTGCAAAATGCCGAAATGTTTGTGCTCACGGAGAACGTCTATTTGACTTCCGGACCACTGACATGATTCCGGACACACTTTTACATAATAAGCTCGGTATTCCTTGCAAAAAAGGACTATATCAGAATGGCAAAAAAGATTTGTTTGCCGTAGTGATTTCACTTCGCTATCTAATATCAGATGAAGAATTTAAGGTTTTCCGCAAGAATTTGGCTTTCCTGATAAAAGATACACTAAAAAAATGCCCTCATCTTACAATAGACCAATTGCTGAACGAAATGAACTTTCCTAAGAATTGGGCGGAAATTACACGGTATAAAAAATAAAAGTTAGCAGGAAAGTTTATGGCTTTCTTGCTAACTTTTTTATGACATGACTATTTATCTTATTCTCTTATCAACGTGTATATATTACTTCCGTTTTCATCTACTTTGTAACCATCCCTTATCAGCACCGATCAATTTATAAGCCTATTTCAAGTAAATTATAAACGTTTTTCAAATCCACCAAGGATTTCTGAATCTTCACTAATAGTCACAAATGCCTGTGGATCAATATCATGTACAATCTTCTTAAATGTTTTCATTTCATATTTATTAATAGCACAATAAAGAATATATTGCTCATTTTCTGTATAAGCACCCTTACCCATCCAGTAAGTCACACCTCTACCAGTCTTTTCCATAATCACATTCTTCATATCTTTTTCTTTAGTGAAGATTAATGCAATCACATTGATATTCTGATAGTGGATACGATCACTAATGAAATACAATACAAATACAAAGATAATAGAATAAAGTGTAGTCTGTAAGTCGAAGATGAATGCACAACAAGTTAAAATAACCGCGTTCACAATAGTTGATAACTTACCTACTGAGAATCCTGGTTTAGTCTTAGATAAGCATACACCCGCAATATCAATACCACCTGTACTACCACTACCTTTTAGGGCGAGTCCTACACCCACACCACACATAATAGCCCCAAAGATACAGTTAGATAACATATCAGGCATTACAGGATGTGTTAGGTTAGGTAAGAAAGATAGTGTGATAGTCTGTACGACAATACTCATACCTGTTTTAAGACAGAATTCTCTGTTCAAGATTCTGTATCCCATAATAAATAATGGAACATTAATCATGAAGTTAATGATCCCTACAAAGTTCATTGATTTAGGGATTGGCAATAGTTTTCTTACAAAAACTTCGATAATCTGTGCTGTACCGATTGCACCTCCAAAGTTCAAGCCATTAGGTGTTACAAACAACCAGATTCCTAAAGATAATAAAATACTTCCGGCAATCACTTCACCGTACTTTTCTAGATTTTCCCTCATAGCGTCCCTCTTTCATCTCATATCATAGAACATTAAAACAAATAAAAGAATGCCTTTCAAGCATTCTTTAGTAAATTCCATATTCGATAAATATATTCGCAATAGCCTCAATTATATATAGAACAGGCACCTGTGTGGCTGAACTATAAAAGTCACTGTTTTTAGTACTTGGTACATAATATGTAATTGCAAGATCAGAGATCTTTGCCGCTGTTGAAGAGGCATTATTTGTGACTACAATAATCTTGATACCATATCTTTTTAAGTCTTTGATACGATCAATGATTTCTTTTGTTTCTCCTGAAACAGTAAAGAAAAGGGCGCAGTCATTTTCATCATACATACCTCTAAAACGGGCACTGAAGTCTTCACTATACATCGTACGTTTCCCTTTACGATTAAATAGAGAAGCCGCAAACTTTGCGATAGCGTCACTTAAGCCAATCCCTGAACAAATGACTTCACGACTATTCACAATCAGTTCTGCAGCCTGATGAATGAGTTCATCAAACTCTTTATTATCCACACGATTAAAATAATCGAGGATAAAGTTTAATGCACGTTTGTTTTGGACAGGCTTATCTTCCTGATCCAATTTCATTTCTGCTTTCCACTCTAGAAACCCTTCATAACCAAGCTTCTTTGCGACTCTTGAAATCATAGATTGAGACACATGAAGATCTGTAGATAAATCTTTAAGTTTCATATGAATCACTTCATGACGATGAGAAATAATGTAGTTGTAAATATCTAATTCTAAATCACTTAATTGATTCATTTGATCTACCGTAACCATAAGATACCTCCAATAGGTATCTTATCATACTTTACGCAAATTTCTTTTTTATTTTCTTATTCTGTTTCTTCTTTTTCTTTTCAATACTCAATAACATATTCTTATAGTCTTCTGACTTAATGTCTACAACAAGTGTATGTGAGACAATATCATGTAATGATTTCTTAGATTTTAAGATAATCACTAGTATTGCAGATAATACAGAAATAACAAGTCCTACTTTATTCCAGATAGAGGCAATATTGTATCCAGTTAATACATTCACTAACTGATGAAACATATTACTGCATGTATAAATGCTTCCTTCTACTAAGAAGATCATAATAACCTGTCTGATGATCAGTTGTTTCACATTCACTTCTTGATAGTCATCATTCACAATCTTTAGACCAAGAAGTTTTTTACCTAATGTCTGTCCCTTCCACATAATAGGCAATACTACATAGTATACAAGTGCAACTGAGAGTGAAAGAACACCTGCAAGCACTTGATAATATCCCTTAAATATAGATAACTGCTGAGGAATATAGACAGCATCCTTATGAAGAGACATATATAACAGAATAAGAGGAAGTGATGATAAGACACTTCCTAAATACCAATCAATACCATAAGCAATTATACGTTTGATATAACCTGTTTTATTCACAGGTTCATTTCTCAATTTATTCCACATCTTATCATCCTCCTTTATTAATTTAAGTGCTGATATAAAGCACCTATTAGATTTGCATCATTACGATATTCACAGACTACGATTTCTGGTGGTAATGTGCTTGCATAACATGAATTATAGATTTTATCAAAATTCTTTTTGATAAGTTCTAATAATAATGGCTGTGCACTAATACCTCCACCAATCGCTACTTTTTCACAGTCAAAGATCTGATTGATGTTGTAGATCTGTACTGCAGTTTCTAAACAGAACTGATCTAAACCTTTTAAAACAGCTTCATTCCCATTATTTGCCATTTCAAATATTTCTTCACCAGTATAGTGTTCTTCTGTTCCTAATGCTTCCTGGATATGTAATAATAACCCATTAATTCCATTACTTGCATACCAAGATGTATCACCATCAAATGGCTTATGATAATCAGTAATGATATTAGAAAATTCACCTGCACCAAATCTGCAACCACTTAATACCTTATGATCCTTAATTAAAGCACCACCAATGGCAGTACCAAGAATCACTACAGCACCATCCTGAATATCTCGAAGACACCCAAAACCTAGTTCTGCGTTAGCGGCACATTTTGCATCATTACCAATTGTGACTCTTACACCACAACGCTCAGATAGTAATTCTGCCATATTCATATCATGATTATAAGCTAAAGCACCACCAGTGAAACAATAACCCTTATTAGGATCAATTCTTCCTGGCATACTCATCGCAATACCAGATACATCAGAATATTTATTATAAAGAGTTTCAACGCTTGTAATAAATGAATCAAGACAATCTAAGGGAGTAGGTACTTTACCTCTTTCATATATATTCTTTTCTGCATCCATTACTGCATATTTAATTGCGCTGCCACCAACATCTAGAACTAAGTATTTTTTCATAGTTTTTCTCCGTTACTTTCTATTACTTTCTTATACCAGTCAAAAGAATCTTTCTTGCTTCTTGCAAGTGTTCCCTGACCTGCATTATCTTTATCTACATAAATGAAACCATAACGTTTCTTCATTTCACCTGTTCCAAAGCTGACACAGTCGATACATCCCCAAACGGTATAACCTAATAGATCTACACCATCAATATCTACTGCTTTCTTCATTTCTTCGATATGTGCTTTAAGGTAATCAATACGGTACTGGTCATGTACTTTTCCATCTACCATCTGATCCACTGCACCAAAGCCATTTTCTACAATAAATAGAGGAAGGTTATAACGGTCATATATCCAGTTTAAGCTATATCTTAAACCTTTCGCATCAATTGGCCATCCCCATTCAGTCTTTGGAATATAAGGGTTATCACATAAATCTGTTTCTTCATTGTAGTCAAGGTTGACATCTCCATCACCCTTCACTGCAAATGACATATAATAGCTAAATCCAATATAATCTACAGTACCCTGAGGAAGAACAGCTAAGTCTTCTTCAGTAATATCTAGATTGAAGTTCTTTCTTTCAAAGAAAGACTTCATATAACCTGGATAACGTCCTCTTGCATGAACATCCATATACCAGAAACGCTTGTGGTTTGCACCTACTGCCTTCAACATATCATCCGGATTACATGAGTAAGGATAAATAGGTGTCATCGCAATCATGCAGCCAATCATCATAGAAGGATCAATCGCATGTCCTTCTTTAATAGCCATTGCACTTGCAACAAGCTCATAATGAGCTGCCTGATAAACAGTACGTTCTTTGTCTTCACCTTCTTCAAATATAATACCTGAATTAGTAAATACAGCTACGTCTGCTTCATAGTTTGCCTGGTTGTTGATTTCGTTGAAAGTCATCCAGTATTTAACTTTATTGTGGTATCTTTCGAAACATACTTTTGCGAATCTTACAAAGAATGTAATCATCTTTCTGTTTCTCCATCCACCATATTTTTCTACTAAATGATAAGGCATTTCAAAGTGTGATAGTGTGATGACTGGCTGAATACCATTCTTTAATAGTTCATCAAACATATCATCATAGAACTTTAAACCTTCTTCATTTGGTGTTTCTTCATCTCCCATAGGGAAGATTCTTGCCCAGGAAATAGATGTTCTAAAACATTTAAATCCCATTTCTTTAAATAAAGCGATATCTTCCTTATAGTGGTGATAGAAATCAATCGCTGTATGATTTGGGTAGAACTGATCAGGTTCAATTGTTTTAGTGATCTTTCTATGAGCAGTGGCAGAACCAACTGTCATCATATCTGAGACATTTGGTCCTTTACCACCTTCATTAAAGCCACCTTCTACCTGATGTGCAGCAACTGCTCCACCCCATAAGAAGTCTTTACGCATTGTTTTCTTCTGCTTCTTTCTTGATAGCGGCTCTTGTGCTTGCTGCAACGAATGGTAAGTAGATAATTGTACTTACGATTAAGCAAAGAATACCGATAACTAATGCCATAATATTGTTAGCACCTGATCCTAAGAATGGTGTTAAGAATCCTGGAGTTGTCCAAGCAACTGAATAAGCGACTGGTGGGATAATCTTAATGACACATACACAGAAATAACCAATGAGGTTACATACGATTGGTGCTAAGATGAATGGAATAACATACATTGGGTTCATAACGATTGGTAAACCGAACATGATTGGTTCGTTGATGTTGAATAGTCCTGGAAATAATGACATCTTACAAATAGAGTATTCACCCTTATTCTTTCTACCTACGATAAACATTGCAAGGATTAAACCAAGTGTTGCACCTGATCCTCCACCATTACCAAATGCATCGTTGATTGAACCCCAGTTAACTGGGTAAGGTGCACCCCATGCAGAACCATGAGCTGCAACATAAGCAAGGTTTGCGTTTAACTGTTCTGTAAAGATAACTGAACGTAATGCATTTAAAGTGTTAGGACCATGGATACCTACGATCCATAATAACTGCTGTACTAATACGAATACGATGATTGTACCCATAGAGCTTCCAAGAGATGTTAATGGAGCCTGAATAGCGTTATAAACAACAACCTGAATACCTTCAGGAGTAATCATTGAGAATAGATAATTTAATACCCCCATAACTGCAAGTACTAACATCATTGGGATTAATAAGTTAAATGACTGAGCTACTGCAGGTGGTACCATTTCTGGCATCTTGATTCTTAATTTTTCGTTATTTCCAAATCGAATTAATAATTCTGTAGTTAATAGACCTACTAATAATGCTACGAATAATCCCTGTGCACCAAAGTAAGTAGTTGTTAAACCAGATCCTGCATTCTTACCTGCAAATGCCTGAGCAGCAGGATAAAGAATAAAGAAAGCTGAAAGAGATGTGATACCGCATAATACTTTATCTCCTCCCATTTCCTGTGCTAACTGATAAGCCACTAAGAATGCGATGATAATTGATAAGATATTAGTTGTACCATTGATAACAGAACTTAAAACAGCCTGATACTGAGCTAAGTTTGGAATTAAATCACCTAAGTGAAGTAATTTTGCGATGAATCCTGTAGGATCTAATAATACATAGTTAATAAGTAAAACCATTGAACCACCCATAGTTAATGGGAAAGATAAAGTGAACGCATCACGTACGGCTGCAACATGGCGCTGACCATTGATTTTTGCAGCTAATGGTACGAAGTAACGTTCCATAAAGCTTTGAATTGCTTCCATTTTGTGTCTCCTCTTCAAATTTTTTCGGCCGATATTGAAAACGATTTCGTTTTCCGTAATTGATTCTATCAGAAGAATAAAAATAAAAAAAGGGCTTGAAGCCCTTCTTGAATGGTATGCATACTATGCAAAAAGTTTCACTATTGTAACGAATTGTGACATATGTGCTGAGTTGTATTAGAGAGAATCTCGATGATACTTAATGCCGGCACCTGAGTCGTATGTGAAGAAAGCTCGTTTCTTATATCATTGATATAATAACTGATGTTGTGATCACTCATTTTCGCAAGTGTGTTGTCATCCGATGCCGTAATTGTGATTAAAGTACTACCAGCCGCTTTATAGCCATTGGCTTTTCTAATAAGTTCAGGTGTATCCCCTGAAACAGATAACATCACAACAACAATACTACTCCCATCCATGGATACCTTCTGATAAGGGTCTGTGAGGGCTGCACTAAAGAAACCATTAGTAGAAAAGCGTCTAGCTGCATATTCCGCAATCTTTCCTGAATCTCCCATACCATCAAAGATAATCATATTCGCATTACCTAGTATATAAGCGACTTCTTTGAATAAATCCTGATAATAAGGCGTATTGAACTTCTTTAAACAGTCTATGGTTTCATCTAAGTCATTGACTGTTAAAAGAGAGACTTCTTTTTCTTCTTTCTTATAGGCATACTTTAATTCAGGAAAGCTATCATACCCCATCTTCTTCACAAAACGCACAATAGAAGCTGTAGATGTTGGTATTTCATCTGCGAGTTCTCTTATACTCATATAAGGGAATTGAATACTGTGCTTCAATATATAGTTATATATACGCATATCTGTTGTACTAAAGCTTTTAATCTTTTCTTCATTAAACATCTAACAATTACCTCTATATACATTCTTTAAATATTTCTTTGCCACTTCTATCATTTGATCAATAAGTTCTATGGATGTAGGAGATTCATGATAATGATATTGTGGAAAATAACGTGTGATATGTAACACAATATTTGGATTAATAGACGCTAACCACTTCGCTTCTTCTTCCATATCTTTGAGATTATCATTGATACCAGGGACAATTAAAGAAGTGATTTCTAGATGGCTTGTAGAAGCATAGTAAATACTATTCTTAACTGTTTCTAAGTCACCTGATAACTTCTTATAGATATCTTCTCTAAATCCTTTTAAATCAATATTCCATGCATCTACGAGTGGTTTGAGTTCCTTCATATATTTCTCTTCTATCATCCCGTTAGATACAATCACTGTCTTTAAATCATGCTTCTTACATAATACAAATGTATCATAAATAAACTCATAACTGATAAGTGGTTCATTATAAGTAAACGCAATACCAATATTCCCTTCTTTTTTTAGATCCAAAGCCACTTCTACAAGTTTTTCAGGTGTTGTATGCACCTGTGTAGATGAGCCATGATCTTGTGATATGGTATAGTTCTGACAGAAAGGACATTTCATATTACAGCCATAAGAACCGACAGATAGAATCTTTGTATCTGGATAAAAATGATAGAGAGGTTTCTTTTCAATAGGATCTAGAGAAAGAGAAGTAATAGCACCATAGTCTTTTAAAACTATGCGTCCTTCTTTATTTATTCTTTGATGACAGAATCCTGTCTGTCCTTCTTTTAGTACACAATGATGAGGACATAAATCACATCTAGCCATGTCTGATCACCTTGAATCTTTCTATCTTGATCTTCTCCCCTTCATGAATACCTGCTTTATGGCAGGCTATCTGAATCTGATCAGTGACTGTATCAACACCCTCTAAGTCAGGTAAGAGTAAGCCTCTTTTAGAACCATGGCATACTATAATACCATAGATATGAGGATCTAATGTACTGATATCTTCTACTGGTTCTATTTCTCCTAATACATCGACTGATATCACTAGATTATCTAGTTCTTCTTCTGTAATAGGATCAAAGCGTGGATCTTCACTACATGCACTGATCGCATTATGCACTATTTCTAACGCAATATTATCCTGAGTAGCCATAAAAGTACCAATACAGCCTCTTAAACGTCCTTCTTCATGAATAGAGACAAAGACACCTGCACGTCTAGTCATCTCTTCTATGACTTCAGGTTTGATTTCTACTTTTTCTCTTACATAATGTTCAATAGTTTTTCTTGCAAGTCTGACATAGTCATCTTCATGTTCTTTGATCTTCTTGACTTCTTCCTGCATCTTCTTTTCATATTGGTTTCCTATATCACGTGTTGGATCATCACCACATATTTCAAAACCACATATACCATAGCCTACTCCAAATGGTCCTTCATAAGAATAATAGTGTGGTTTAATCTTCTTTTGGTCTAAAACACCTGCCATGATCTGAAATGATCTCAGTCCACATTCAGCAGCTGCTTCAGTAAAGATGGGATCAAAAGTGAGAAAACGCATAAAATCACTATTCTTCCATGCTGTAATAATATCATGATCAAAGAGCGGTCCTTGTTCTTTATAACCATAAGGACCATCCTCTTTTAAACAATGAGACAAATCACCACTCGCAATCAGTAAGACATTCTTATCTCCTACCGCTTCCTTAATACATTGTCCAAAGCGATAATGAGTGAGTGGAGATAAACCTGATATTCCTATTCTTACGACTTTATAGTCCTTGAGATACTTATTTAAGAAATAAAGAGGAATCATTGTGCCATGATCTAAATCATCATCTTTTCCTAATGTTCCTGCAAAAATATGATTCTTCTTGGCAGATTGAGTGATCTTCTTAACAAGTTCTGTATCATAATCCACTTCTATTTTGACTTCTCCTGCATGGAATTGACTAAAGTCTCCTGATGCATGAATACCAGGAGAAATATGAATATAATCACTATAGGCGATAGCATGAGGACTGATCACAATAACTGTTTCTATTGGAAGGTGAGACACATATTTCATAATGGATTCATAAGATTGTATTGTGTTACTGATAGTTTTCTCCTCCCCTTTCCCTATTTCAGGGATAATTAATGGAGGATGAGGGACACACATAGAATAAAGTATAGCCATAAAATCATCTCCTTTATTCTATTATAAAACAAAAAGAAGATGATTACTCACCTTCTAGTTCTTTCTCAAAGTCTTTTAGAATTGTTTCTAATTCTTCTAATGTATTCATCTGTGTCAAATGATTCTTAATCTTTGCAGAACCTCTTAACCCTTTGACATACCAAGGTGCTTGTCCACGCATCTGTCTAATCGCATTCTTTTCACCTTCAGTTTTTACTAAACGATGAGCATGATCAATACATAACTGAATACGATCATGATAGTCTGGTTCTTCTTCTAGGATACCTTCTTCTAGATATTTCACCATTCTACGAATCACAAATGGATTACCTAAAGCCCCTCTTCCAACCATAACAGCATCACAGCCTGTTTCTTCCATCATTCTTTTCGCATCTTCAGGTGTTCTCACATCACCATTCCCAATAACTGGAATACTGACTGCTTCTTTTACTTTTTTAATCCAAGACCAGTCTGCATGACCTTCATACATCTGTGAACGTGTACGACCATGAATAGCTACTGCACTAGCTCCTGCTTTTTCCATTAATTGTGCCATTTCTACACAGTTAATATGCTTCATATCATAACCAATACGCATCTTAACAGTTACTGGTACATTGACTGCTTCTACGACAGCCTTCACAATATCATATGCAAGTTCTGGATACTGCATTAAATAACTGCCTGCATGGGCCTTTAATACCTTATTCACAGGACATCCCATATTAATATCAATAATATCACAGTCAGAATGTTCCTCTACAAACTTGGCAGCTTTGACCATAGTCTCTACTTCACCACCAAAAATCTGCATACTCATAGGGTGTTCATCTTCACCTACTGCAAGCATATCAATTGTCTTTTGATTTCCATAACATAACGCTTTATCACTGACCATTTCAGATACGACAAGTCCAGCACCGAACTCTTTTACAAGTCTACGGTAAGCTACATTTGTGATACCTGCCATAGGAGCCATGATAATAGGATGTTTTATTTCTACGTTTCCAATTTTCAACATTTTTTAATCACCATCACAAAATATACCATATTCCTGACACAATACAAAGACAAATTATCTCTATACTAATAGTTGTGAAAGGAAGTTCCCGATCCTTTCAATAATATATATATCGTTTTCATTTCCCTTCCCTATTTTACTAATAGGACATAAGGAGCAGGTATTCCCTTCCTGCTCCTTTTTGTATATTTTACAGGAATATGATTGTAGTATTGATTCATACATTTTAAGATGAATATAAGGGAGGAATGACTATGAAAAGAAAATATACTTTCTCTATTATACTATTTATATTATTTGAAGTGATTGCGGTGACTTTATGGCTGACTAAAGATAATATGTTCTACTTATTGAACTTCAGCTATATAGGCACTTGTCTTGCCTTAGGCACTGCACTATTTACTGCCGGAAAGAGCTGTGCAAGACATTTTGTCCAGCTGGCAGTAGGCAGTTATATGTTGTTTTATTTAGGTGTTATTTCTCAAGAAAATATGCAGATTGAAGGTTTCTGGTACTACTTATTCTTAGGCACCTTTGAAGCAGCTACTATTCACTATGCAATTGCGAAAATCTTTGGACCTCTTATATTTGGTCGAGGATGGTGTGGTTATGCCTGCTGGACAGCTATGATCCTTGACTTCTTACCTTTTAAAAGACCACAGAAACCAAGAGTTAAAAAACTAGGTATACTACGTTATGTAATGTTTGTATGTTCTCTTGCATTGGTATCAGGATTATTCTTAATGGAGGTCGCTCATCTTGAAAAGATCATGTTCTATCTATTCCTTCTAGGTAACGCCTTTTACTATATTACAGGTATTGTGCTTGCCTATATATTTAAAGATAATCGCGCATTCTGTAAGTATTTATGTCCTATTACTGTATTTCTTAAGCCTATGAGCTATTATTCGCTATTACGTGTACATTGTGATGAGAATAAATGTGTTCATTGTAATAAGTGTTTAAAGGTCTGCCCAATGAATGTAGAAGTCAACAAAGAGTCACGTAATCGTAAAAACGGTACTGATTGTATTCTATGTTATGAATGTACAAAAGAGTGTCCCGTTAAAGCACTTCATTAGTCAACACATATTTCTCCACAATATATAGATATTTATTATAGATTCATACTCTATACTAGTTATTGAAAGGAGGCAACTGTCATACAACTCTAAAAAGGTCAATTATTCAATTCTATTCCCTTCCATGATATATGTTAACTGATCTTTGTATAATACCAGACAGTGTGAAAAAAGCGCCATTACTGGCGCTTTTTGAGTATTTCCTTGAGTTCTTCTTCACTGAACTGATAATGTGTATTACAGAACTGACATGTGATCTCACATCCATGATCTTCGTTGATCATATCTTCTAGATCTTTTGTATGAAGAGTAGCCAAAGCTTCTTTCATCTTTTCTTTACTACAATCACATTCAAATGATAGATCCTGTGTATCTAGGATTTCAACATCTTCAAAGATCATCTTTAAGATTTCTTCTGGAGTATGTCCTTCATCTAATAACTGTGATACTGGTGGTGTGTTCTTGATTTTATCTTCAATATACGCAATATCTTCTTCAGTTGCTTCTGGTAATAACTGAATAATATAACCACCTGCACTTCTTACAGTATTGTCTTCTTCTACAAGAACACCTACTGCCACAACTGATGGGACCTGTTCTGATAACATGAAGTAATAAGAGAAATCATCACCAATTTCACCAGTCTGTAATGGAGAACTAGATGTAATAGGTTCCTTTAATCCCATATCACGTGTCACCTGGATAGTACCTTGATTTCCTACACATAAACCTACTGCAAGTTTACCTGTATCATTGTATGTATAGTGAACTTCTGGATTAGATACAAATCCTTTGATTTTACCATCCGAATGTGTTGTACAAAGCATTGTACCAATTGGTCCACCACCATTGATGACGACTGTCATCTTTTCTTTATTCTTATTCATAGCACCCATCATTAAAGTGACTGCCATCATACGTCCAAGTGCAGCACTTGCACAAGGCCATAAGTTATGATTCTGCTGTGCAACATTAGTCAAGTTAGTTGTTGTACAGGCAAATACACGACAGTTCTTTGAATTAACGAGTCCACGTACTAAATAATCTTTCATTTATTTATCTCCCTATCGCAAAATAACTTACTAGAGGCAGAATCATACTAATGACAATAATACCTACTAATAGTCTTACCATAAATCTACGTTGCATTTTATTACCTCCTAAATGAAAATAAGCGCAAAGCGCTTATTTCATTTCATCTAGTAAATCATCTTCTGGATCAGCCTTAGGTGGTTCAGGAGTGTTATTGTTGTCATCGTTAGAGTCAACATGTTCTTCTGTTCCATCATATGTTTCTGGCATCTTACCAGTGTTATATAAAGACTGAATCTGTTCATGATTCAATGTTTCATGTTCAAGCAATGCATTCGCAATAATATCCATTTTATCTTTATTATTGTTGATGATTTCAGTTGCCTGAGAATGCGCTGTTTCGATGATCTTACGTACCTGCTGGTCAATTTCAAATGCGATCTGACCAGAATGTGTATTACTTAACTGTGAATAGTCACGACCTAAGAATACTGCATTATCACCACTGTCATACTTGATTGGGCCAAGTTCACTCATACCAAGTTCTGTAACCATCATACGCGCAATACGTGTTGCTTGTTCAATATCGTTATGCGCACCTGATGATACATCACCGAAGAAGATTTCTTCAGCAGTACGACCACCCATATAACCTGTAATAGTTGCGAGTAACTGTTTCTTAGTTGAGAAGTATGTTTCTTCTCTAGGAGTCATCAAGTTGTATCCACCTGCATCACCACGTGGTACAATTGTAACCTTTTGTACCTGGTTGGCATCTTCTAATGTCAAACCAATGATGGCATGTCCAGTTTCATGATAAGCTACAAGCTTTCTTTCATGTTCAGTATATTTTCTAGACTTCTTAGCTGGACCGCCAATAACTCTATCAATCGCTTCATCCACATCACTTAATGTGATCATCTGATGACCACTTCTTACTGCAAGTAATGCAGCTTCATTTAATACGTTCGCAAGTTCTGCACCTGAGAATCCAGGAGTACGCTGAGCGATGTTATCAAAATCAACATCTGGCGCAAAATGTTTATTTCTTGCATGTACCTTTAAGATCTGAGCTCTTGCACGCTTATCAGGGTTAGATACTCTGATCTGTCTATCAAAACGTCCTGGACGTAATAATGCAGGGTCAAGTACGTCAGCACGGTTAGTGGCCGCAAGGATAATAACACCTTCGTTACCTTCAAAACCATCCATTTCAACAAGTAACTGGTTTAATGTCTGTTCACGTTCATCGTGTCCACCACCAACACCAGTACCTCTCTGACGACCTACGGCATCAATTTCATCAATAAAGATGATACAAGGCGCATTTTCTTTTGCCTTCTTAAACATATCTCTAACACGGCCAGCACCAACACCAACGAACATTTCTACGAATTCTGAACCAGAAATAGAATAGAATGGAACATTCGCTTCACCTGCAACAGCACGTGCTAATAATGTTTTACCGGTACCTGGAGGACCTACTAATAATACACCTCTAGGAATTTTAGCACCCATTTCAGTAAACTTCTTAGGGTTCTTTAAGAATGCAACAAGTTCTGTTAATTCTTCTTTTTCTTCATCTGCACCTGCAACATCTGTAAAACGAGTCTTAGAATTTCTTTCTAGCTTAGCGCGAGAATTTCCAAATTCAAAGGCTTTATTGTTGCCTCCTGCAGCGCCACCAAAGTTCTTGAATACCCAGAACATACCACCAAACAATATAACATATGGTAGGATAGAACCTAGTATATTCCAGATCATATTATCACTATTTGAATCAGTGACCTTAATCTTGACATTCTTGTCTTCAAGAATCTGTGTTAATGAATCTAATTCTTTGTCTGTCTTAGGAACGATAGTTGTAAAGTTCACTTTATCGCCCTTAGAGTTCTTCTTGTAGCTACCTTCTACCTTGGTTACAAAACTATTAGGTGTAATAGTCACATTAGTTATTTTTTTATCTTTTACTACTGTCATGAATTGTGAATAAGTCAATTCTTTACTACCGCCATTATTCAATAAGAATGGGAATAATGAACTCAACAATAATAATACGATGACCCAAGGAAGAATAGCTTTAAATAATGTTTTGTTATTCTTCTTCATCATAAACTCCTTACTGGTAACATTCTTCTTTTAAGACACCAATATATGGTAGGTTTCTAAATCTCTGATCAAAATCAAGACCATAACCAACCACGAATAATTCTGGTACAGGGAAACCAACATATTTAGCCTGTACAGGATACTTTCTTGCTTCCTGTTTATCAAGCATAGTAACGATTTCGCAAGATGCTGTACCACGATCTTTCAACATATGTGTAACAGTATCTAATGTTTTACCTGTATCAAGGATGTCTTCTACGATAAGTACATCCATACCTTTGACGTCGATATCAACGTCTTTCTTAATATGAATAGTTCCAGATTCAGTTCCTTTATAACTGCTGACTGACATATAATCAAAATATACATCGCCATCAATATATTTAGAAAGTTCTGCTAGGAATGGAATAGATCCCTTTAATAAACCAATAAGAAGTAACTTCTTACCTTCATAATCTTTTGAGATCTGTGCGCCTAATTCTTTACAGCGTTCAGAAATCTGTTCCTGTGTAAATAATATTTCTTTCATGTCCTTATGCATCGAACCGTACCTCCTAGTATAGTCGTTGTTATTTTATCACAAACAAATCTGGATTGATAGACAAATACTCCTTGTTTTTCGCAATTCCCGGGACCAAAAGAATATTTCCACGGCAATCTAATACGATGGGCCAATAACGTCGTAATGGTGAGGGAATTTTCGCATTAATAAAGAGTCTAGAGACCTTTTTAGTGCCTCCTGCTGTTTCCATACGATCGCCCGGTCTCATATTACGAATAGTCAGTGGAAAATCTTCATCCTTTACAGGGATACCATCATTCATTTCTCCTTGTGTTCGAATCTTGAAATAAGGACAATCGAAGTCCTGTCTATTCACTATTCTATACGTATAATCTAATTGTTTTATAGATTTACGAACGTATACATTATTATATTCTTTTATGAACTCCTCATTAACACCAATAGGCATTTGAATATTGGGTTTAGAGGATTGAATCTGGTGGATGATTTCATCAATGAGATGATGAGAAATCTTGGATACTTCTATATGTTTCTTTAATAAAGCATAAAGAACATCAGGAAGAAGGTCTTCTGGCACTAATGTATAATCAAGTGGTTCAGTAAGATATTTCTTTACTTCTTCTTTTTTTAGTATCTGATTCTTATTGTATTCTTCTGCTTGTTTTAAGAGTTCTTCTTTTTGTGAATCTGTATACTGATTCAAGATCGTATTACGGATGCGGTCTCTTGTGAATTCTGTCTGGAAATTAGTATAGTCATCATGAAAAGAGATGTGATGATCATTGCAGTAATCACGTAAATCCTGCTTAGTCACATGAAGTAATGGACGAATAATAGTCATACCTAAACGTTCAGAGATGTCCTGTATACCTAGATAGTCAGGATGTGAGTCTCTTTCTAAGTGCATATAGATTGTTTCAATGACATCATCCTTCTGATGACCTAAGCATAATGCATCACACTTCTCTTTCTTATATACTTCTTGATAAAATGCATAACGCATATCTCTTGCGACAGATTGGAAGTTTCCTTGTACATAATCATCCGGCGTGAATTCCTTATAGTAAAAAGGAATAGCATGTGCTTTGCAGTAATCATGAACTACTTTATAGTCTTCTTCTGTATCATCTCTAAGATTATAGTTTACATGAGCAACACAAATAGAGTACTCATGCATCATATCTAGGAGTGCCATAGAATCAGGACCACCTGATACACCTAGGAGATATTTCTTATTTTTTTCCAACAATAACTTATTCAGCATAGTTTCTCCTCTATGAAAAAAGTACCTTGATGGTACTTTTTAATTAATATATGATCTAGACATTTTAGAATGATTGAGTTTATGCAAAACGTAGATTGTCTGAATAAGACTCAATACTTCAGTGACTAATAACACAATACCTTCAGCCATAGTTAAACCAATAGCCATATCAATAGGATGTACAATAATAAATACGCCTAATACAACACTCAATAAAGCACATAAGAAGATCCAGAACCAGTTAAATTCAATAATCTGCTGTAACTGGAATGAGAGCTGTAAGTTTAATAACCCTTTAATAACAATCCATAAGCCAATGATCATTGTAAGTGCACTAATGAATGCATCTGCATTGAATGCGACAAATAAACCTGCAAGTAATGCAAGAATACCTTCTAATAAATCATTAGAGAAAGTGCGCAATTCATGAGTTAACGCAAAGTAAGTCACAAGATGAATGAGACCATCCACAAATAATGCGCCTGAAATCACATAAACCACAATATCCAACATTGTCTTTGGGAAAACAATCAATAATACTGAAGCAACAATCATAATCACTGATGTGATGATAGATGCTTTACTATACTTCTTAATATATTCTTTAATCATAGTTCCACCTCGTATCTGTTATTGTAGCACAAAATATATGTTTTGTAAGTTACTGAGGTCAAAAATATAGCCTTCATCCCCATAGAAGAAAGATTCATCAAACTTCTTAAAACCAATCTTCTTTAAGAGATGTCTAGATTTTTCATTCTGTTTATAGATATAGGCAATACACTTGAAGAAACCATGTTCTTCATGCATATAGCTTAAGAGTCCAAGTACGGCTTCAGTTCCAAAACCATTATTCCAGAAAACATCGTCCAAGGTATAACCAATAGAGAATGTATGAGGTGCCATGATTTCTATATGTAAATCACCAATAAGATGCTGGCTTCCTTTGATTGTAATACCAAACTGCATAGACCCTTTTTTATGATCCATTACAGTCTCTTTACATTTCTTAATGAGTTTCACTGCATCTCTTCTTGTATATCTGTTCCAAGATTGATACTTAGAAACAGTCTTCTTACTGCGATATTCTACAAGACGATCAATATCCTCTTCATCAAGTGTTCTAATTGTGAGACGGTCTGTTTCAAATATTTTCATAGTTATGATAGATGAACAACATTCTATCCTTTCCATTGATATCCTTGATGACTTCAAATGTATCATCAGGGAAATAGAGAGGAACGAGCTGTTTCATTCTTTCTCCTTGATTATATCCAATTTCAAATGCGAGAATCGCCTTCTCCTTTAATACAGAAGAAGCTTCTTTAAATATCTTTTCATAACATGCATAGCCATGATCATCCGCAAATAAAGCTAGATGTGGTTCATGATCCATCACTCTTGGATCCAATACTTCATCATAATCAATATAAGGAGGATTAGAGACAAGAATATCTACATGAATATTTCTATCAATAAGAGGCTGTAATAAGTCTCCTTCTAAGAATGTGACAGACGCTTCATGCTTCTTCGCATTGTGAGAGGCTGTGTCTATGGCTCCTTTAGAGATATCTACTGCATAGATATTTGCCTTTGATTCACAGGCCAATGTGACTGCAATCGCACCTGAACCTGTTCCTATATCTGCCACAACCATTCCTGATTTGATATAAGACAAAACCTTTTCTACAAGTTCTTCTGTTTCATAGCGAGGAATGAGAACACTTGGGTTAACATCAAACTCTCTACCATAAAAATATTCTTTTCCAATAATATACTGATAAGGTTCACCCTTTAAGTATCTATCTAAATAATCCTTATATTGCATAAGAAGAGCCTCTTCAACAGGCTCTTCCCTCTTCAACAATAGTTGATAATAAGCATCTCCTGTGAGATCTTCATAGAGTCTTTCAGGGATATTTGTATGTGGATCATCAATTAAATCATGTGCATGTTTAAGTAATTCACCTAATAGCACTTATTCTTCTTCTCCTAGAAGTTTTAATCTCTGATCTTCATTGATTAATGCATCAATGATTGGTTCTAATTTACCTTCCATAATACGATCTAGCTGCTGAATAGTTAAACCGATACGGTGGTCAGTGACACGGTTCTGAGGATAGTTGTATGTTCTGATCTTTTCAGCACGATCACCTGAACCAATCTTATTACGACGTTCGTTTCCTAGTTTTTCTTCTTCTTCTCTTAATTTAGCTTCATAAAGTCTTGTACGTAATGACTGCATAGCCTTAGCACGGTTATCATGCTGTGAACGACCATCCTGGCTTGTAGCCACAATTCCTGTTGGAATATGTGTAATACGTACAGCAGAGTCAGTCTTATTGATATGCTGTCCTCCAGCACCAGATGAACGGTAAGTATCAACTCTTAAATCCTTTGGATCAATATCGATATCTACTTCTTCAGCTTCTGGCATAACTAATACTGTGGCAGTTGATGTATGAACACGTCCCTGTGTTTCAGTCTTAGGCACACGCTGTACACGATGTGAACCAGATTCAAACTTCATCTTAGAATATACACCAGTACCCTTGATAATAAATGATACAAGTGAATATCCTCCTGCTTCAGAAGGTTGAGCTTCTTCAATTTCAATCTTCCATCCCTGTGATTCAGCATACTTAGAATACATTCTAAATAAGTCACCTGCGAAGATGTTACCTTCATCCCCTCCGGCTGCACCACGGATTTCCATTACTACGTTCTTTTCATCATTTGGATCCTTAGGAATTAATTCAATCTGAATATCATGTTCCATGATTGGCTGTTTCTTTTCTAATTCTTCTAATTCCATCTTAGCCATTTCTTTGATTTCAGGATCATTTTCATTTAATAATTCTTTGGCTTCTTCGATACCATCTAATAAAGCCTTGTATTCTGTATATAGGTTATAAGCCTTTTCTAAAGAAGCCTGTTCCTTAGAAGCCTGTGTCATCTTCTGAATATCATTCGCGATAGATGGATCCATAAGGATCTGTGTTAATTCTTCATATCTTTTTTCTACTGTCTGTAGTCTTTCTAATAGTGTATTCATCTTCTATCCTTTCTTTTAATAATGTTGATTTCATCAAATAAATTGGTTAATTCTTCCAAATCGTACCCATTATAATATATTCAATTATTTTTCGCAATTAATTGAAGACGCTTTCTATTTCTTATATACTTGAATATATGAATTGGAGGTTTGGAAATATGATAAAGGCAGTTATTTTTGATATGGATGGTTTGATGATTGATTCTGAAAGAGTGACTTTTGAATGTTATCAGGAAATTATGAAACCAATGAATCTCACAATGTCTGAAGAATTCTATAAGACATTATTAGGTAAACCACTTAAGGGTATTTATGAAAGATTCTATAGTACTTATGGTCAGGATTTTCCTATTGAAAGTGTGATTAAGGATGTACATGCTTTAATGGCGAAACGTTTTGAAACTGAAGGAGTTCCTACTAAGAAAGGTTTATTAGTACTTCTTAATTATTTAAAAGAGAATGGTTATAAGACTATTGTGGCTACTTCTTCTAATCGTGATCGTGTAGATACTATTCTTGCACAGGCTCATATTACACAATATTTTGATGATTCTATCTGTGGTGATGAAGTGACTCATGGTAAACCACACCCAGAAGTATTCTTAAAGTCTTGTGAAAAGCTTGGTGTGAAGACTGATGAAGCATATGTATTAGAAGATAGTGAAGCAGGTATTCAGGCCGCTTCTTCAGCTGGTATTAAAGTCATCTGCATTCCTGATATGAAATATCCTACAGAAGAATATGCAAGTAAGACATATAAAATATTAGATTCTCTTAATCAGGTAATTGATGAATTAAACTAAAGAAAAGAGTCGGTATGATGACCGACTCTTTTCTAATGGGATTGAGGGGAAATTTTTTATGGCTTTTCTTTTCTACAACTGTATAATACAGTAAGTATATGAAATCTATGTGAACTTTTAGGAGGTTTTATTAATGTATAATCAATATCGTGAAGGATGGATAGAAGTCATCTGTGGATGTATGTTTGCAGGTAAGACTGAAGAATTAATCCGTCGTATTAATGTATTGTCTTATGCAAGAAAGAATATTCTTGTATTTAAGCCAAAGATTGATGATCGTTATTCTACAACTGAAATTGCCTCACATGCAGGAAGTAAAGTACCTTGTATTGTGATCAGTGAAGCAAAGGAAATACTTGATCATGTGAATTATGATACAGATGTTGTGGCTATTGATGAAGTACAGTTCTTTGATGAAGATGTGGTAGATATTTGTGAGTATCTTGCAGACAGTGGTCTACGTGTGATGGTAGCTGGTTTAGATAAGGATTTCCGTGGTGAACCATTTGGTGTCTTACCTGATTTATTAACACGTGCTGAATTCGTAACTAAGTTAACTGCCGTATGTGCAAAATGTGGTGCACCTGCAACTAGAACACAGCGTATTATTAATGGTAAACCTGCTTCTTTTAATGATCCTATTGTCTTAGTAGGTGCGAAGGAAGCTTATGAACCACGTTGTCGTCATTGTCATGAAATAGTAGAAAAACCTATTAAATTTGAGAATCAGAAAAAAATACAATTCAGACCAAGAAAATAAGCAGTAGCGCACGCGCTACTGCTTTTAAATTCTAAGTCCTTCACCACTATTCTGGTTTTCTGGACCTGTATAGTAATCTGAGAAACGTGAGTATTGTTTTTCAAATACAAGGCTGATATCAGCTGTTGCACCATTTCTGTGCTTAGCGACAACAATTTCTGTTAAGCCATTTGTTTCTGCTTCTTTTTCTTTATTCTGATAGTCTTCACGATGTAGGAAGGCTACGATATCGGCATCCTGTTCGATTGCCCCAGATTCTCTTAAGTCGGACAACATCGGTTTCCCTTTACGCTGTTCTACCTGACGAGAAAGCTGTGATAAGGCAATAACGGGACACTTTAATTCTCTGGCTAACGCCTTAAGCTGTCTAGAGATATCAGATACTTCCTGCTGTCTTGATTCTCTTGAGGAAGATGGACCAGAAATCAGCTGAAGGTAATCGATAATAACCATCTTTAAGCCCTGTTCTCTTTGGAGTCTTCTACATTTAGCCGCAATTTCACCAATCTTAACAGCTGGTGTATCATCAATATATAAATTACAACGTGTGACACGATCTGCTGCTGCATAATATTTATTCGCATTCTCTTTCAAGATTGCGCCTGTTTTTAATTTATCGTTATCAATAGATCCTGCACAGCATATTAATCTGGTTACAAGCTGTTCAGCAGGCATTTCTAGTGAGAATATTGCGACAGCTTCTTCACTATTCAGTGATGAGTTAAAACCAATATTCAAGGCAAAAGCTGTTTTACCTACAGAAGGTCTGGCTGCAAGAATAACTAAATCACCTGGCTGGAAACCTGATGTTAATTTATCCAATTCTTTATAGCCTGTCTTAACACCAGAAACAACTCCACCATTTTTCTGAAGGAGATTCATTCTGGCTGTGACATTCTGTACAACACTTTCAATTGTCTTGAATTCACCGGCATTTCTATCTCTTGTGACTTCTAAGACATCTTTTTCTACTGTATCAATAAAGTCATTAATATCAGTAATTTCACCATAAGCATCCTGTACGATGGTTGTAGCTTCTTTAATCAGTCTTCTAAGTAATGACTTCTCATTTAAGATTTGAAGATAATGTGGTGTATGAGCCACTGTTGGTACAGAATTCGCAAGTACCAATAAGTAATCCACACCGCCTACTTTTTCTAATATCTTCTGATTGATTAAATAATCAGTCACTGTAGTGGCATCAATTGGTTTATTACTGTCATGAAGGAACTTCATGCCTGTAAAGATCAGTCGATGCGCATCAAGATAGAAATCCTGAGGTGTTGCCATGTTGATGACATCATTACATGCGTTCTTATCAATCAACATTGCCCCTAACAATGCACGTTCTGCCTCTAAGTCATGAGGGAGTTCTCTTGTATCCATAAGTATTCACCTTATTTTTCAGATAGATGAACATTGATAGTCGCAATAACACCTTTATAAAGTTCAATCTTAAACTTAGTAGTTCCTAAAGCACCTACTGGATAAGCATTGATGAACTTTCTCTTATCAATCTTAATACCATGTTCTTCTAATAATTTCTTTGCGATATGCTT
Organism: uncultured Catenibacterium sp.; assembly: GCA_900540685.1. Lineage (GTDB taxonomy): Bacteria > Bacillota_I > Bacilli_A > Erysipelotrichales > Coprobacillaceae > Catenibacterium. The sequence goes on along the minus strand of UQGS01000004.1, from coordinate 24,347 downwards.
TGTAGAAACATGATCAAAGCTCTTACCATCCTTACCAGTCTTAACCTTGAATTCTACGACAATAGTTTCAAGCTTTTTAGCAAGTTCCTGAGCTTCTTCTTTTCTCTTTAAGTCTTCCTGTTTCTTTTCTTCTTCCTGCTGTGCAACAATCTTCTTACCTGTTTCTGTTGCCATTAAAGCTTTACCATTCTTAATTAAGAAGTTCTGTCCATAACCGTCAGATACATTAACGATTTCACCCTTCTTACCAACTTTTTTCACATCTTCTAATAAAATAACTTTCATACTTATACACCCCTATCTTCCAAATATGCATCTATTGCATGTTCTAATCTCTCTTTTGCTTCTTCGATTGTCACATTTTCAATCTGACAGGCAGCCATAGAGAAATGGCCACCACCATGAAGATCTTCCATGATCATCTGAACATTGATCTTCTTAGAACTACGTGCGCTTATTGCCACGGTATTCTTAGATATATATCCTATCGCAAATGCAGCATAAATGCCAGAAACATATACTAATTGATTGGCTGCCTTGGCAAGAGTAGAACGACTGAGTTCTTCATCCTTACCTGTCGCAATAAGACATTTATCCTTATAGCGATAAGCTGATTCTGTGATATCAAATATTTCTTTCATACATTCAAATGAATCTTCTAATAATTCATACGCAAGTGCTAAGTCTGCCTGAGCTTCTTTAAGTTTTGCGGCAGACTGGAATGTTCTTGTACCCACATGCTGTCTGAAATAGTTTGTATCTACAAGCATCCCTGTATACATGATTGTCGCATCAAGAGATGAAATGTTTATTTCATGCTGTTGATAATCAAATAGTTCTACAAGTAATTCTACTGTAGAGGATGCAGATGGTTCTAGATATGTAAGAACCGGTGAAGAAATAAATTCTTCACTACGACGATGATGGTCAATAATGACCTTGTTCTTTACTTTATCCAATACCGTACGGCTGATAGCCAATGAATCCTTATGGTTATCCACACTGATTAATAAAGTATCCTTGTTGGCTTTTTCTAGTGCTTCTGGAATAGTCAACATCAGTCCCTTATAATCAGGATTATTTCTCAACATTTCTACGACACCTCTTGTTTTTTCTTCAAGAGATTCATAATCAATCACGATATTCACTTTCTTGCCCAAGTTTTCTGCAATACGTGCAGCTGCAAGAGAAGCACCAAATGAATCCAAATCTGAATTCTTATGTCCCATCACTAAGACATTACGTGAACGACTTATAAGTCCTGCCAGAGACTGTGCCATAATACGTGAACGTACTTTAGAGGATGTCTCAAACGCATCTGTCTTACCACCAAAATAACGTACATGATCTTTACCACTCTTAATCGCAATCTGGTCACCACCACGTGAATAAGCAAGGCTTAATGCAGAAGAAGCGAGTTCTTCTAGTTCTCTTAATACTTTTGTACTTCTACCAATACCAATAGATAATGTCATAAGAACATCTAATTCTTCTATCGCATTCTTGAAATCATCTAAGATAGAGAATTTAGATTCAATGAGTTTCTTATAGATACGTTCATTAAAGAAGACAATGTATTTACCCGTCTGATAACGTCTAATAATCATCCCGTTCTTATATGCCCAGTCAGTAATTGTACTACGGCATAAGTTTTGAATCTTTACCTTCTGAGATTCATCTACATTCGCAATAATTTCATCATAGTTATCTACAGTAATATAACCCATACATACCTGCATATCTTCATAGTCCTGTGATAAAGACACATATTGTGTCACATCCTTCATATAGATGAGTCTTGTATCCGCACTGTTATAGACTTCAAATTTCTTTCCTTTAACTTCTATTACTTTGACATCTTCATCATCAAAAAGACTGGCGAGTGTAGGCTGCCATTCTAATAGCTTAATTCCTACAATATTGATATTTAATGCCTTTAAGAAGTCTGAGACCCATGTGATGTTTCTATTTTCATCATATTGAATCAATCCCACACCACCATAGATCAAAGCATTCTTTGCATCAATACCTAAGGCATCACTGACTGAATAACTGTTTTGATCCATTAAGTAGCTCATATAGAACAACAATGAAATATAGACCACATTCGTAACAACTGCAAATATTGCAAGACGAAGCATCCAGGCCTGATGAAATATACCAAAGGCAGCAAAAGCCGCAAAGATTATAAATACGAGTAAAAGAACAAAGATATTTCTAAGTTGTGCAACTTTTCTCGTCATTGTAGAGGCCCTCCTTATTGATACTTATTATACAGTATTTGACGTATTTCAACAAATATATCAATAATTCCTAGGATAACTAATACTGACTGTAGGAATGGTATAAATACTAAGAAAATAAGTAAGTTAGAATAACGGCCATGGTTTCTGATAATAAGATAGAAAGATAAGAACGCTAAACCATCCACCATAAATCCTAAGATACTAATAAAATAAATATATTGTATGATTACAACATTTCCAAAGTATTGTCTTGCCATCATACTACCTGCAAGCATTATCGCAAGAATATAACCCATTTTAGGACTGAATCTAAATGTCGCAATATGAATACTCATATCAAAAGGTATTCTTAAGCGTTTAAAGAATAATGCACATAACATCATGACTAAATAGCTCTGTAAGAATGACATGATGAGTATAGAGAGTGGAATCAGATTATAGAAGTCCTGGAAAGTAAAGGCATTAGAGATAGAAGGAACTGCCGCAATGATCTGATTATACATTTCTTTTGATTCAGTGAGTAAGTTAATACCGAGTACTCCTGAGAATACATAGAAATATAAGAAGTCAGATAAAAAGAAGAATGTAGCACCAAGTACCAGCATTGTTTCTTTCTTGGCTTTATGTTTAAGACATAGTCCTACAACTGTTCCCATACCAAGTGATGATAGGACAATGAGTACATAGCTGAGTGTTCCAAATAGGAAAGCAATGACCAAGGAAGCAACGGAAGTCATTAAAGCTTCTTTGAGTCCTGTTTTATAGCTATAGATAGCCATAGGAATAGCCATTCCATAACCTATTAAGGTATCAAACATCGTACCTGTCATTGTATTGAGTACTGCAAGGACACCAAAGAGTGATGCGATGAGTGCACCCTGCACAAGTTTATTTGTTTTCATAATTCGTTTCTCCTTGTGGTCATTATACAACAATCATATCACTTGACGTATACCCCCATAGGGTATATGATTGAAACAGGAGGTGAAATAATGGATCAAAAAGAATGTTGCTGTAGTGAACGTCATAAGGATCGTAGTGAAGAAGAAAAGAAAAAGCTGATGAATCGACTCAAGCGTATTGAAGGTCAGATCCGAGGGATTGAAGGCATGGTTGAAAAGGATGCCTATTGTCCTGATATTCTTGTTCAGGTTTCTGCAGTGAATGCAGCTTTGAATAGTTTTAATAAAGAATTACTTGCGAAACATATTAAGACATGTGTTGTGGATGATATTAAAGAAGGTCATGATGAGACAATTGATGAATTAGTGAATGTATTACAGAAGGTGATGAAATGAAACAATATAATATTACTGGTATGAGTTGTGCAGCGTGTGCCAATAGAATTGAAAAAACTGTGACTCATATTGATGGTGTAGAAAGCTGTTCAGTTTCTTTACTCACAAATTCTATGGGTGTAGAAGGAACAGCGTCTTCTGAGACTATTATTCAAGCAATTGAGAATATTGGATATGGTGCAAGTGAAAAAGGTGTTGAAAAGGTTAAAAATGATTCTTTAGTAGATCATGAGACACCAAAATTAAAGAAGAGACTCATTACTTCTTTAGTATTCTTATTACTATTAATGTATTTATCCATGGGTCATATGATGTGGAAATGGCCTGTACCTTCATTTTTAGAGAATCATGTCTCTCTTGCAGTGACAGAAATGTTGCTCACTATTATTATTTTAGTCATTAATAAAGCATTCTTTATTAATGGGTATAAGAGCTTATTTCAGTTATCTCCTAATATGGATGCTTTGGTCGCATTAGGTTCTAGTGCTGCTTTTGGTTATAGCTTAGTTGTTTTATATTTAATGATTGATGCAATGGGCCAGGGACAGATGATGAAGGTAATGCATTTAGGGCATGATCTTTATTTTGAATCTGCAGCCATGATTCCTACTTTAATTACTATAGGTAAGATGTTGGAAGCGATGTCTAAAGGACGCACAACAGATGCCTTAAAGAGCTTAATGGATCTAGCACCTCAGACTGCAGTGATTATTAAAGATGGTAAAGAAGTGACTGTAAGTATTGATGAAGTGAATAAAGGCGATTTGTTTGTAGTAAAGCCTGGTGAAAATATTCCTGTCGATGGTGTGATTGTGGAAGGTTCTACGGCCATTGATGAATCTGCCTTAACAGGTGAAAGTATTCCTGTTGATAAGACTGTGAATGATACAGTATCAGCTGCAACACTCAATCAGTCAGGCTTTATTAAAGTGCGTGCCACTCGTGTAGGTGAAGATACAACACTTTCACAGATTATACAAATGGTCAGTGATGCGGCAGCCACTAAAGCCCCTATCGCTAAGAAAGCCGATCAGGTATCTGGTATCTTTGTACCTGTGATTATAGGGATTGCGTTAGTCACATTTATTGTCTGGATGATTCTAGGAAAGAGTATTGGGTTCTCTATTGCCCGTGCCATTTCTGTTTTAGTTATTTCATGTCCATGTGCATTAGGACTTGCGACACCAGTAGCTATTATGGTAGGTAATGGTATGGGTGCAAAGCATGGTATTTTGTTTAAGACATCTGAATCATTAGAAGTGACAGGATCTATTGATATTATTGCATTAGATAAGACAGGTACAATCACAAAAGGAACTCCTGTAGTGACTGATATTATGCCATATAAGATAGAAAAAGAAGTACTTCTTAATTATGCATCAAGTCTAGAAATGAAGAGTGAACATCCTCTTGGTAAAGCTATTACTGATTATTACCAAGGTAATGAAGAAGTGGAAGACTTCAAGATATTACCTGGTCATGGATTAAAAGGTTTAATTCATGGTAAAGAAGTATTAGGTGGCAGTATCAAGATGATGGAACAACATATTCCTGATGATGTAAAAGAACAAGCTAAGAGTATGGCTAAAGAAGGTAAAACACCTCTATTCTTTAGTTATGACAATTATTATCTTGGTATGATCTGTGTTGCTGATACAATGAAGGAAGATAGTCCACAGGCTATTAAAGAAATGCAGAATATGGGTATTCAGGTTGTGATGTTAACAGGTGACAACAAAGAAACAGCCCAGGCAATTGGTTCAAAAGCGGGTGTGGATGAAGTCATTGCAGGGGTATTACCTGATGGTAAAGAGAGCGTTATTAGAAATCTACAAAAACATGGTAAAGTCGCTATGGTGGGTGATGGAATCAATGATGCACCTGCACTCACACGTGCCGATATTGGAATTGCGATTGGCGCAGGTACTGATATTGCGATAGATGCCGCTGATGTCGTCTTAATGAATAGTAAGCTGACAGATGTTACTGCCGCTATTAGACTCTCTCGTGCCACATTAAGAAATATCCACGAGAACTTATTCTGGGCATTCTTCTATAATGCGATTTGTATTCCTGTTGCAGCTGGTGTATTTATTCACTTAACAGGATGGCAGATGAGTCCTATGTTAGGGGCTGCTGCGATGAGTTTATCTAGTTTCTTTGTATGTATGAATGCGTTGAGACTCAATACTTTCTCTATGCATGATGCATCAAAAGATATAAAAAGAAAGAAAAAGGAGAAGAAAACAATGGAAAAGACTTTAGAAATTACTGGTATGATGTGTGGTCATTGTGAAATGGCTGTAAAGAAGGCATTAGAAGCTGTAGATGGTGTAGAAAGTGCTGATGTAAGTCATGAAAAAGGCACTGCAGTTGTCACTTTAAGTAAAGAAGTATCTAATGATGTCTTAAAGAAAACTGTAGAAGATAAAGATTATACAGTAACTAACATCAAATAAAAAAAGAAGTCCTAAGACTTCTTCAGATCCTCAAATGCATAACTATGCATTTGGGGATTTTTTCTTTCAAATTCTTCTTTCTGTATTTTAGAACGAGAAATGACATCCTGGAGTAATTCTCTTGAAGAAATACGTGTTGCCCCATGACCTAATACAATCTTCTGTTCAAGATTATCACTTGTGGCAACTACAAGACGATATTGTCCTGCCATCTGTTTTGTGATGCTTTCAATATAAGCATCGGCTGTCTGTCCTTCTTTTGTATAAACGATTTCCATATCATGATACATCTGACTCTTGCCTTTATTCTGTGGAACCTTATAGGCATCAAAGACAAGAATCATATGACAGCCACGATATCCTTTATAGCTCATTAATATATCAATAAGCTTATCTCTAGCACTGCCTAGGTTCTCTTTTGCGAGAGCATTTAGTTCATCCCAGGCAAAGATGACATTATATCCATCCACAATCAAATATTCATCTAATACCTGTACTGTATTAGAAGAGACATGATCTTGTTTAGGTTTATAGTAGTCACTTGCTAGTTTTGTGTTTGTCGGACCATAGGTATGTTCATATACTCTTTTAAGTTCTTCATCACTAATATGTACAGGATTATGTGTATAAGTATGTTCCTGCTTCATCGCACTATAAAGAGGTAAATGCATCTTTTCTCTTACTTCATCATAAGGCACATAATAACCTGCACCATGTGAACAGAAGATAGAACCTGTAGGATTATCTAGATCTGATTCACTATCATAATCACATTTAGTCATCACTTCTTCCTGATTTTCTACTGGTGCATAGAATGTATCTAAGAAGAACAGCTGTCCTTTTCCTTTTGTGGAAGTGAGAAGTTCTTTTTGATAATGAGTGAGAAATAAGACAGGTGCTTCTCCATGAAGTGTTGTTGTATCATTATTTTCATTGACTACAGTAGGTGTTGGATAGTCTTCTAAAGCATAGTAGACCTTACTTAAAGCCTCTGTAGGAACCACTAATTCATATTTATAATAAGGCTCTAATATGACTGATTCAGTCATTTTTAAACCTTGTCTGATAGCACGATAAGTGGCTTCTCTGAAGTCTCCGCCTTCTGTATGTTTTAAGTGGGCTTTACCACCTAGAAGCGTGATTTTCATATCAGTAATAGGAGAGCCTGTGAGTACACCTAAATGTTCTTTTTCCTGTAAGTGAGTCATGATGAGATTCTGATATCTCTCTTCTAGGTTATTCTGACATTGATTATCAAAGACAAGTCCTGAACCTTGAGGAAGTGGTTCTAAGTAAAGATGGACTTCACTATAGTGTCTGAGTGGTTCAAAGTGTCCTACCCCTTCTATTGGTTCTTTGATTGTTTCTAGATAAGCAACATCTCCTTCATCTACTGTGATATATTCATTAAAACGATCTTTCATTAATTGTTTAAGAATATCTATCTGTACTTCACCCATTAAAGAAACCTGGGCATGATTGTCATAGAGTTTTAAATGAAGTAATGGTTCTTCTTCACCTAATACCTTTAAAGAAGAAAAGAAATGGTTGATATCTGCTTCTTTGGACGGTTGAATTGAATACAACATAGAAGGTCTTAATGTTGAATGAATCACATGTCCAGAACCTATATAATCCCCTGCCTGAAGCTTCTTAATACCAGTTAAGGCTACAATATCATTTTGAGAGGCTTCTTCTAGTAAAGTATAATGGTTCCCTTGATATAACCTAATTTGATGAATCTTTTCATCATGGATTGTATCACGTACATGAAGTGTACCACCCGTTACCTTAACAAAGACAAGTCGTTCTCCTCTTTCATCTCTCGTAATCTTAAAGACCTGTGCGGATAATTCACTCTGTGGTTCTTTTTGTAAAGTAAAACGATCTAAAGCATCCAGTAGTTCTTTAACCCCTTGATTCTTAAGGGCACTGCCAAAATAGAGTGGATAAAGATGTCTATTGGAAATCGCTTTTGCGATAGATGTATCCTTTAAAGATCCTGTTTCTAGATATTCTTCTATCATCTCTTCATCAAGTGATGCAATTTCTTCTTCAGAAGAACTCATATCCACGATATTAGGAGATAGTTGAGATAAAGAGTCCAATAGTTCTTCTTTTGTATAATGTGTTAAATCCATCTTATTCACAAAGATGAATGCTGGTACATGATAATGTCTCAATAAGTTCCAGATTGTTTTAGTATGGGCCTGTACACCATCTAAACCATTAATAATTACTATCGCATAATCAAGAACACTGAGTGCACGTTCCATTTCTCCACTAAAATCAGCATGACCTGGTGTATCAATAAATGTGAAATGGTTATTCTTATAATCAAGAGAAGAAACCTTGGAAAAGATAGTAATGCCTCTTTCTCTTTCCTGTGTATTATAGTCAAGGAATGTATCTTTATGATCAACACGTCCCTGATGTTTAATTGTCCCTGTTGTATAGAGTAATGACTCACTTAATGTGGTTTTACCTGCATCTACATGAGCCACCATTCCAAGTGTTAATTGTTTCATTCAATCACCTCTTGATTATTGTATCATAGATTAATCAAAAAACACCTTGGTTTTATCCAAGGTGTCAATACTGTTTTATGCGTTCTTTAAGAATGCTTTATATGCCTGATATGTTTCGTATACGTCTACTTTAGATACGACTTCCATTGGTGCATGCATATTTAATACTGCAATACCTGCATCAATCACATCCATATTGTAGTTTCCAAGGATATAAGCAATAGTGCCTCCTCCACCCTGGTCTACCTTACCAAGTTCAGCTGTCTGATAGTGGATCTTTGATTCATCCATGACAGCACGAATTCTTGCCACATATTCTGCAGATGCATCATTACTTCCGCTCTTACCTCTTGCGCCAGTATATTTATTAAATACAATACCATTGCCTAAATAAGCAGCATTCTTCTTATCATTCACACTTACATATAGTGGATCTACACCAGCAGATACATCACTTGAAAGCATCTTTGATCTAGATAAAGTAAGTCTTGTCTGTACAAAACTATCAATACCCATCTTCACCAACATTTCACCAATTGTATTTTCAAAGAATAAAGAATGTGCACCTGTTGCACCTACTGAACCGATTTCTTCTTTATCTACAAGAATAGTACAGCATGTATAGTCACATACATCCATATCAAGAATTGCAGTTAAAGATGTATAGGCACATACTCTATCATCATGACCATAACCAGCAATCATTGAACGATCTAAACCATAGTCTCTTGCTTTACCACTTGGTACAACTTCAATTTCAGCTGATACGAAATCTTCTTCTTCGATATCATATTTATCTTTTAATAGCTTTAAGATATTTGCCTTAACCGCATTTTTTTCTTCACCTGCTAAAGGCATATTACCTAAAGTGACATCTAAGTTTTCACCTTCAATCACTTTAGCTGCTTTCTTATCTAACTGATCTGCTGCTAAGTGGATTAATAAATCAGAGATACCTACAACTGGATCGTTATCATCTTCACCAATCACAACATCTACAACTGTACCATCTTTCTTAGCTACTACACCATATAATGATAGAGGGATAGTCACCCACTGATATTTCTTTACACCACCATAATAGTGTGTATCAGCTAATACGAATCCTTCTGATTCATATAGTGGATTCTGTTTTAAGTCCATTCTAGGAGAGTCAATATGAGCACCTAAGATTCTCATACCTTCTGTAAGTGGCTTATTACCAATCACAAATAAGGCAATGTTCTTATCTCTGTTGTTGACATAAACCTTGTCTCCTGGCTTAAGTGTCTCAAAAGAGTTTAATGGCTTGAATCCTTTTTCTTCAGCTAAACGAATAGAGTCTTTCACACAAGCACGTTCTGTTTTGTTTTTTGAAATATAATCTTTATAACCTTCATTATATTCCATGACTTCATTGAGATTGTCCTTATACTTTTCCCATGTATTTTTTGCGTACATTTTCTAACCTCTTTTCTTTTTATCTCTACAACAGTATACCATGCTGAATAAATAAAGATAGTGTTATGAATAATATCGTTTCTTTCGTTTTGCTCTTTTTGCAGCGAAATTTCTTTCGTTGCAATTCGTCACAAACAATATATTCATTTTAATAAATAAAGTCCATAAACACTGGATTTTTTAGTATCTATGGACTTTATTTTTATATTCTAATTGAAATTATAAGATATAGTATTTCGTTGATCTACCTTTCCCAGATCTAGCAATAATATTTTTTTCTATTAATGAATTTATAGTTCTAATAATTTTTGCTTTTCCTAAGCCGCTCTTACTTTCTAAATCTGTTCTTGATAGTTTTATATTTCCTTGGAACAAACTTACAAGAAACTCTTCATCTTCTGTGAGATTTTGTGTCACTAATAATGTTGGTAGTTCTATGCATATTGAATTATCATAGACTTTATATTTAGGTTTTGTTATTGAGTCTGTATATGATTTATTAATTCTCTTTATTCCTGTTCCAAATTTTTCAATATAACGTAATCTAAAAAATAAATTACCAATTATCGGATTTCTTAATAAAGATATTTGCCCATTTAAATATTCATCCTTCCCTAGTCCTGAAGGTAATCCTCCTGGTGATACAATTTCTATTCTATCTTCAAACATACTTACTTTTATGTAAGTGTTTACATCCCATACACGATGAATTAAAGCATTAGCAATAGCTTCACGAAAAGCATTTTCCGGAACACGTGAAACCAGCGTTCTTGTTGTACCTTCTATCTTTTCATATTGATAATATTTTTTATACATATCAACACTTTCTTTTAGCATTTTTAAAATAGACATATTTTCTATAATATTTCTATCCATAATTTCATCAATATCTTTACCAAATCTAACTATATCAACGCCTTTATAATCGTTTTTATCAGCAAGTAGTGCTGCTGCATTATTATATTGAGATTCATTTGTATATAAATCTAGAGTTCTTAAAATGTCTTCATTTAATCCCTTAATTGATAAATTATCAATTAGTTCTTTTTCTAAATAAGTAAATGTTAGATTTTGCTTTTTTGATGTTATTTCTTCATATGATTGATTATTTCCTTCTAAAATTAATCTATTCAATTCTAGTCTATCAACTTCTATAGTGGAAGAGTCATATCTTTTATATGCTTTGCCTTTATATAAATAAGGTTTAAAATCAGATTCAAATACTTTTAGCGTAATCGTCGAATCATTTCGAATATCTAATTCATAACGAGGAATTGGTTTTAAATTATCATTTATTTTGTTTTCAAGTCTCAAACATGCTTCTTCAGGGTTATCTACACCTTTTATAATACCATCATCATCTATTCCAAAAATAATTTCACCTGTACCATAATTTGCAAATGCACTAATTGTTTTAAGAAATGTATTCGATTGTATATTTTCTTTAAATTCCAAACATTTATCTTCTCTCATACAATCCCCTCCTTTCCAATATTATATTATCGTTTCATTAGATTTGCAACTAAACATTTTTCGTTGCAATTATATTGAAACGTATTTATTTTCGTTTCAATCTATTTTATTTAATTTATCTACCATTATGCATCCATACTGATATGTTATATATACTATTAAACAACAAAAGAAAATACAAAAAAAGCCCATAAATACTAGATATTCTAGTATCTATGGACTATATTTTTATAAGTAATTATGCCTTATAAAAATTATTCACCAACGTATGGTAATAAAGCCATCTGTCTTGCTCTCTTGATTGCTCTAGCAAGTTTTCTCTGATACTTAGCGCTTGTACCAGTTACACGTCTTGGGATGATTTTACCGTTAGCTGAGATAAATCTCTTTAAAAGTTCAACATCTTTATAATCGATGTAATCAATCTTGTTTTTAGTGAAGTAGCAAACTTTTCTTCTACCCATTCTCTGTCTTCTGAAAGCCATTGTTGTTTCCTCCTGTTAGAATTGAATATCGTCTTCCATGATATCATATGAATTCACTGAATCATCAAAATCTTTATCTAGATCCACTGTCTTCATATCATAGAAGTCATTGTTGTTTTGTCTAGGCTGCTGAGTCATTGTAGGCTGCTGCATCATAGGTGCACTCTGCTGAGCTCTTTCTCTCTGTGCTCTTGTTTCCAAGAACTGAACTGAATCAGCCACAACCTCTGTTACATAAACTCTCTGGCCCTGATTATTGTCGTAACTACGAGTCTGTATACGACCATCGACTGACACAAGTGAACCCTTGCTGCAATACTGTGCAACATTTTCAGCAGGTTTTCTCCATACAACACAGTTGATGAAATCAGCTTCCTGACCATCTCTTGTTGAGAAGTTACGATCAACTGCTAAAGTAAAACTTGTTACAGCTGTACCATTACCTGTTCTTCTTAATTCAGGATCTCTTGTAAGTCTTCCGACTAATGCGACACGGTTAAGCATTCGCCCTCACCTCTTCTTAGTCTCTTCTTAAAGTTAAGTGACGTAATACGCTTGGGTTGATACGTGATAAACGTTCGAATTCAGCGATTGCTTCTGCAGTTGTATGAGTATCGATTACTACATATAACCCCTTAGTATAATCTTTGATTTCGTAAGCTAATTCACGTAAGCCTAACTTTTCAGTGTCAACGTTGTCAACAACACCTTCACCTTCAGTTAAGATTGCTTTAAAACCATCTAATAATGCAGTCTTTGCATCATCTTCTAAATCAGGTTTTAAAATCATCATAATTTCATACTTGTTCATTTTTTTACCTCCTCTGGTCTTAACGGTCTAGAATACTTCTAGACAGGCAGTAATATTTTACATGCTCGTTCATACTATCACAAGAAAATCAAAAAAGCAATGATAAATCGAAGTTTTTTTAACTATTTTAGATCTTCTTTTGTAGTGATTTTAATATTGTCATAATCACCTTCTACAACATAGACATCTTTGCCCTGTAATTCCAACATAGATGCATCATCTGTTGCCTGGATATTATTTTCAATCGCTTCTTTATACGCATTTCTAATAAGTACTGTATCAAAAGCCTGTGGTGTTTGTGCCTGCATGAGTTCAGAGCGGATAAGTGTTTCTACTACTTTACCATCCTTCACACGCTTGATTGTATCTTTACATGGCACCATCGCAAGAACTGCCTTATGTTCTTCCATACCTTCTACTAAACGATCTAGAAGGTCTTTTTTCACAAATGGTCTTGCACCATCATGAATCATTACATAATCACTTGTGACATGTTTTAAACCTTCATATACAGAATCCTGTCTTTCTTTTCCACCCTCTACAAACTTCATACATTTCTTATTTAATAGTTTCTTGAAATGTGACTGTTCTTCCTTCTTACATACTATAATAATTTCTTCACATCTCTTATCATGTAAAAAGACATTGACCGTCTTTTCATATACAGTCTCTCCCTGTAATTGATAGAACATCTTGTTGTAACCAAGACCTGTTCTCTTTCCACTTCCTGCACATAATATAATTGCGCTATACATCATGAATCACCTCTATACCATTATATACAAAAAGAACGCAAATTACTTCACGTTCTTCTCTAGTCTCGCAAATAAAACACTACGTGTTGTTGTATCAGGTGCATAACAAGTAGATAAAAGCAGTAATGGTGCTGCGTTTTGTGTATCTACATCTCTTGATTGTTTTGCAGATGATTTCGCATTAGCCACATAGCTTGCATAATCAATATTCTTTAAGTAATAATCACTTGTTGCTTCAATGATCTTTGTACTATAAACAGAATAGACATTAATGCTGCCATCTGGCAAATAAATATATACTTCTGGATGATTAATAAAATAATCATGATCCGCAAACTTCTTAATATTCGCAAACATTGAACCATTCTTCATATTATGACCATAGATAATTGTATTACTATCAGTCAATGACGCATCATTATCTTCATCTAAGAAGATACTGCCTGCAAATGAATACTTCTTTTCATAGTTTGTATGAATATATGTATCGTTTGTTTTTCCTTTTAATAAAGCATAATCAATATTTGTATTAGGAATATAGATCCAACCAATAATGTCTTCATTAATACTCTTTAGTTGATTAAAATCAACTTTTCTATCCAGTGGTGAATCCTGCTTGACTTCAGTGACGACTTCTTCTTGTAGCTTCTTGTTGTCAGAGTTTACCTTATGATATTTATATCCAATGTTTGCAAGATTACCTGCACTATATAGAAAGACAGCTAAACACACTACAAGAAGAATACGTCTAATGATCTTCATTATACGTTAAACTTGAAGAACATGATATCACCATCAAGTCCTTTATAAGTTTTTCCTTCCTGTCTGATCTTACCAGCTTCTTTTAAAGCTACTTCACTCTTATACTGCATCATATCATCATAAGTATAAGTTTCAGCTTTAATGAAACCTTTCTGGAAGTCTGTATGAATAATACCGGCCATTTCTGGTGCTGTCATACCATTAGTAAATGTCCAAGCACGGCATTCATCAGGTCCTACTGTAAAGAAAGTCTTTAAGTCTAATAAAGCATATGTTTCTTTAATAAGCTTATCTAAACCACTTTCCTTGATACCTAAATCATCCATGAAGATAGCTTTATCTTCTGCATCTAATGCAGCTAATTCACTTTCAATCTTAGCGCAGATAGGAACAACATCGCATCCTTCTTTTGCAGCATATTCTTTTAAAGTGATATAGTATGGGTTTGAATCTGGATCTTCGATATCTTCTTCACCCATATTTGCTACATAGATCATAGGCTTAGTTGTTAATAAGTTGAACTGTTTTACATAAACCATTTCTTCCTTATTAAAAGTAAGCGTACGAGCCATTTTACCCGCTTCTAATACTTCTTTTAATGGTGCTAATACGTCCATTTCAGCTTTAGCTTCTTTATCACCAGTCTGAGCTTTCTTTTCAATCTTACCAATTCTCTTGTCCACTGTTTCTAAGTCAGCCATTACAAGTTCAAGATTGATTGTTTCAACGTCACGTACTGGATCTACTGAACCATCAACATGAGTAATATCCTTATCTCTAAAACATCTTACTACTTCACAGATTGCATCTGTTTCTCTGATGTTAGCTAAGAATTTGTTTCCTAAACCTTCACCTCTAGAGGCACCTTTTACAAGTCCGGCAATATCTGTAAATTCAAATGTAGTATAGATAGTCTTCTTCGGATTAAAGATTGCAGCAAGATCATCTAATCTATGATCTGGTACTTCAACAACACCTACGTTAGGGTCGATAGTTGCGAATGGGTAGTTGGCTGCTTCTACCTGTGCGTTTGTGATCGCATTAAATAATGTAGATTTACCAACGTTTGGTAAACCAACAATTCCTGCAGTTAATGACATAATTTATATTCACTCCTTTTAATCTACATTATTTTATTATACTTACCATCAAAATGCAATGAATGAATGGTATAATGGGGAAGGTGATAGAATGAATAATATATATGAAAGACTCAATCAATTTTTATGGTCTCATCCTACTTATAAAAAGGTAGTAGGATTTCTTACAATCGCATTAAAATACATCATGATGGCTTCTTATGTGATGTTACTCATTGGTTTTTATATGACTCATGATGATTATCTCATTTATGCGATTATTAAGCCCTGTGCTGCATTTCTTATTGTGACAGTGATTAGAAAACTAATTAATCAATCACGTCCCTATGACTACTTAGAAGTCACTCCACTCTTTGAACATTGTGAGGGATGTTCTTTCCCTTCTAGACATGCTGCAAGTGCCTTTATTATTGCGTTTACTGCGATTCATTTTGATTTATATATTGGTATAGTGATGCTTATATTCGCCTTTTTAACTGCCATTACAAGGGTTTTAAGTGGTCTTCATCATATCAGTGATGTGACTGCTGGCATGGTGTTAAGCCTTATTATTGAACTTTTGTAGAATACATAACTATTACACAGAGAAGTGTGTATAATGGTATCCGGTAAAGGAGATGTGATCATGAAAAAGATAAATATTGCGATAGCTTTCATGCTTCTCATCAGTCTTGTTTATAGTCCTGTACATGCTGATGAAGTGAAGGAAGTTTATCTTACTTTTGATGATGGACCTTCTCATAACACACCTCAAGTATTAGATATTCTTGATAAATATAATGTGAAAGCAACATTCTTTGTGACTGCTGAAAATGCGCGTTATCAGAGTTATATTCGTACAGCTTATTTAAAAGGACATGCCATTGGTGCACATAGTTATACTCATAAGTATAGTATTTATCAAAGTAAAGAAACTTATTTTGAGGATTTAGGTAATATTGAGAAAATCATCAAAGAACAAACAGGACGTACCAGCAAATTAATCCGTTTCCCTGGAGGAAGTTCAAATACGATATCAAGACATTATTCACAGGGAATTATGGCTAAAGTTGCACAAGAAGTAGAAAAGAAAGGCTATAAGTATTATGACTGGAATGTATCTTCTAATGATGCGACAGGACGTTCAGTCAATCCTGCACGTATTATTGAAAGTTCTAAGTCAAGACTACCACGTGTTTGCATATTAATGCATGATACAGCAACTAAGACAACAACAGTACAGGCATTACCTGCCATTATTGAATACTACCAGGCAAATGGCTATACTTTTAAAACTTTAGAACATACTGACTTCGTCAGTCATCAACGTATCAACAACTAATAAACGAGAGGCATTGAACCTCTCGTTTTTGTGTTAAATGAAATATTTTGTATAGTAACGAATACGAATTAAATCAAATAAGCGCATGATCTGATAATTGAATTCAATACCATCAAATGTTCCTAATACATGTACAACATCATCTGCACAGATAGAATCATAATTCTTATATTTGATATTCTGTGTCATGAGGACGATATGTGATTCACATAGACCTTTTTCTTTTAAAGATTTAGATACATGACTCAAAGCTCGTCCTGTTGCGGTTAAGAAGAAGACAACATCAGTATCCTTAAACTTAAAGTTCTTATCAAATTGATGATATTCAATTGCCTGTTTACCCATGCTGATCATATCTGTCTGAAAGTCTACAGTCACACTAAGTGGTGAATATCCTCCTGCAAGGATGATTCTTCCCTGTTCATGAATAATTTCAGCTAAGTGATCAATGAGATTCAAGAAGTCTTCTTTTGAACCCGAGATATGAAGAGAACTGATCATTCCATCAATATCAGTATGGAGTAGTCTTAACTGCATCTGACTTGAACGAAGGTCCTGATCCATCATGAGTCTTTCTCTGAAGTCTTCATAATCATGATATCCTAAGTATCCAATAAAGGTCATTATATCTTCCTCTGTATACTCAGATTCCTTCACAATTTCTTCTAATGTCTTACATCTTAATTCTTGATAGTGTTCTACCATGAATAAGGCGGTACGATATCGTCTATCATCAGTAATGACACCATTGAGATAACGAATAATACGTGATAATAGTATGTCCATATAATCACCCCTTTCATATATTATATACTAAAAAAGACTCCATCTTACTAAATGGAGCATAAAAAAAGGATAACTGGAGGGGCGGTCGAACCATTTCTAAGAATGGGCATCCCTCATCCGCAGAATACTTAAATAAGTATAAGGCGTGTTAGACGAGACCGATTTTTCTACATCAGTTATCCTATGTAACTAAATTAAATCATTATTTTTTGATGGAGTCAAGTTATTCACTTTCTTTATGTTCAATAACTTTTTTTAATCTCTTTTCAAAATCTCTGCGTGAAAACATGATAATTGCGCCGCAACCCATGCATTTCACTTTAATGTCCGCACCCATTCTTACGATTTCCCATTGTGTGGATTTCTTACATGGATGAGGCTTTTTCATTTCAATAATATCATGTAATCCGTATTCCATCATTATTCTCCTAATCTTTTAATAATATCTCTTGCAACTAAGATTCCATTAGCGCCTGCCTGAGCAAGCCCTCTTGTTAGACCTGCACCATCACCAGCAACATATAAACCATCTACAAGAGTTTCAAATCCTTCTCTTACCTTTGGTCTTGCACTATAGAATTTGGCTTCTACACCATAGAGTAATGTATGTTCATTCGCAATACCTGGTGTCACGTGATCCAATGCTTCAATCATTTCTACGATTGATTTCATTGTATTGTATGGTAATACTAAACCTAAATCACCTGGAACTGCTTCTGGTAATGTAGGTACTGTATAACCTTCTTTTAAACGTTTTTCAGTTGTTCTTCTACCCTTTTGGATATCACCATATCTCTGTACGATAATAGAACCATTTGATAGCTTATTCGCTAACTGAGCTACCTGATGGGCAAATTCATTAGGCTGATTAAATGGTTCAGAGAATACATGAGATACTAATAATGCAAAGTTAGTATTGTTAGAACCTAGTTTAGGATCATGATAAGCATGTCCATTGGCCATCATAGTCCCTTCATGGTTTTCAATTACTACATGTCCACTAGGGTTTGAACAGAATGTTCTTACTCTTGTACCTACAGATGTGTTATAGATGAACTTACCTTCATATAAGTTCTTATTGATTTCATCCATAACGATATTAGATGTTTCTACACGTACACCAATATCTACCTGGTTGTTATAAAGGTCTAAGCCATGCTTCTTAAAGATTGCATCTAACCATGTTGCACCATCTCTACCTGGTGCAAGTAATACTTTAGAAGCTGTAATGATATCACCCTTTGCAAGCTGAATACCCTTGATTGTATTATCTTCTACGATAATATCTTCTACTTCTGTATTAAACTGGATATCAATATGTTCCTTTAATACTTCCTGCATTTCAGTCATGATACGTAAGTTTTCTTCTGTACCTAAATGTCTGACCTTAGCACGTAATAGTTTTAAACCTACTGCATAGCCTCTGTGTTCGATTTCTTTTACTTTGTCTGTAGTTGGGTCAGTAATATCTTTAGTTGCCCCATGCTTTAAATATAAGCCATCTACATAACGAATAACATCTTCTACTTCATCAGCTGGAAGATAATCAGTCAACCATCCACCAAATTCACTTGTAATATTAAACTTACCATCAGAATATGCACCAGCACCACCAAATCCACATGTAATAGAACATGCTGGTAAACAGCCTGGTTCATTATCCTTGATCACTGGACACTGTTTAATCTTCTTATCTTTAATAGGACAATGTCTTGCAGTCACTGCTCTTCCTTTATCAATTAATAATACTGATAAGTTAGGATTCTTTAATACGAATTCATAGCTTGCCATAATTCCTGCTGGACCAGCACCTACTACAATTACATCATAATTTTCTCTCATATATACCTCGCTTCTTTACCATTCAATAATACCATTCTTTCGACATAAAGAAAAGGTAGTAAAACACTACCTTTAATCTTCAAATAAGCATGCACCATTTGTTTCAATGACATGTTTGTAATAATCAAATGATTTCTTCTTATAACGTTTATAAGTACCATTACCTAGATCATCACAATCTACATAGATGAAACCATAACGTTTAGACATCTGTTTTGTAGATTCAGAAACAATATCAATACATCCCCAAGATGTATAACCCATGAGGTCTACACCATCTTCTACAATCGCATTATACATTTCTTTAAAGTGTGCATCGAAGTAATCAATTCTATACTGATCATCTACAGTGCCATTCACTAATTCATCTTTTGCACCTAAACCATTTTCTACAATAAATAATGGCTTTCTATAACGGTCATATAAGTCTACTAGAGAAACTCTTAAACCAATAGGGTCAATCTGCCATCCCCAGTCAGATGATGGGATATATGGGTTCTTTATAGCCACATTAGTATTAGCTGCAGTCTTCTTTAAACCATTGTCATCTTTTGCGACACAGCTTGATGAATAATAAGAGAATGAAACGAAATCAACTGGATATTCCTTCATGATCTTTAAGTCATCAGGTTCCATCTTGATATTGATACCTTCATTCTTAAATTTAGATAATAAGTATGCTGGATATTCACCAAATACCTGTGTATCGCTATAACAATATGTACTTCTCATATCCTGCTGTGCCTGTAAAACATCTTCAGGTTTACATGTATATGGGTAGTAAGTAAGCTTTGTAAGCATGCATCCTACTTTAGCATCTGGTCTGGCTTCATGTACGATCTTAGTTGCAAGTGCACTGGCTACAAACTGATGATGCATAGCTTGGAAGATGACTTCATTGAAGTTCTTACCTGGGAAACGATCTTTAATAAGTGCACCAGTTGTATATGGGTGTCTGATCATAGAGTCTACTTCATTGAAAGTAAGCCAATATTTTACTTTATCCTTGTATCTATCTACAATGACTTCACAATAACGTACAAACATATCAATGACTTCTCTTGAATACCATCCATCGTAGTTTAATACAAGATTAATAGGTGGTTCATAGTGAGAAATAGTCACTAATGGTTCAATACCATATTTTAAACATTCATCAAATACATCATCGTAGAACTTTAAGCCTTCTTCATTAGGTGTAGCATCATCTGCATTAGGGAAGATTCTTGCCCAGGCAATAGATAAACGGAATACTTTAAAGCCCATTTCTGCGAATAATTTAATATCTTCTTTATAGTGGTGATAACCATCAGCACCATGTCTTTTTGGATAGTATACCTCATCCTGTGTTTTTAATGCTTCTTCGATATCAGCTGTAGTGACTTCATTTTGTTTCTTATAGTCCTGTACATCTACATCTAAATGGCTTCTTGCACAGTCTGAGACAGTAATACCTTTACCGCCTTCATTCCATCCACCTTCATACTGATTGGCAGCGACAGCACCGCCCCATAAAAATCCTTCTGGAAATTGTTTCATATTATGTGTCCTCTTCTTTCATGTTTATTATACATAGAATAGGAATAAATATTTTAAGTTTTCTATAAATGAAAAAAGAACAGTTTCCTGTTCTTTAGATATCTTCTATAACACCCATGATTTCTAGAATACGATTTAAATCTTCTGTATCAGAATACTTAAGAGTGATTGTTTTTTCTTCTACCTTTACTTTAGTACGGAACTTCTTTCTTAGTAAGTCTTCCGCATATGTATAGGTTGTATTCTTTTCTTTTTTAGGTGCATTTTTACGTTTCTGAGCGAGTTTATATCCTCTGACGATATCTTCTACCTGACGCACAGAAAGCTTCTCTTTAATAGCACGATTAGCTATTTTAAGGGCTGTTTCATCATCTAGACCAACTAACGGTCTCACATGCCCCATAGATAGAACACCTTCTAGAATATACTGCTGGAGTTTCTCATTAATATTAAGAAGTCTTAAAGTATTAGTGACATGTGTTCTTGATTTTCCAATACGTCCAGCTAATTCTTCCTGAGTCAGATTCATCTTATCCATCATGGCTTTATACGCCTGTGCTTCTTCAATCGCATTCAAATCTTCTCTCTGAATGTTTTCTAGAAGTGCAATTTCCATCATCTGATCATCAGTGAAGTCTACAATAATTGCAGGCACTTCAGTTAAACCAGCAATATTGGCACCTCTGAATCTTCTTTCACCGGCTACGATATCATAACCATGAATAGATTTCTTTAAAAGAATTGGCTGTAAGATACCATGTTCTTTAATAGACTGTGCTAATTCATTCAGCTTATCCTGATCAAAGTGTTTTCTAGGCTGATAAGGATTTGGTCTGATTAAATCAATAGACACCTTTTCCTGTGAGTATTCATTAGAATTACTTTCAATCGCAGAAATCATTGATTGAAGATCTCCACCAGTAGATGTTGTATCAAAGATTGCGTCCAATCCTTTACTTAAACGTTTTTTCTTATCTGCCATTTCTGCTCACCACCTCTTTCGCAAGTCTTGCGTATGACTTAGCGCCTTCGCTACGTGAATCATAATCAAAGATTGAAAGACCTGCAGAAGGTGCTTCTGATAACTTTACATTTCTAGGTATAACTGTTTGATAAACCTTATCTTTAAAGTATTTACGTACTTCCTGTGTGACTTCTACACCTAGATTAGTACGTGAATCAAGCATTGTAAGTAGAACACCTTCAATAGTCAGATTACGGTTAAATACTGACTGTGTTAATAAAATAGTATTTAATAGCTGTGTTAAACCTTCTAGTGCATAATATTCGCACTGAACTGGAATTAAGACACTATCTGCAGCTGTAAGGGCATTTGTGTTTAATAAACCTAAGGCAGGTGGACAATCAATGATAATATAATCATATTGATTTCTAATACTATCCATAGCCTTTCTTAAACGTTTTTCTCTTCCTTTTGGGATAGCTGATAATTGTACTTCTACACCAGCTAAATCAATGCTTGCAGGTGCTACATCTAGATGTGGGACTTCACTATGTTTGATGATTGATTCTAAAGGTACTTCATCAATAAGTACATCATAAGTTGTTTTTTCTAAACTAGAACGATCGATTCCAATACCCTGTGTTGCATTAGACTGAGCGTCCATATCTACAAGTAATACTTTCTTTTTCATAAGTGCAAGTGCTGCACTTAAATTAATACTAGTGGTTGTTTTTCCTACACCACCCTTTTGGTTTGTAATTGCGATTACTTTGCCCATCACATAACCTCCTTATTCGCATTCTTAATTATATCATAAAACTCTTTAAACAAAACAAAAAGAATGAGAAGGTATTCACCTTCTCACTATTTTAGTGTACCAATTCGTTCTCCCATGAGAACACGTACTTCATCTTCATTTTTAGAAATGTTGAGAATGTCTTCATCTATGTCGACTACATCCTTCTTAATGAATAAGACAACTGTACTGCCACCAAATTCAAAATAGCCTTTTTCTTCACCACGTTTAAATGACTGTTTATGAAGATTTGTGATCTTACCTACCATCATAGCCCCTACTTCCATCTGGACTACATCACCAAAATGTTTTGTATGTAGGACTGTATAAGCACGGCTATTTGTTTTATAAATAGGATAATAGTCACTGGCGATTGGATTAACAGTATGGAAGACACCTTGGATAAAGTGTTCTTTATCAGCTGTGCCATCATCAATAAAATGATAGTGATGATAATCATCTACGGTAAGTCTAAATACAAGACATAGACCACCTCTATATTCATCTGCTAAGGCAGGACTCATTAATAAGTCTTCAACTGTATAGACTGAATTCTTGATTTTAAGCTGTAATGAATCCGCAATAGTATAAACAGTGAGTTTACTATCACAAGGCGCAATCAATGAATTTTCATCCTCATCAATCTTTCTTACACCGTCTTTAATCGTACGTGTAAAGAAATCATTATAAGAATCGTATTCCTGTGATTCATATAAATTTAAATCAATATTATTCTTCTCTACAAAAGATTTAATCTGTCCTTTAGATAAAGAAGAATTCATAAAAGCACCACCAAGTTCTGTAATAACAGGCTGAGTCAGTACTTTTAATAAACATCTTCCTGCAAGTGATCCGTATAGTTTCTCTAAGAATAAATCTTGAGACTGATCATAGTCTAATTTTTCACCATTACGTTTATAGATAGTCATATTAGATTAATACAACACCTTTAATAATTAAAATAATTAGTAGAATAATACCAAAACCTATAAGGCCTAATACACCTTTAAAGTCCGGTTTGATTACTTTGATATTAGCTACGAATAGAATACCTACAACAAGTAGTCCAATTAAGTAAACAAACTGAACCTGTGGTACTGAAAGACATACTGTTAAACAGTAGATCATTGGAAAAATTAGAGATGAAGATGTAACAGGTAATCCCTGATAGTATTTTCTTTTTTCAGTTGTCTGCTGCTGTCTCATGTCTTCCATTACATTAAAATATCCTAGACGAATAACAGCACCAAGAATATATATAATAAAGATGATTAAACAAGGGATACTATTGAATCCCATTGAATAGGCAATGATTGCAGGATAAATACCGAAACTGATTAAATCTACAAGAGAATCAATCTGAATACCAAACTTCTTTTCTTCTTCTGTTCTGTCCTTTTTTGAACGAGCGACGATTCCGTCGAAAGAATCAAAAAAGCCACAAAGCATAAGACAGAATAATGCCAAAACATAATTGTGTTCAAATGCGAAGTGTGTTCCGACAATCGCACTGATCAAACTACAATATGTTAGAATGACTGTATAGTTGTAATAACCAATCATACAATTCACCTTTCCTTCTTTTCTATAATCGGGTTCATTATAGCATGAATGAATATTGAATGATAGTCATTTAAGTTCTTTCTGTAAAATAAAAAATAGCCTTTTATAGGCTATTTTTAAACAGAAAGGACCTGGCAGCTTGCTATTGTCGCGTCTTCACACTATCGTCGCCGTTATGA
>UQGS01000003.1 GCA_900540685.1 uncultured Catenibacterium sp. | reverse complement strand
AATAACGATGAAGACTCATCGTTAGATTTAGATATTTCTGAAATAGACTTCTAGACTATAAAGAATCACGGGGTGACTTTCACCCCGTGATTCATAATAACTAAAATATAGGAAACCCCTAGTTATTTTAAATTACCTAAACGAAAAGCAGTATGCAAAATGATGCATACTGCCTTTCATTTGAGTGATTTTTATAGTTTATAGAACTCTACCGTTCTTTACAGTATATGTTTTACCTTTATAACGAACACGACCTGAATAATTCCAGTCTAAGCGTCCATTAATAATATAGAAACACTGATTATCATGATATGCAAGTCCTGTATAGTTCCAATCTAAGCGACCTTTTCCAATGTAGAACCACTGATTGTTGTACTGTACAAGGCCTGTATAGTTCCAATTCAAACGTCCGTTTTCTACATAGAACCATTCATTACCTTTTTGAACAAGTCCTGTATAATTCCAGTTTAAACGACCATTTTCAACATAGAACCAATAATTGTTGTATTGTGCAAGTCCTGTATAGTTCCAGTTTAACTTACCATCCTCAACATAGAACCACTGATCATTATACTGTGCAAGTCCTGTATAATTCCAATTAACACGTCCACGTACAATATAATACCAGTCATTACCAGACTGACCTAATCCTGAATAATTCCAGTTGAGGCGACCTTTTTGAACATAGAACCACTGATTATTGTATTCTACAATACCTGAATAGTTCCAGTTTAAACGTCCCTTCTCAACATAGAACCAATAATCATTGTACTGTGCAAGACCAGTATAATCCCAGTTAAGTTTACCTTTTTCAATGTAGAACCACTGATCATTATACTGAGCTAATCCTGTATAATCAGAATTAACTGCACCATTTTCAATATAGTACCAATCATTACCATACTGGAATAAGCCATTAAAGTTTTTATTAACTTTACCATCTTCTACATAGTACCAAGTACCTTTTTTATTTACCTGTGCAAGAGTTGTTTCATGTAAAACTTCATCATCCTGCATTAAGTATAATTCACCATCTACTTCAACTAAATTAGCTTCTGTAGAATGATTATAAGTGACTGTAAGAGTCTTAACACCGTCAGTATCACCTTTTACTGTATAGCTATAATTTCTCTTTGATACATAATAACCATCAATCTTAGGAAGTGTAATAGTCTTTGTATCTCCGACATTCACATTCACATATTCAGTCTTAAGTACTTCATTTTCTTTATTCACAATATTGATTCTTGTAGTCTGAACCTTACCTAAAGAAACTGAATCCTTATAGAACTTTAATGACTGTAATGCATTACCCTGGATATCAAATAATGTTGCGTTATCCCAGCTTGATCCACCCCATGAAGGCTGACCATTATAATACATTTCATCGTCTGGTGCATAACCTACAGCACCCTTAGAAGCCCATCCAGTACCATACTTATCAGCAACTTCTTTATTGTACTTCCAGTTAGTCCATCCAGCTTTCACTGGAACCCATCCTGGTTCCCAATAGAAGCCACCTAAACCGTTATCCTGTTCAGTAAGAACCTTATACATATCAGTTAATTCATCAACCTGACCCTGAGGACCAATTTCATACTGATAAAGTCCATAGTCAGAACCAATAGAGTTAGGTGTACCATCACCATCTTCGTAGCTGTTAATCCATGCAGTTTCCATAACCGCAAATAGTTTTCCTCTTTCTTTCGCAAGAGTCTGTACATCCCTTAACGTATCAGGTGTATTCCACCAGAATGGATAATAAGAAGAACCTAAAACATCATAGTCTACATTTCCTTTTTCCCATGCATTCATGATCATAGAATAGATTTGACGATTAGGTGTTTCAATATGTAATGTAACTAAAGCATCTGGAAGGATTTCGCGTACTGCTTTAGAACCTGCATTTAAATATCTGTCTAATACAGAATACTGAGATTCATTTTTCCAAACAGAATTATTACTGTCTTTATTATGAATACCAGCCATACCTTTGGTAATTTCATTACCAACCTGTACCATACCTACATCAACACCTGCATCTTTAAATTTCTGTAAAGTATCTTTAGTGAAGTCATGGATATTTTCACACATCTTATCTGGATCATTAGCATCCTTCTGCCATGCTTTTGGTAGAATCTGTTTAGCTGGATCAGCCCAGAAATCAGAATAATGGAAATCAACAAGTACCTTCATACCATACTTAGTGGCTTCTTTACCAATCTTTAATCCATTATCTACAGTGCTGTCTCCACCACCATATGTTTCACCTTTTTCATTGTATGGATCATTCCAGATTCTTAAACGGATATAGTTGACACCATTATCCTTTAAGATCTTCATTAATGGCTGTTCTTTACCATCATAATCATAATACTTAACACCTGCATTAGTAAGTGCTACATATGATCCAACATCTACACCTCTGATAGTAGATTCAGACATGTTAGAAATCTTATTAATAGTGACATTTTTTTCCTTTAAACCAGTATCATCACCATATTCATAAGGGTCTCTGTATGAATCAATATCAATATTCCAACCCTGTGCAAAACCAAATACTGCAAGAGAAGTCTGTGCAAGTCCCTGTTCATTAAAGAAACCATTCCAACTTCCTACATATTCAGCTTCATCATAAATTAAACCACCTGCATTACTATCACTAATAGAAGCACTTAATAAGTTATAAATGCTTTCTGCCTGTGTCTCAGTAGATGCTGTTTCAGCTTCATTCTTACGTGGGAACTTAATGTTAGAGACAATCAACTGCTTATCTGCAGCCTTTTCATTTACTGTCGTACGTAGTGCCTTAACATAATCATTAATATTCGCACGATCTGAATAAAGATTTACACCTAAGTAGCTATAGTCCACTTTCGCATAACCTAGCTTTTCAATTACATACTGAATACCTGTCGCATCATCTGGTGCTGCAAAACTTAAAGCAGTTTTAACACCTTTTGCAGTAATAAGTTTAGATAGAGTAGCCATTGCGACAAAGCCATCCCATCCTCCACCTTCAGTTAAGCCAAGGAAATTATAATTTACTTCATTTCCAATAGTCATCATAGTAGGCAATGCATCATTCTTACTTAAAGTATCAAGTACTTCGTTCGTATAATCTGTTGCCTTTTCTACCGCATTATCTTCTGTCCATCCTGCTGGTAAATTCTGACTATTCGCATAAGTGACATCATCAGAATAAAATAATGTGATATTTGTTTTTAAGCCTGCCTTTTTGGCTTCCTTAATTGTTTTGATAGCACTACCTAGTTCATAACATTTAGTTTTATCACTCGTAGTATCTGGATTGACTGCAACCTTGACAGAAATTGTATTAATTCCCTGTCCCTGTACAAACTTAAATAGATCATCAATTTCGACGCTCTTATAGTTATAGTACTTTTTTCCCCATTCTAAATCCTGCTGGTAATGAGAGAAATCTGCACCTAATACAGTCTGATCGTTAATGCCTTCGATCTTCTTGTAATCAGAAATAGAGCGACTTAATGATGTAGCAGACACTTGATTGTTGTTGAGCATACTTGGTACTGGAGTAATCGCACTTACAGTAGACATACCCATCGCACAAACAAGAGCTGCACTTACAAAACTTGAAAACAACTTTTTGTTCATATATATCTCCCTTCCTCTTATATAATCCAATTATATATTAACATAATTTCACATATATATTCATCTGATATTACACAAAATGACTTCTATTTGTATAAAAAATAAAAAACCTTCGCTATGAAGGTTTAGAGCGATAAGAAGAAATCCTGCATCTTCTTAGCTTCTGTATTTATTTCTAGATTACGTTTTTCAAATGCTTCTATATTAAAATGTTTAGATTGATGAGAGGCTTCTTCAATCGCTTCTACCCATTTGTCTACTGCTTCATCAGTAATAGGTAACATCTTCACATTATCATTCACAATAGAAGCTAGAGAAATAGTATCAGAAATCATACATGGTAATCCATTGGCTTCTGCTTCTAATAATGCGACACTTAAGCCTTCAAAACGAGAAGGGAAGATATATTGATCCATACCCTGAATATAATCACTCACATTACTCTTAATACCTAAGAACTTCACATCATCTTCAATACCATATTCTTTCACCTGGTTCTTTAATGCTTCCTTATCTTCACCATCCCCAATAAGTATCAACATATACTTACCTGGATATTTATGATCTAACGCATTAAATACCTTTAATAAATAAGGGTGATTCTTCTGGAAGTGGAATCTTCCTGTATGACCTAATACAATCTTATCACCTGCATGAAGTTCTTCTCTTATAGATTGTCTGATTTCTTCATTAGGTTTAAAGAAGTTCACATCTACCGCATTATTAATTAATTTATAGTTAGGTAATACTGCATTCTTTCCAAAGAACCATTCATTCGCATCTTCTGAACACGTCCAGAAGTCTGTCGCATATTTTCTAATCTGTGTTCTATTGAACTTATGTAGACAGCCTCTTAAGAAGCTATCTCCATTAGCTGCATTATGACAATGAATAATACGAGTAGGGATACCGTACTGTTTAGCCTTTTTTAGGTAATCAATATTCGCAAGAGAACATGTATTAAACCAGATAGCTTTATATTCAGAAGCATGAGTCTTAAAGAAGTTTTCTAAAGCTTCAGAGAAAGCTTTTCTATCCTTACTTCTTGCAGGAATACGATAAATAGTACCACCTAAACTGAGTATCTCTTGTTCATGGGCGACCACTTCAGTATTACATAAGAAATCAAATTGTACACGTGTACGATCTAGATGGCGATAGTAGTTCATAATAACAGCTTCCATACCACCTGGATTATCTGTAATTCCAAATACTAGTACTTTCATAACTTTACTCCTTATTTACTCTTAGAAAACTGTTTCTGTCTTACTTGTCCTACAAGTAATGCGAATCTATTCATCTTATGTTTTAAGAACCATAATGGTACTTTACGTGTCATAGACATACCATTGTAGTTAGAGTTCTTGACAGCACGTTTAAATAAATCATTCTTCATCAATGCCTTTAAAGAAGACATCGCCTTATCTTTATTTTGTGGATGTGCACAATAATTCACTAGAATAAGTAATACATGATAACTTACAAAGTTATAAAATAGTGTTTCTATATTCTTATCTTCTGCCATCACATCTTTTAAGTCTTCTTCTACTGCTTTCATAGATAAGAGGAATTTATCTGCATAAGCTGTATCAAACTTACGTACAGCTGATTGATCATTGAATACATAATGCACAAGTGGATGTTCATCTCCCACAATCACATTCCACTTATGTGAAGCACGTGCACAATATTCTGCATCTTCTGCCAGGCTTAACTCTTCATTGAGTAATACATCTTTAATAGTAGAAGCTTTAATGAGTTTACCCCAACAGAAACCTACACCTGCCTGGACATTTAAAAGATCCTTTAAATAATCCTTCCAGTCCTTATACATTGTATCTCTAATATAGTGAAGCATCTTTTCACTATGATCACTATAGTCTCTACTATAGTTACAGATGACACAATCTGCCTCTGCTTCTACTGCATGATTTAATAGTATTCCACAGGCATTACTTTCAATCCAGTCATCAGCATCTAGGAACATGATATAGTCTCCCTTAGCTGTTTTTACACCTAAGTTTCTACCTGAACATACACCACTCTTAGAGTTCTTTACGACTGTCACATTCTCTTTATTATTTAATTCAGTTAATGTATCCTGTAACTCATCGTTACATCCATTATCTACAATAATCACTTCTACATGCTCATAAGTCTGATTGAGACAGCTTTCGATTGTCTTATTGAAATAAACAGGATTTCCACGATATACAGGAATAATAATAGATACTAAGTTTTCCATTATTCAAATACCTCTTTTACTTTAGCTAACGCAGCTGCAATAACTGCATCCATATCATAATACTTATATTCTCCAAGTCTTCCACCAAAGATCACTTTAGTTTCAGCTTCTCCTAGCTTCTTATATTCTGCATATAAGGCACCATTCTTTTCATCATTGACTGGATAGTATGGTTCATCTCCTAGCTTCCATTCAGAGCTGTATTCTCTACTGATGACAGTCTTTGGCTGTGTACCGAATTCAAACCACTTATGTTCAATGATTCTTGTCCAAGGAGTTTCTGCATCTGTATAGTTTACTGCCGCATTTCCCTGGAAATTTGGCTTATCTAATACTTCTGTTTCAAATCTCACTGATCTATATTCTAGTGTACCTAGCTTATAGTTGAAGTAAGCATCGATAGGTCCTGTATAGACTACCTTATCAGCTAAGCTGTCTAGTTCTTCCTTGTTTTCTAGATAATCTGTATTGAGTCTTACTTCAATACCTTCCAACATGTTTTCTACCATCTTTGTATATCCACCCATTGGAATACCCTGATATAACGCATTGAAGTAGTTATTATCAAAAGTAAGTCTTACTGGTAATCTCTTGATGATGAATGATGGAAGTTCATTACATGGTCTTCCCCATTGTTTTTCTGTATAACCTTTAATGAGCTTTTCATAGATATCTCTACCAACTAATGAAATAGCCTGTTCTTCAAGGTTTTTTGGTTCTCCCTTGATTTCCTGTCTCTGTTCTTCAATCTTGGCAGCTGCTTCTTCTGGTGTTACAACACCCCACATCTTATTGAATGTATACATGTTGAATGGTAAAGAGAATAGTTCTCCCTTATAGTTCGCAACTGGTGAGTTAGTGAATCTGTTGAACTCTGCAAACTGAGTAATATACTGCCATACTTCCTTATTATTTGTATGGAAGATATGCGCCCCATATTTATGTACATTGATACCTTCTACTTCTTCAGTATAGATGTTTCCTGCAATATTAGGTCTCTTATCAATCACAAGAACCTTCTTTCCTCTCTTGTTTGCTTCATGCGCAAAGATTGCGCCATAAAGACCTGATCCTACCACTAGATAATCATATTTCATATTGATGTCCTTCTTTCGTCTCTTCCATAATACCATAATCCATATAATAAAACGAGGGTTCATTGAACCCTCGTCTCTTAATTAGTTTGTTTTCCTTTCTGCTTCTTTTGCTTCTTTTTCAGCTTTTTCTACATCAAAGATTTTCTTTTCAGTATCAATCTTCTTACCATCACACATAGCGTTGATGTACTTAGAATTTAATTCAATACTGTCTTTATCTGGAATACAATACCATAACTTAGTCTTAGGCATTGAATAACCGCCAGTCTGCATGACACCTTCACCCTTAAGGAATGATTTCTGGAATTCCCATTTGATGTTGTCATCTAACTGCTTATTAACTAAAGCTCTAATGCTTGAAGATGGCATATTTGTAGTGAATGTATCTTTGATAGAATCTAAGATTTCACTATAGTTAGTTAAGATTTTTGGAGAGACTGCTTTCTTGATGATAGCCTGTAATACTGCCTGCTGGTTTTCAGTTCTATGCTGGTCACCAGACTGGTAAGTATAACGTTCTCTTGCGAATGCAAGGGCCATACGTCCATCCATATGTACATTTCCCTTAGGAATCTTAATACCATGGTCTGTATAAGGAATGAATTCCTTATCAGAATAGATATCAATACCACCTAATGTATCTACTAACTGAATAACTGACTGGAAATCAACTCTTGCATAGAAGTCAATGTTGATGTCTAGAAAGTTTTCAATAGTCTTCACACTGTTTTCAGTACCACCATATAATGCTGAATGTGTTAACTTATCTTCTTTACCACAGTTCGCAAGTTTTACATAGTAGTCTCTAGGAATACTTGTCATTAAGATCTGACCATTATTTGGATTAACTGTTACTAATAGGTTAACGTCTGAACGGCTGTTTTCATTTACACCACCACGAGAGTCAACACCACTGATGTAACATACGAATGGCTTCTTAGTAACGTTAATATCAGAAGCAGTATTTTCTACTTCTTCTACAATCTTTTCCTGCCATAATACTTTAGTCTTTGTATCAAAGTTACTATAAGTTTCTTTGATCATATCACGATAACTTTCATTCAAAAGAATTGCATCACAATCACCATTATATAAATCTGATGCAAGCTTTGCGTTATCTTCTTCTCCATTACCATGGAATTTAATCTGTTTTTCTAGTTTTTCTCTTACTTGCATTGCTTTCTTTTTATCATTTGCATAGTAATCGATAGTCTTACCCTTTAATGAAGAAACATTCTTATAACCACTGCTCTTTAATACAACTAAAGAATAAGTTGTTGTTTCAGTACCTACGTTAGTAATAGATGAAAGGAATGAATCACCTTTGATGATCTTACTAGTACCAAATACCATTGCGATACTTAACACAAGAGATACTATTTTACCTAATAAAGGTCTGATTGTTTTTTTATGTTTTGATGGCTTAGTCAACAACAACATGAATAGCCATAACACAACAAGTACTGCAAATGCTGCCATTAAATACTTTGTAGGTAAGATTCCAATCTTTACTACGAAGAATGCAAGCACTGCAGTTACAACTGCCTGGATACCAAGAACCAAGGCACGTGATGTAATAAATTTCATAACTACCTCCTAATATTCGGGTTCATTCGTCATTATACTCGTAAATGAAAAAATGAAAACCTTTAAGGTGATAATTACACAAAAATTACATATCATCTTCATAAACGAGTAAAATATGACTATTTATTCAAGTCTTTTTTGATTCTTGTAGTACTGATTTCAGGTGTTCTAGGTAAGTAAACGACTTCTGCACCTTCTTCTTCTAAGAAGTCAAACTGACCCTTCCAGTCATCTCCCATGACAAATGTATCTACATGATATTCATGAACATCTTTACGTTTCTGATCCCATCCACATTCAGGAATAACTAAGTCTACATATCTTACTGATTCAAGTAACTGTTTTCTCTGTTCATATGTGAAGTAACACTTCTTCTGTTTTTCATTCCAGTTGAATTCATCTGTAGATAAACCAACGATTAAGTAATCACCTAATTCTTTAGCTCTTCTTAATAGGTTGATATGACCATAATGTAATAAGTCAAAAGTACCATAAGTAATAACTCTCTTCATTCCACTTTTCCTCGTCTTTCTTAATACCGACTCTTCAAATACATCATTAATAGATGGAAGAGGTGTTTCTGATTTTAAATCTCTCTGTAATAATGCATTCACTGCATCCTTTGGATTTAAGCCTTCGTTAATAATTCTATTCACAGTCATCACAATAGGCATATCCACTTTATAAGTTTCTGCAAGCTGAACAGCTGCAGGTAATGCATTAATACCTTCTACAACCATGCCTACTTCTTTCACTGCTTCTGCTGGTGTCTTTCCTTCACCAATCAAATGACCTGCCTGGTTGTTTCTACTGAACTCACTTGTACAAGTCACAATTAAGTCACCCATACCTGTTAATCCACTAAATGTATGTGGTGTACAGCCAATTCTGCCGCCAAGTCTCTCCATTTCTGCAAGACCTCTAGTAATTAACGCTGCACGGGCATTATCACCATAACCTAAACCACCAGAAATACCAGCAGCTAACGCAATAATATTCTTTAATGCGCCACAAATTTCAATTCCTTTCACATCGTTATTCGTATAAACACGCATGAATGGACTACTGAAGAACTTCTGTACATATTTTGCAGCATCTAGATTTGTACATGCTGATACGATGGCAGTAGGTAATTCTCTTGCCACTTCTTCTGCATGAGTTGGTCCAGATAATGCAACTAAGTGTAAAGTATCATTATCAAGTACATCTTCAATCACTTCAGTGAGTGTCATGAAAGTATCTGCTTCAATACCCTTTGCGACATCCACAATAATCTGATTGTCTTTAATATAAGGTTTGGCTTTTTCTGCAGTACTTCTCACAAATACAGAAGGCACCGCAAACATGATAATATTTTGATCCGCACATGCTTCTTCTATATCTGTTGTATAACGAATAGTTTCAGGAAAATCAACACCAGGAAGTTTTGGATGTGTATGTGTTGTACTTAACTGTTCCACTTCCTGTGGAAGGGCAGACCACACTGTAACTTCCTTATCACAATTAGCCAGCATTCTTGCAAGAGCCATACCCCATGTACCAGCTCCTAAAATACCGATTCTCTGTCTA
This sequence comes from uncultured Catenibacterium sp., assembly GCA_900540685.1. Classification (GTDB taxonomy): domain Bacteria; phylum Bacillota_I; class Bacilli_A; order Erysipelotrichales; family Coprobacillaceae; genus Catenibacterium. Next base: position 63,032 of record UQGS01000003.1, on the reverse strand, counting down.
TCAGGCATATTTCTGATTTCCTCCTTCATATGAATATCATTATTTTACATCATTCATATTCATTAGTCATTACAATAAAAGTATACCCTTTATTGTTTTATAAGTCAAAAAGCGCAGTTATTATGCGCTTCTATGTTTCAATTTATTAAATATTTGTGTCAATATTTCAATGACAAGTTTTTCTTTTGTGATGATAAGTACAAGACCATATACACCAAAGAAGAGAATAGCTGAAATAACGAGTGTAATAAATACATGAAGATTAAGTGCTACTACCCAATATGATGCAAGTGATGCAAGGATAATCGCAAGAATAATCTTTAAGTATTTGATATCACTAAAAGCTGTTCTGATTTCATTCTTTAACGCAATACATTGAACAACCATAACCGCAAATTCTGCAAGTAATGTACCAATCGCAGCACCACTTGATTGATATACTGGAATCAATAAGGCATTGACCACTAAGTCAATAATTGCACCTACAACCTCGGATACAAGTACTGCCTTTTCATACCCTAATGGGACAAGAATCTGAATACCTAAAATATTTGTGATTCCAATAAGGAGTAGGGTAGGCATAATAAGCTGCATAGGCACAACGGCTGGTCCAAACGCATCACCTGATAAGAAATAAATTCCCTGCTTTGCGAAAAGCATGAAATAGATCATCATTGGTGAAGCAACAAGGAATACGAAGTTTAATGCTTTCTTGCTTAGCTTCTTAAATTCATCCATCTGCTGATGTTCAATATAATAAGCCGCTCTAGGAAGTAATACAGTACCTAGTGAAGTAACGATAGATACTAAAATATTCTTAATCTTTACGGCTGCACCATAGTACCCAACATCCGCATTAGTCGCCATAAAGCCTAACATAACTGAATCTAAGTTAGTATAGATAGTCGTTGCACAACTCATCGCAAAGAAGATCGCAACTGGCTTGAAATGTCTCTTAAAGTTATAGTGTCCTACTGGTTTGAGACCAATATACTTATGAGCATTTAATAAGTTAAGAATAAATGAAGCACTTGCCGCAAATACTGTGATACCTGCATACATCACATAGTCGTTCTTTGAACGAACTAATAAGAACATCGCAACTAATCCGATAAACTTAAAGATAATAGAACGGATAGTGATATATGTATATTGTTCTAAAGCTTTATAGAGCCATTCCATACCTATTGTAGTAAGTAGGATAGTACTACTAGTAATCACATACAACATCTTATCAGATGCAAGCTTTGGTACTGTGAATAACGCAATAATAAACGCAATATAAGAGATCACAGTCATGACAAGATTGATAATCAATAATTCTTGTGTTGTTCTTGTGAGTTTTTCATGATCATCTCTTACCTGAGCACATACTTTAATACCATATGTTGGAATACCTAACTGTGCAAACATAGAGAAATAAGTAATCAATGATGTCGCAAAGTTAACCTGACCTGTTCCTGTAGGTCCTAATACTCTCGATACATATGGGAATGTAATAAGTGGGAATATGAATGAAGACATTGTAAGTAATGCATTCATAATGAAATTCAACTTAAGTGATTTCTGTTTTTTCATACAAAACCTCTCTTTCCTTGTTACAAACCGCAACTATTATAAATCAAAAATAATAAGAGTTAAAGAAGAAAAAGAGGCTTTAAGCCTCTTCAATTTCTTTGATTGCCTGAGTAAGGTAATATCCGTTCTTAAGACGTTCAGAAACGACTGCCACACGTTTTACCATTTCAAAGTATTCTTCTTCACTTAGACTCGCAAATTTTTCTCCAAGCTCATCTAAAGAATTAACTGTGATACCTAGGCCATATTCTTCTACAAATTTAGCTTCTGCAGCTTCTTTCCAGATAACTACAGGAATACCAGATACTAAATATAAAGATAATTTATGAGGGTTATTGTATTTTAAATACTCTCCTGTGTTACCATCACATTTTTCAATAGAACTTCCATCCCATACTAAACCAAAACCACTATATAACTGATTATTGATTTCATCAGGTGGGAAAGCACCATGATAAGTAATATTAGATGCAAGAATATCTTCATTTAAATGTACACCATATAAATCAAAATGAACTGCTTTAATATCCTTTAACTTTGCAAGATAGTTACTCTTCTTTTCATCTAAGTTACCTGCAATACTCACTGAACGATCAAACTTGATTGTATTGTTGGAATCACATAAATAGTCAAAGATATGAAGATTATGAATCTTCTCTCTCTTTACTCCCTGTGTGACTAAATAATCAATCATGCAATCGTTATGCGCAATAATATAGTCAGAGATGTCATACATCTTATGATCCATATATTCAAAATCATCCTGAGCATTTAAGAATAGCTTTCTTAATGAATCTAAATCATGAATAAGGAAAGCAAGCTTAATATGCTTTTTCTGCTTTACCTTCTCTAAGATATCAATATATTTCTTATTGATATAAAGAGGATGAGGTACTACAAGTAAAGCACCTTCATCAATCTTATTTAAGTGATTGAAGGCTAAGAAGTTATGTACCTTCTTGATATACTTATTACCTGATTTATATAGATTGATTTCAAAAGGTGCATAACCGTTCTTATGAAGAATCTTATTACAATCCTGAACAGCTTTTGTACTAGCATCTAGATTTGAATCAATAGTAACCTGTAAATAATATTTTTTCATAACTGTTTTCCTTTCTCTAATCATCTAGGTAGGATTTTAATTTCATTGCTTCTGTATCAATATCAAATCCCTTTTCTTTGATGATATCCGTATATTTATTTCTATCAATGTCTCTAGAAGTGAATTGACTATAAATTAGATCAGCCCATTCTTCAGCAGATTCATCTAATGAAATATATGTGAGTAAATCTGTAATCCCTACACTTTCTGGGACAACTGTCTTGGAAGTAAAGGATAACAGTCCAGAAGCCTGAGCTTCTAATAATGATATACCAAACCCTTCAAAACGAGAAGGGAAGAGGAATATATCAGCCGCTGATAATAATTCTGGAATATCACTACGTAAGCCAAGTAGCTGTACGCTATCAGTGAGATGTAAATCAGAAATCTTCTGTTCAAGTTCACCTCTTAATTCACCATCACCTACTAATACAAGTTCAAAACGGTCATCCCTGTTCTTTAATTCCTCAAAGATATCAATAAGGAATAACTGATTCTTTTGATAAGTGAATCTTGCGGTATTCATTACGACAATCTTATCTTCAATATTCAAATCTTTACGATAAGCTGTTCTGACCTCTCTATCATATTTAAAACGATCTGTATCAATCGCATTATTAATGACATGATAACGAGGACTCTTTCTTACATCATCTTCAAAAAAGAATTCTCCTGCAAGTTCTGAGCAGGCCCAGTAATCAGTGGCATACTGTTTTACTTTCTTTTTATTCTTATAATGCATGAACTTATAGAAGAGTGCTTTCTTACCTTTCATCATGAAATCATTATTATGTGCATGAACAATCACTTTTTCAGGAGAACATAACTGTGCATATTCCAACATACCAAAATTACCTAGATCACAGGCATTAAACCAGATGATATCGTAATGATGGTGCTGAAAGAAAGAAGTCATTTCCTGTTTAAATTGTTTAGCTTGTTTAAACTGACTTGATTTAATTGTATAAATTCTAGAATTATTTTCTAGAATCTCCTGACTGTAAGCACATGTATCAAATGTAGTAAGGAAATCTATTTTAAAGGTGTTCTTTAATTTTCTGAAGTAAGTCATTAAAAAACTTTCTATCCCACCAGGATTTGGTGTCATTCCTATAATCAATACACTCTTCATAATAAGCCTCCATTTGGATAAGGCAAAGATATAAAATCTTTGCCTGAATGATTAATTAAATTCTTCTTTTACTTTATCTAACGCAGCTGCAATAACTGCATCCATATCATAATACTTATATTCTCCAAGTCTTCCACCAAAGATCACTTTAGTTTCAGCTTCTCCTAGCTTCTTATATTCTGCATATAAGGCACCATTCTTTTCATCATTGACTGGATAGTATGGTTCATCTCCTAGCTTCCATTCAGAGCTGTATTCTCTACTGATGACAGTCTTTGGCTGTGTACCGAATTCAAACCACTTATGTTCAATGATTCTTGTCCAAGGAGTTTCTGCATCTGTATAGTTTACTGCCGCATTTCCCTGGAAATTTGGCTTATCTAATACTTCTGTTTCAAATCTCACTGATCTATATTCTAGTGTACCTAGCTTATAGTTGAAGTAAGCATCGATAGGTCCTGTATAGACTACCTTATCAGCTAAGCTGTCTAGTTCTTCCTTGTTTTCTAGATAATCTGTATTGAGTCTTACTTCAATACCTTCCAACATGTTTTCTACCATCTTTGTATATCCACCCATTGGAATACCCTGATATAACGCATTGAAGTAGTTATTATCAAAAGTAAGTCTTACTGGTAATCTCTTGATGATGAATGATGGAAGTTCATTACATGGTCTTCCCCATTGTTTTTCTGTATAACCTTTAATGAGCTTTTCATAGATATCTCTACCAACTAATGAAATAGCCTGTTCTTCAAGGTTTTTTGGTTCTCCCTTGATTTCCTGTCTCTGTTCTTCAATCTTGGCAGCTGCTTCTTCTGGTGTTACAACACCCCACATCTTATTGAATGTATACATGTTGAATGGTAAAGAGAATAGTTCTCCCTTATAGTTCGCAACTGGTGAGTTAGTGAATCTGTTGAACTCTGCAAACTGAGTAATATACTGCCATACTTCCTTATTATTTGTATGGAAGATATGAGCCCCATATTTATGTACATTGATGCCTTCTACTTCTTCAGTGTAGATGTTTCCTGCAATATTAGGTCTCTTATCAATGACAAGAACCTTCTTTCCTCTCTTATTGGCTTCATGCGCAAAGATTGCGCCATAAAGACCTGATCCTACTACTAGATAATCATATTTACTCATCTAAGTGTCCTCCTTGGTTAAATAGTAAATCGTGTAATACTGGAATAATCATAAAACTGATAACTGAAACTGTGATAGTAAATAATCTAGGATTTATTAAACTAGATGTTGTAATCACAAATGAAATAAATAGTAATCCATCTTTCTTAGTCTTATAAAGATGCCAGATCACTATTGATATAATCGCAAAGAATGCGATAAAGAAGATCCATCCATTTTCAAATAAGATTCTCATATACTCATTATCAATGAAATTACTTCTAATAATAGTACCTTCATTCTCTTTAGTAAGGAAATAACCAACTAAATCAATATTTGAACCAAATAAGCTTAAACCATAACGTTTAAAATCATAGAATGTCTGATAAAGTCTATTTGAGAATATATGGTTGAATTTCTGTGCAATCTTGAAGATAATACCATTCACATTCATTGTATTGAAGATGAATCCATATAACATTACAAGAATATAACTTCCAATTGGGAATAATGGAAAGCATGTCGCATAGGCTTTTTTAAAGAATTCCACTACATTCTTGAATTTATCAAGAATACCTACAGAATTCATAAAGATACCAATAAGAATACATTCAGATATCAACATTTCAGTTCTTGAATCAGTTAAGAAATAAGAAAATACAATAAGAAGCTGATATAAGCCTAACTTTTCAGGACTGATCTTAAAGTTCTTCTTATATGAATAATAGAGAATCATAAATAGGACGAACTGAGATAAATAAGTAGGGTAACCAAATCCTAAAGAATGTCTCATTGTCCCATCCGCTCTCATATTGACATAATCATGCATAAGTCCAAATGAACTTAATGTTGTAATAAGAATTAATGAAATAAACTGTGCAGAGAAGATTGTATTTAATACATCTTCAAAATCAAAACAGCTTGCATAAATAAGTGTAAATAATAAGAAAACCCATGCTTTATTTTTAGTGAGGAGTAGGTTCATCACAATACTGAATAATGCGAGTAATACAACACCTGCCACAAAGTACTGTTTCTTATCAAAATTCTTAATTTTGTTTATATAACTCTTTAAGTCTAAAGTTCTAAATTTTCTGCATATTACAAACAAGAAATATACATAACAAACATATCTCAACAGCTTACACAAAGTAGCTGCTTTAGAGAAACTAAAGCTTAAAGTAGTGATATCTAAGAATAGTGTAAAATAATAAATAGCTAAAACGACTAAACCCATTTGTGTTGTCGTTAACTTCTGTATAAATGTCTTAACTTTATTGATCATTGAATACCCCCTCAATTAATGCATACTCATATATCTAAAGCTATATGGTGCGCCACTAAAGTTACAAATAAGACCTGTGACACTTACATTAATTACGTATCTCTGTCCCTGATGAATCACAGGAATAAGTGCATAGTCACGCATTGCGACTCTTTCTGCATTTAAGAATGCATAGAAACGTTCATCCTGACTCTGCGCACTAGCTGCAGTAGTAAAGAAGTTATTAAATTCATTACTTGCATAATGATTAATACCTTGGTTATTGACTGCGAGAGGGGCTAAATAATCATAGGCATCATTACATGCACCTTTAATACGTAATAAAGATAATTCTGCCTGTTCATAATCCACAGTATTGACTTCTTTTAAGTACACCTTGAATTGTTTAGTTGACTCAAGGTCTTTTTTAATTTCATTCGCAATAAACTTAGCCTGTGGATATTCTTTTGAATAAGTTAAAGTAAATGTGAATTTCTTTAGCTTATATTCTTTAAGAAGCTTAGATAAAGATTTCTTCGCTTCTTTCTTCTTATACTTTAATTTGTATTTACAAGCATCTCTCATGAACTGTTTCTGTGAGTTAAAACAGATACCCATAGGAAGTAAGCCTTCAGCCTTTTCAGTTCCATCATTCAATACATTTTTATCATATTTATTTCTTCTAAGTAATGAAGACATTGCCTCACGTACTCTTAAATCTGATAAATACTGATCCTTGAAATTAGGTACTAAATCCCACATCACACTGTCATTATCTGCAGTACTTGAATCTTTTTCATCATACTTCTTCGCTTTTTCACCAGTCACTGATGCGAAATCAATCTTACCTTCATCAAATAATTTAATCTTTTCATCATTACTGATTCCAAAAAGCATATTCACCTGATCAATATTTGATTTCTTTGCGAAATAACATGTCTTATTCTTCTTTAATACAATCTTATCTTTAGAAATAGAAGACACCTTATATGTACCACATGATAATAATGTCTTAGGAGAAGTTGCGTACTTGTCTCCCTGTTCTTCTACAAACTTCTGATTTAATGGGAAGAAGACTGGCTGAGTCACTAAATCCATAAAACGTGTTGTCTTATACTGTAGATGTACAACCAATTTCTTATTCTTCACATAAACACCTAAAGTATCTGCAGGCTTTAAACCATTGTAGATATCATCTGCACCTGCAATCGCAGCACCATAAGATGTTAATAACTTAGATGCTTCAGAACGCATAGATAAGGCTCTCTTCCATGCATAAACAAAGTCTTCTGCAGTCACAGAATCACCATTAGACCACTTCACGTTCTTTCTAATTTCAAAAGTATATGTTTTGCCATCATCACTTACTTCCATGCTTTTCGCAATAGCTGGCTTTAACTTACTCTTCACATTATAGGCATATAAACCATCTCCAAATGCCTGAATCACATTTGTGGATGTTTCATCAATAGCCTTTGATGAATCTAAAGATGTCACATAACCAGAATCCGCAAAATTAAATACCTTTTGTGAATCCGCATTATTAGTCAAAGAACATCCAGTCATCAAACTCATTGCGAGTACAAGTGTTACTATTTTCTTAAATAAACTCATTAAAAACTCTCCCCATACTTCTTATGTAAGAACTTAGCCTTTAAGAATCCCATTCCCTTTTTAAACATATTGATCTTTTCCATATATACAAATGGAACTTCTTTGTAGGTATAACCATTCTCATTCATCCAGACATCTAATAGTACTTCACTAATTCTACCTGGATAACGTGCATGGAAGCTATTATATTCAGTACCTTCAAATCTCTTAGTAAGTTCAAATAGAATATCAAATAACCATTCACAATAAGCATCAAAATATTCCTTCTTCATCACAAACATATTAAAGGCATGCATTGTCTTACCCTTCATATGCTTATCAAAAGCAGGTAAGTATTCTGGACACTTCTCTTCAATAATCTTTCTTGTTTCATCTAATGGTTCAGGATAGAGTGTATGAACATAATGATCATAGATTGTTTCAATATAATAATTACGTCTCTTAGTAACTAGAATATCATTATTCTTTAATAGTTCTTCTGCTTCCTTAGAAGTAAGAACACAATCAAAAGGATCCTTAGTCTTTTTCTTTACTCTAAAATGTCTACGATAATGTGCTAAACCAACATAATCTGCATCTAGGTTCTTCCAAGCCCAATATAATCCTGTTAATTCACAATACTGTGAATTTAATTTAGAAATATTATCACCTGTATTATCACGTGTATATCCTAGATCATCTTTGCCTTCTGCACCAACCTGTACAGGAACATACATCTCATCATTAGGCATACGATATTTCTTATGTGTCGCAATAATAATCTTTATTGATGGCATATTCATAACTCCTTTACATTGATCCTTCTTTTTTGAAAACAACCTGTACTGTCTTCAATAAGATCTGAATATCATGACTGAATCTCCAGTTCTTGATATATTCTTTATCTAATCTTGCGATTTCTTCAAAGTCAGTAATATTACTTCTACCACTTACCTGCCATAAACCTGTAATACCTGGCTTAAATGCAAGACGTGCTCTATGACGTAATTCATACTTATTCCATTCATCAAGAGTAGGGGGTCTAGTACCTACTAAACTCATATCACCCTTTAATACATTAAAGAACTGTGGGAATTCATCAAGAGAATAATCTCTAATAAAATTACCGATACCCTTCTTAGTTGTACCATCTGCTTTCTTCTTACAGCCAATAATACGAGGGTCATATTCAAGTTTGAACATCATACCATCTTTGACTCTGTTTTGATCCATAAGCTCTTTCTTACGCTCTTCAGCATCCATATACATACTTCTAAACTTATACATATTGAACACTTTACCATTTCTACCAACTCTCTTCTGTTTAAAGAAGATTGGTCCTGGAGAGGCAATAAATATAGCTGGACCTATGATTATAGTTAAGATAAGAGTAATCAAGCATCCTACTAAACCACCAAGAATATCTAAGATTCTTTTCGCAATCCAGTCATATTCATTAATAGAGTTCATGCTGACAGTTAATACCTGGTTTTCTCCCATTCTTTCAAACTGTTTGCGGTATCCCTTTAATGAGTTATATTCACTGATTTCCACGTGAACTGCGAGTCCCATTTCAGCTAAATCTTTAACTAAAGAAGTAGAGAAAACATCTTCCCTAGGAAGAATCACTAAAGCTTCATCCATCCATTGTCTTAATACATAATCTATAACAGTTTCCTGAGACGCCACAATAGACCAGCCATTTGATTTCTGACCTTCCATATTCTTATCTAGAACCGCAAAACCAACACTCTGGTATTCATCCAAACCAAATGTTTTCTTATTCTTAGTAATAGAATCAATAAACTCAGACTCTGTAATCACGATAAGAGATTTTTTATTATTCTTTCTTCTACGTCTTACGATTGGTTTCATCACACAATGTACAATATAAGTAAACATTGCATCAAATACACATGTAAAACCTAAAGTTAAACGTGATACATCATCTTTTTGCGCATAGAAAATATAAGCAGTAGAAACAACCATTAATAATAATGATTTCTCTATTACTTTAATCATTTCTGTAATATTATTACGCTTCAAAATATTCTTTAAAATATTAAAGAATATAATAATTAACATATCTAATAGTGTCATGACTATCGCAATATTGACATACAATGATCTTGTATATATATCAAGTATTCCATGACGCATGTAGTAAGCTAGAAATATAGCTAACTGTAGACAGATAAGGTCCACAATTAAGAAATCTAAATGCTTCGCCCATCCTCTTAACTTCCTTTTATACATCTTTTTTTCACATCCTTATTTTTAAGTTCATACATAAATTACTATACCACAAAATAGTCTATAATTCACTTCATAAATAAATCCTTTCGTTTGTCATAGGCGGAAACCCACTGCCAATAGGTGGTGGGAGGAGCCTCGTACATCGTTATCTATTATCCCTGACTTTCAATATATTTTTGTATAGTTACTGATGACACTTCTCCAATGCTACAAGCAAAATAACCATCTGACCAAAATGTTTTTTCCTTCCAATACTGTCTTGATAGGACAGAACTATACTTTTGCCATAAGTGGTATGTCGTTTCCTGCTTTACAATTTTGACAATATCGTAAACTCGATCTGCTTTATCGTAACTTAATAAGAAATGTATATGGTCTTTGTCGATTTCTATCGCAATAATTTCGTAGCCACGAGTATAAGCTATATCGAGAATCTTTTGTTTAACATCATTGGCGATAGAGTCTTTTAGTAGTTGTTTGCGGTATTTGGTTACTAGAACTATATGTACTTTAAGGCTGTATTTTCGTCTGTTATGACGATTGTATCTACTATCCATAGTTCACCTCAAAATATAGATGTTTCACTATAAATTAGATATAATATATAGTGAAATATCTATGAAAGGAGTGCATCTATGGAACAGATGACTATTACAGCTAAAATTCAAATAATCGCAGCTGAAACAGATAAGGTTTTGCTTGATGAAACTATGTCTGCTTATCGTAATGCCTGTAATTATGTTTCAGACTATGTATTCCGCACTCATGACTTAAAGCAGTTTTCACTTAATAAAGCTTTGTATTCTACTTTACGAGAAAAGTTTAACCTTAAATCGCAGATGGCTCAGTCTGTTTTGAAGACTGTTATCGCCAGATATAAGACCATTCTTGAAAATCAGAATGAGTGGATTAAACCATCGTTCAAAAAGCCTCAGTATGATTTGGTTTGGAACAGAGATTATTCCTTAACACAAAACCGTTTTTCAATCAATACACTTAATGGTCGTGTGAAGTTATCTTATTTTTCAGATGGAATGTCTAAGTATTTCGATCATACGATTTATAAGTTTGGTACTGCCAAACTTGTAAGTAAGCATGGTAAATACTATCTGCATATACCAGTTACCTATGAGGTTGAAGAAAGTAATATTTCTGACATCTGTAACGTTGTAGGTATTGACAGAGGTATTAACTTTGTTGTTGCAACTTATGACAGCAAACATAAGTCTGGATTTGTTAGTGGTAAAGCTATTAAACAGAAACGTGCTAACTATTCCAAGCTTCGTAAGGAACTCCAAATGCGACATACGCCATCTTCAAGACGAAGACTGAAAGCTATCGGTCAGCGAGAAAACCGTTGGATGCAGGATATTAACCATCAGATATCGAAGGCACTCGTTGAAAACAACCCAAAGCACACTCTCTTTGTATTGGAAGATTTGTCAGGCATTCGTAATGCTACAGAACGTGTCAAAACAAAAGATCGTTATGTTTCTGTATCATGGTCTTTCTATGACCTTGAGCAGAAACTAATCTACAAAGCAAAACAGAATCAGTCTTCTGTTATTAAGGTAGACCCTCGCTATACAAGCCAGTGCTGCCCTTGCTGTGGACACATTGAAAAGTCTAACCGCAATAAGAAGATACATCTGTTTACTTGCAAAAAATGTGGCTATAAATCTAATGATGACCGCATTGGAGCTATGAATCTGTATCGTATGGGAATAAACTATCTTGCAGATAGCCAAGTACCTAATACAGTTGTAACAGAGTAAACTCTGCTACAAAGGGTGCTGTCAACCACCCTATGATGTAACGCCACTTTAGATAGCAATATCTACTGGGGTTAAAGGTCGGAGGTGTAAACCGTTAATACGACTGGGCAGTTACAAGCCCATGACCTTTAGGTCGTGGGTAGTTGACTGCCGTTATTATACCTTATTACAAGCGCTATCTATGTGGAATTTCTGTGTAATTATTATTTCTTAAACACAAACAACTTACTAATTAAGTAGTTTCCAATAAGTACAAGAATCTGTGCTGCAACCTTCACACTAATACTATTCATACTTAATAGCTTAATACCAACATATAGAATCACTTCTTCCATTAATAGAGTGGCAACACGTCCTCCAAAGAAAGAAACCATTTCCTGAATAATACCCTTCATACCTTCCGCATTACTATCAAATACCCAGATACGATTTGTCACATAGGCAAATAATACTGCAAGTATCCAAGAGAAGATATTCGCAACCATTGGATCCATATGCATACTTACATCAAAAAATGCATAAGAACCAATACTAATAACGGTAGTTAAACCACCAAAGAATAAATATAATAATACTTCTTTATATTTCTTATAAAATGGATTAAAGATACTAAGGATCTTCCACTCCATGATTCTATCAAATATATCTTTATCTTTTTTCATAAAACTCTCCTTATTTGTTTTTTAGTCACATACGTAACCATTATATTCTATTTACCTGTATACATCAAAAAAAACAGAGAAATTCACAAAATAATTTACTACATATACCTTTCATGTAATATCATAACTATCACATCGAATTATATAGTAGGATATGTTATAATTATTGTGTTTGAATTCAAGGGGGTTCTTATGAATAAAAAAGAAAAAAGTAAGATTATATTCCTATCCGGACTTATTACTTTACTCATTATTTTATGTATTTATGCATTCAGTGGATTTGCGCCATTTGGCACTAAAACATTAGCTGTAATGGATGCAAATATTCAGTATATTGATTTCTTTTCATATCTAAAGGATGTTATTGCGGGAAAGAACTCAATTACTTATAGCTTTGGGAAAACATTGGGTGGATCAAATATAGCCGTATTTAGCTATTATTTATCTTCACCATTTAACCTATTATTATTGTTTTTCTCTAATGCGAATCTCTATACATTCTTTAATATCGTAGTCGCATTAAAGCTTACATTGGCATCTATCGCCTTTGCATACTTTATCACAAATAGATTTGAAGCATCTTATAAAGACAATAGTGTTCTCTTTATTCTTCTTTCATGTGGTTATGGTTTATGTCAATATAGCTTCTTCCAGGCAAGTAATATTATGTGGCTGGATGGCATGTATATGTTACCATTCATGTTATTACAGGTTTATTATATTGTGCAGGGAAAGAAGAACTGGAATCTTTCTATCGCGGTAGGTTTAGCTATTATCTTCAACTGGTATATAGCCGGAATCAGCTGTGTCTTTACTGGTATCTGGTTCTTATTAGAATGTTGTTTATATGCAGTAGAAAACAAGATGACATTCATCCAGTTTATTAAGACTGGCATTAGATATGTATTTGCGATGATTCTAGGTGTTATGGTAAGTGCAGTCTTGTTCTTACCTACAATTGGTGCGCTTACTAATGGTCCTAGAGGAAGTCTCTCATTAAGAGATATTTTAGACTTCTCTTTTGTCGGTAATATGTTAAGTGTTATTCCTAAGTATAGCTATGGGGCACATAGTGAATTAGGCTTTGCGGCATTATTTTGTGGAGGACTTGCGATAGTACTTGCACTATCAGTCTTCTTCAACAAGCAGATTAAATTAAAAGTTAAAGTAGTACTCGGTATATTCTTATTTGGAATACTTCTATGTCTCTATTGGCATCCTCTTTATTTGGTATTCTCACTCTTTAAATATGTAGGAAGCTATAACTATAGATATTCATTCCTTATTGAATTCTTTATTCTCTTCTTAGCTGCATACAATTGTGTATATGCAAAAGAGAAGAATGATATTGTGAAGACTGGTGTAGTCGCAATTGTATTCTCTGTACTAAATATTGTATTAACACGTCATTATACACATCAGGAAAAGATTTATGCTTATTTAACTGTAGCTATGATTATTGTCTTAACTGCTTTATATATCTCTAATCAGTTAATCACTAAACAGAAGACAAAACAGATCCTTCTTGTCGTATTACTTATTGCAGGTTCTATCGATTTAGGAATCAACTCAAGTCTTCTTGCGAACTCTTTATGTATGAATGATTTAGAATATACATCATATAGAAAGAATCAGGAAAAGATCATAGGTAACATACAGAATGATGACTCATCAAACTATAGAATCACACAGACTTCTAATAGAGTTATGTATGAAGGTAACTTAACTGCCAACTATGATGAACCATTATCCTATGGATATAAATCTACAAGTGGATATACTTCTTCACCAGATGGTACTCAGTTAGACTTCTTAAATAAGTGTGGTTATCCTACTTATGCAGATTGTTTAACTGTCACAAATACATCTATGTTAGGTATTGATTCATTACTTGGTGTGAAATATGTATTAACTTCTGAAAACTACACTGGTTTAGTAAAGAAAAACAATACGAAACTTAATGGTAAGTATACATATACAAATCCATACTATATGCCTCTCGCATTTACATGTAATAACTTTGATGCAATAAAATATGAAGAAGGCTATTTGAACCCATTTGATTATCAGAACTTATTATTTAAACAATTATTCAATACTTCAAAAGATATCTATAAACCTGTCAAATATTCAGTTAATAAGAAAGATGATTCTAATACAGAAATCAATTTAAATACCTCTAACTATAAGAATATGGTTTATTATGGTTTTATCCCTTGGACTTCAGAATCAGAATCTTATGTTTATAATGGTAAAGATGTGATTACTAAGTATGCATGCTGGTTATCACCAACTGTATTCCATATTGAAACAGATCATTCAAATACAAAGTTAAGAGTTGAATCTGCAGATTCTAATTTCAATTATGATAATGCCTATTTCTATGCATTAGATTTAAGTGTATTAGATGAGTGTTCCAAGACAGCACGTAAGAATGAAGTCAATATCTCAATGAAGAATGGTTCTATTGATACAACAGTTAAAGCAACAAGTGAAGATAGTTACTTATATCTATCTGTTCCTGTAGATGATTGTTGGGATGTATTAGTCAATAATGAAAAGGCAGAAGTGAAGTCATTTGGAGATTGCTTATATGCCATCAAACTTCATTCTGGCACAAATCAAATTACCATGAGATATCATACAAAATACAAAACATTAGGTATTTGCTTAACAGCAGGGGCAATATTGTTTATAATCGTAAGTGCAATTGTTAGAAAAAAATATTGTAAGGAGAATTAATATGGAAGGTTTATTAAGTATTATAATACCATCTTATAATGAAGGACTATTAATTGATAATACTGCAAATGTTGTAGTAGATATCATGACAGAACATAAGATTCCTTATGAAATCTTATTTGTGGATGATGGTTCTAAGGATGATACTTGGAATAGAATCCAAGCAGCAGCAGAAAAACATGAACATGTAAGAGGTGTTCATTTCTCTAGAAACTTCGGTAAAGAATCTGCGATTACTGCAGGTTTAACATATGCAAAGGGTGATTGTTGTGTTGTCATGGACTGTGACTTACAACATCCACCAATTAAGATTGTAGAAATGTATAAATTATGGCAGGAAGGATATGAAGTTGTAGAAGCTGTCAAAGAAGATAGAGGAGAGGAATCAGGTATCCATAGATTTATGGCTAATACTTTCTATAAAATCATCTCTAAGCTAACTAATATCGATATGATGAATGCCTCAGACTTCAAGCTTCTTGATAGAAAAGTAATGTTGGTATTACTTAACATGAAGGAAAAGAATTCTTTCTTTAGAGCTTTATCTTCTTGGGTAGGATTTAAGACAACACAAATCCCATTTAGAGTTGCTGAAAGAGAAGCAGGGGAATCAAAGTGGTCTACTAAGTCACTTATTAAGTATGCGATACTTAATATTACTTCTTTCTCTTCTGCACCAATGCAGATTGTGACTATTTGTGGTTTTATCATGTTAGTTATCTCTGTAGTATTTGGTATTAATTCAATTGTACAGTATGTGAATGGGACAGCTTTAGGAGGCTTTACTACAGTCATCCTACTTCAGTTATTCTCTAGTAGTATTATCATGATCTGTCTTGGTATTATTGGTTACTATATTGCGCAGATCTATGATGAAATCAAAGGAAGACCTAAGTTCATCGTTTCAGAAGAATGTTAGCCAGGATGTGTTTAATCACATCCTTTTTTTATGCATAAAAAAGGTCCTCCCAAAATAGGAGGAACCTGAGTGTTAATAGATAATAACTTTAGTATTCTTTGGAATGTTGTCATAGATCCATTTTGCGTTGTCTAGATCTAATCTTACACAACCATGAGATACAGCTGCATCCATTGAGTTATCAATGATTCTCTTTGGAGTATTCTGTCTATCATAGATGACAGAATGGAATAAGTAGTTACCATTAATCTGAGTATAATACCAGCATCTACCTTTAGTACCTGTATCAAAGTATTTACCTCTAGATTTAATATAGTAAGTACCACTAATAGTAGGTGTAGAAGGTTTACCTACACAACATTTATAATACTTTACATCTGACCAATTATACTTACTGCCTTTAAATACACCAACACGATGTGCGGCTCTATCTACAAGCACAATATAGTTTGTAGGGCTATCTTGATTATTCGCAACACCATGCATCTTAGCTAATGTTAAAGTACCACCAACAAGTCTACCATTTCTTACTTCATAATATTCGCCCTGACCATCAATCTGTGCATAACCAGAATAGCTCCAGTCTAAACGTCCATTCTTAACATAGAAATAATATTCACCATAGCAAGCAAGACCTGTATAACCCCAGTCTAAACGACCATTACGTACAAAGAACCATTCATTACCTTTCTGAACAAGTCCTGTATAACTCCAATCTAACTTACCATTTTTAACATAGAACCATTCATTGCCTTTTTGAACAAGACCTGTATAGCCCCAGTTAACACGTCCACTTACAATATAGTACCAATCATTACCTGACTGTCCTAAACCTGTATAATTCCAGTTCAAACGTCCTTTTTCAACATAGAACCACTGTTTATTGTATTCTACAATTCCTGAATGATTCCAGTTTAACTTACCTTTTTCAATATAGAACCATTCATTACCACGCTGAACAAGACCAGTATAGTTCCAGTTCACACGTCCTTTCACAATATAGTACCAATCATTACCTGATTGTCCTAAACCTGTATAATTCCAGTTTAAACGTCCTTTTTCAACATAGAACCACTGATTATTGTATTCCACAATTCCTGAATGATCCCAGTTCAACACACCATTCTCAATATAGAACCATTGATTATTATGCTGTGCAAGTCCTGTATAATTCCAGTTTACTTTACCTTTTTCAATATAGTACCATTCGTTACCATACTGAGCGAGTCCTGAGTAATCCCAATTCACACGTCCGTTTTTAATATAGTAATAAGTATCACCAGATGGACCTAAACCATTATAGCTCCAATCTAGATGTCCTTTATCAACATAGAACCATTCATTATTGTATTTTATGATACCGCAATAATCTCTATTCACACGTCCGCAATCAACGTAGTACCATTCATTCTCATATTGAGCAAGTCCAGTATAATCTACTCTTACTTCACCTTTGTTTAATAAATACCATTCATTATTACATTGTACTAATCCTGATTGAGATTTATCTACCTTACCACCTGTAACGAGATATGTATCTCCCTTATAAGTAGCGAGTCCACTATAAGAAGTATCAATACGATTATTCTTGAAATAGTATAATTCTCCTTCAATTTCATTTAATCCATCAGAATACTTAGTATTAGTTCCACCATTATTTGTGTTACCACCACCATCTGAATTTTCAAATGGACTATAAGAGTAATTTAAATCTACATTAGTTGAGATACCAGGTATTTTTCCAGTACAAGAGCACTGCCACATATCATACTTACCCTGATAACTACAAGTTGTATTATACTGTGCAACCCACTTAGTCCAGTTATTAAAACGACTATCAGTTAAATAATTAGTAAACCAATCCTTATTCGCATAAATACCAACAGTATATCCTTTTGCAGTTAACTTATTACAGAATGTCTGTGCAATATCCGCAATAGTTTTCTTGCTGATCTTATCACGTAACTTATCTTCTTCTAAATCATAATAAACAGGATACTTAAACTTCTTACCCTGTAATAAACGAATCGCATGATCTGCTTCACTAGAGGCTTTCTCTACAGTATCTGCATAAGAATAGAGGTAAACACCATAAGGGATATTGTTGTCTGTACATCCCTTTACGTTTTCTTCCCATTTCTTATCATCCTGACTCTTATCATCAGTACCATAACCACATCTGATAATCGCATACTCTACTTCTGACTGTTTGACTTTCTTCCAGTCAATTGTTCCATTATGATAACTTACATCAATTCCCTTGCTGATCGCTTTAGAATCTTCAGGCCACCCAGAATTAGTAGAGGCACGTGCTGCATAATTGGCACGACCACTTGCTTTTGTTTGACCATTAGAATATCTAAAGCTATTTGCTAGGTCATTCTGTTCATAATAGCTCATTTCATCTTCTGCATAAGATGGTAAATAAGCTGTATTGAACACCATAAAACAAGATAAAACTACAACACAAATCTTCATAAATATTTTTTTCATAAGCGTGTTCTCCTTCCCGTATATAAAACTCTAACACATTCTATTAAATGCGAAATATTTCACAAAAAAAGACATTTCATTAGAAATCTATAACACATGTTCTCATTATAACATCAACACTTATGAACAGTAACCCCTTACGGTAACTTTTTTACGTTTATTTAACATATTTACTTATATTTATGTGACATCTTATTTTGTATTTTGACTATATTTAATGTTTAAATATTCTTCTAGGCATAAATTATTACTCATCATCTCTACTGCATGTTCTTCACCTACATAACGATAATGCCATGGTTCATAGTTTACATGTGTCTGACTTCTCTTAGACACAGGATAACGTAATATAAACCCATACTCAGCACAATGATTCATCAACCACATCTGTTCCTTTGTCTCTTCTTGTTTCTTATCAAGTAGTTGATACTCATAAGAGACAAGATCCACAGATAAGCCTAATTGGTGTTCACTTGTCCCTGGTTTAGACACCCATTGTGATGCTTTCTTTTCAGATGTCTTTCTATCATATCCCTGTGACTGGTAGAACTCACACTTTGTATTATATAAAGATATTTGTTTTTCATTAGAACGATAAGCAGATGCAATCACTATTCGACATCCTTCTTTCTTTGCATCCTCTATCATTCTCATTAAATAGGGATATACTCTTTGATCTATCTGTTTCCCATTTGGTAATTGAACAAGTTTTGTATTCCATGTATCAGGTATCTTATTTCTATCATTCACTAATGTAAGTAATGGTCCTGGATGTATTATCTTTTTTGTTTGATATGATTCAATACGTGTACTCTTATAAGCACAAGAGACAATAAGTAACATAGTTATTAAATAAATGATTCTTCTCATAAAAATATCCTCCTAATAGGAGGATATCAATCATATTCATCATTTATGCTTCAATTTGTCATCATAATTGCATCATTTCTATAATTAGAAATACGTACGAATGTACGATTCTTCGCATAGAAAAGACTATAGTATTTTTCTGTTGTCTGTGATACTTTGAGATAATTCTGGATAAATGCTTGTTTAAGGCTTATATCAATCTTTGTATTAATAGAACCTTGCAAGATAATACCTGTATCATAATCTACCCAGCAATCCATTTGAGTATCCTGAGACGTGATATTTAATCGTACAACACTCATGGACTTCGTCGTGTTTGTACCATCAATGAGTGTTTCTATGTTCTGGGGTATTAATTCATATTGTGTGAATGTAGGAATGATATTAAGTTTTTGAAGCTTCTTTAATTCTATTCCCACATTCATCTTTAAAGTTTCATACTGTTCTGTATCTTTTTTCCACTCTTTATATATTGTGACAATATGAGAATCATCAGAAGTCGCATCATAGATCATCTTGATCTTCTCTTGTGTTGTTAAAGTACTTTTAACCTTCTTAGTCTTGATTGTTTCTATTTTCTCATGATTGATTAATTGTGAATCATTATACCTAAATAAGACAATAGGGGTAGAAACAATCAAGACTATGCATAATACTATCAAAAATATCTTAAGATGTTTCATAACTACCTCCTAATATAATCTCTATCGTTGTACCTTGATTCACAACACTATTAATATGCATAGAAGCATGATGTGCCTTAATGATTGTATCTACTATAGATAAACCTAAACCAGCACCACCGTTCTTTCTGCTTCTTGATTTATCTACCATATAGAATGCCTGTGTCAGTTTATCTATCTCTTCTTTTGGAATACCACAACCATTATCAGTAAGAGTAATATGGTAATTCTTATCTTCTATGAATCCTCTTATTTCTATATGTCCATTACTTCCAATCGCTTTTCTAGAATTATCAATAAGATTATAAAGTACTGTCTTCATTAAGTCTGAATCCATATAAATAGTAGAAGGGCTTATATCCATAGTAAGAGTAATATGATGTTGATCTAATAGGGGTTGCATACCTTGTTGTATTTGATCAAAGAAGAGAGTAGTAGGGATAGGAGACATAGTACAAGTATCCTGTTTTAATACAGTCAGATCCATGAGTTTCATAGAAATCTTTTCTAGTCTTTTTCCTTCTTCTACAATAGCGTTAGAATAGAGTATTAGCTCTTCTTCTGATAACTTCTTAGAACGAATTAAATCACCATAACCTATAATAGAAGTCAAAGGTGTTTTTAGTTCATGAGAGAAGTCTCCTATGAAGATCTTCTGTTTCTCTATAGTTTCATTGAGTTCATCTAATGTCTGTGAGAGATGAATAGACATACTATTGAAATCATTCATTACATCCGCTATTTCATCATCACCAGTCACTTCTAACTGACTATAGACATTATCCTGTGTCACTTCCTTTAAACCTTGTGATAAACGTTTAATAGGCTTCATAAGCCATGAAGAAATCATATACACAAGTACCATACCTAGAGATAATAATACAACTGTACTCTTTAAATATGTCTGTATCTGTCTGCTACGTGTTTGGAATAATGATGTTACATCATACTTATTCTCAATATAGAATGGATTACTTCTAATACTGACTGGCTGAATCGTATAGACATAATACTTAGAAGAAGTCTTCTTTAAGATAGACTTCTTCTGGTTATTCTTTAGATTCTTTATTAATGAAGAAGAATGACTAAAATGATCATTTTGAAATACTACATCTCCACTTTTATCTCTTAAACAAAACATGATATTACGATCAAAAGACTGTACAGTCACTGTCGCAAGTAATTCCTGTATACGTGATATATCTTCAATATCTTCTTCATACCAGTTAGTATAGTTCTTCAATGTTGAACATATAATACTATTTTCCTGATACGCTGTATTCATTTCCCTTTTCAACGAATTATTAAAACTTCCTTGAATAAGGATATAACTTCCAATACTAAAACATGAACATAATAAGATCATAAGAGAGAAATAGAGTTTCCAGAAGAACTTCATTCTTCTACCTCTAATCGATAACCTATCTTATATAATGGTACAATCTTATCTTCTAACCCTAATTTCTTTCTCATTCTCTGTACATGTAAATCAACTGTACGACTATCACCTAAATAGCTTTCATGCCATACATTCTCATAAATTGAATCTCTAAATAATGCGATATTCTTATTCCTGATAAATAAAACAAGTAAATCATATTCCTTCATAGTGAGATTAATGATTTCATTATTCTTCTTAACAACTCTTGATGATGTATCTACCACAATATCATATACAGACAAATAACGTGATATCTTGTTATAACGTCTGAGTACTGTTTCTACTCTTGCGACTAATTCAATGATTTCAAAAGGCTTAATAATATAATCCTCAGCCCCTAAATGAAGTCCTTTGACACGATCTTTAACGGCTGATTTAGCCGTTAAGAAGATAACAGGTATACCTAATGGTTTAAGGTATTCTAGTATCTCATAGCCATTCATTTCAGGTAACATGATATCTAATATTGCGAGATCAAAATGATCATGATCCACTAAATCAATAGCGTCTTTACCTGTCGTTATCCCTATACACTCATAACCTGCTTCTTTTAAACTTATTCTTACTAGATTTAATATTGGTTCTTCATCTTCTACTACTAATATCTTATTCATATCTCTCACCCGACTTCATCATAGAACATGATTGCATCATAATTGTATCAAAAAGAAGAGTGACCAGCACTCTTCTTAACTGTTTATGATTTTTTTGTTTATAAATGTGAATATCTTGTGAAGTACATAGGAAGATATGAATGTAAGTATGAGTAGAGTAACCATGAATTCAAAGTTATCCACTATATTAATATGGTTATTTCTTAATATTTCAAAGAATAAACCATGAACTAAATAGATTTCTAAAGAATGATCTCCTACCCATTCCATAAGTGGACTTTGAAGTTTAATTCTCATTCCTATTATCACAATAATTGCGAGATACATTAAACATTTAAATTCCGTCCAGCCATACTTAAATGGAGTAAATACATTTAATACATAATAGAAAACAAATAGACAACCAATGATCATAGGGATTGATTTCTTAAGATTAGAATCAATTTTAGATTTAAACATAGCCCATACGATACCAAAATAGAAAGCAAAAGCTGCACTAAACCAATGATCTTCAAACTTGAACTTCATACATAAGAAGATATAGAGATATGTAAAGATAAAAGTAAAGATGATCATAAATCTACGTTTCTTAATGAGTTCACAAAGAAGCATTGAAATAAAGAAAATAATATAGAAATAGATAATCGCATTGATATACCATCCATTACTTATTACTGATGCCCCTCTTTTAAAATCATAGATAAGAGTACCTAGGGTATAACCATATCTATATTGTTTCAATACAAAATAGGCAATAGCCATTACAATGGATGGAATAAGTATTGTGAGTATTCTTCTTTTAGGAAAGGACTTTACATAATCTCTTCCCTTATGCATATATTGGTACATTAAGCCATATCCAGAAATGAATAGGAATCCACCTACCGCAATATATCCAGAATTAATAAATATAGTATAAATATCACCTACACCTGCGAATATTGCGAGATGGTGGAATAATACTATGAGTGTAAATATCCCTTTTAAGTTTTTAGTCTGCTGTACTGAGAGATACTCTGAATTATAGCTGAGTAAATCGATATTATAGAATACAGCTATACAAGCAAGTATTAAAACGATGTTCATAAAAAAAACCTCCTAATACTCATTCTAACATTTGTATTATGATTCATCAAATTTTACTCAACTTATCCATAAAAAAACTGATTCATAGAGAATCAGCCTTATTCTTATACAACAATATCATGATACATAAGCTTTCTATCGCAGCTATCACCCATACAGATATATTTGTATCATCACCTGTTTTAACATGTGGTTTATGAGGTTTAGAAGGAGTAGGCTTTACTGGTTTTACCCATTCAGCCTTAGGTTCTATAGTCACATTATACTCTACACTTCCATCCACAAGAGAAGGAATCTCAACTAGAAAAGGGGCAGATTCAAACTGACTTTTACCACTTTCTACATATCCCTCTTGTGCAATCAAATAAATACCTTGCGTTAAATTACTAAATGTTGTACGTCCTAATGAATTAGTTTCTTGTGTTAAACAAGATATACCTTTCTTTTGTGCATACTCATATAGTTGTTTTGCTTGTTTTTCTCTAGACTCTGCACTGGTATCGACTAAAGAAACATGTGAATCTTTAAAACTATCCTGCCACTTCAATGTATCATTCTTCTTATATTGAACCTGATAGATTGAAAACTTAGCATGGGATAAATTCACTTCCTTGTTTGATTCATTTCTACCCTTATATACAATATGTATACTTCCTTTTCTAGAACCACTCTCTGCATGAATAGTAGAAACATTCATGAACATACTCATAAGAAAAACCATCATCATCACAATAATATTTCTTATCTTCATGTTAGTTTCCTCCTTCTCTTATCCCTTATACAGTAAATAATTGCGATAATTAAACCTATCAAAATAATAATCACTGTTATAATTAATACTTTAGAAGTAAATGATAACTCTGGTTTAATATCAGTATTAGGTACTTTCTTTGTGGCTTCTTGATATGGTATACGATGTCCTCTCACTAATAATCTATGTGTGTTAATCGCATAAGGTGTACAAGTCACTAGAGTCGCATAATCTTTACCAGATTCTATAGATAATGCTTTTGTATCTTCTGGTAATACAGTAAGTATCTGATCTATTTGATAAGCCAATGTTTCATCTAAAACCTTGATATAGAATATATCTCCTTCTTTTAGCTTATCCATATTTGTGAATAATGTCTTAGTAGGTAAGCCTCTATGACCTGTTAATACAGTATGTGTACTCTCTCCACCAACAGGTAAAGAAGTACCCCAGAAATGTCCTACACCAGCCTGTAGGACTGTTTCACTTGTCCCATGATAAATAGGTAGTTCTATATGAATCTTAGGAATACGTATATATCCCATCATTCCAGAACCATCTATATTTAATAAACTCTCATAACGTGCATCTAGCTTTGTATCTTCCTGTGAGAATGGATCTATAAGATCTATATTTCCTAACATCTCTCTATTATAAGCACGTGCTTCTTCTAACATTCTTATCTTATCTGCCTTAGAGAGCTCTACACTCTCTTTATCATAATAAGAGATAGCCTTAGAACCATTCTTTTCATTCAGATAACTACTAAAGCTAGGATATAACAACACGGAGAATGCAATCAAAAGTACAAATAAACGAATAATATCATTTTTAGTGATTTTAATCTTCATACACTTCATTTCATTCTCCCTATTAATATATAAATAATTGGAATTGCGGTTATCTTTTAAGAAAGATAACCGCTCATTCCATTAAAAACTATTTCTTAGTTTTCTCTTTTTCTATCACGGATAAAGCTTACTGCAACACCAAATACAAGGATTGCGGCAACAACAGCAAATGCGATAGTACCCATACCACCTGTAGATGGAAGCATAGAACCAGTGCTGTTTTCTACGTCAATGATCTTGTCTTCTTCTTTTTCACCATTTTTAGAAAGAGTCCAAGCATTTACATCTTCAGTAGTGCTCTTCTTAATTTCAACCTTGATTGGATCAGTTAACTTGTTGTAACCTGCTGGAGCTTCTGTTTCTACTAAGTAGTAAATTCCTTCAGCAAGACCATTAACACGAAGGTTATAACCTTCACCACTAATTGATTTTACTGATTCAAATACTGTGTTTTCAGATGTTGGATCTACAACATAGTTACCTTCACTACCAGTTACTTTAATAACATTTTCTTCGCTGTCAGTAGAATTTTTATATAACTTGAATTTAGCACCCGCTAATCTGTCATCTGTAGTACCTGCTTTAATCTTGTTAATATCAAGATAGTATGTAGGTGTTTTAACTTCACTTGGTTTAGTCTTAGTTGTATCACCTGGGTTATTACCATATTCTAATTCGGCTTTGTTCTTTTCTGTTACAACTGCATTTTTATTCACTTTAGCATAGTAAGTTACTGTGAATTCTTTACCCTTGTTTTCCTGGTTAGTTCTTACCCATGCAGATAAGTCAAGAGACATAGTATTCTTTGTAGTATCTAATGTAGCTGTAGTAGGAGCTGTTCCTTTATCAGTAACACCTTCTCCAAATGCAACTGTTACGTTTACTGCATTTGCACTATCAAGAGCATCACCGTTAGCGTTCTTTACGAAATCAAGACCTTTTGATAATGTATCGTGAATCTTATATACATATTCTGAATATCCAGTTGTATCTGGCACTGAACCTGTAACTGTATATTTAACAACCTGACCAATACTTACAGTTTCTTTATCTGCTGCTTTTGTGATGCTTGGAGCTTCAGTTTTTAAGCTTACTTTGCCATCTGCACCAGTTACTGTAACTAATGAAGACTGAATTTTGTTTCCACCTGTTACATATACTAAATAGTAACCTGCAGCTAATTCAGTGAAATCATAAGATGTTTTGTTTTCTCCTATGATTTTTCCAGAAGTTTTAGTAGCTGTTAAGCCTTTTGTTAAAGCTTTTGCAGTGAACTCATTTGCGAAGTTCTGTACTTCTTTTGAATCATTTTGACCTAAGTCTCTTACAGCTTTCGCAATCTCTTCATCTTTAGAATCTGCTGTAATAGATGAACCTAATACTTCTACTAATGCAGCCTTATAACCAGCTTCTTTGCTGACAGTATAAGAATAGTTCTTTTTGTCTGATGACACAGTCACATCAAATAACTTATATAAGTTAATTGTCTGTCCCTTTAAATCCTGTCCATCTTTTACATTTACAGTAAGACTACAGTTTGTATTTGCTGCAAATGCTGTTACGGACATAGTCATTGTCATAACCGCAGTTAATAACAATGCGATAATGCGTTTAATACTTTTCATAACCTTTTCTCCTTTTTTTCATTTTTCTTTATAGTTTTTCCACTTTATTTTCCTTGTTCTTTCTGTATCTCATAACGAAATAAACAAGGAAAAGCAGAATTGCTATCGCATAAAATAAGTAGTTTCCAAATCCTCCAGTATTAGGAAGACATGGGAAATGCTTGTTGGTTATCGTAAACGTAAAGCCATCATCTGATGTCTTAATAGTTGTTGTATAACCATTAATTTCCGCTTCTGTTACGGAATATTTATAATAACGAAGAGTTCCATCACTTTCTTTGAAATAAGCAGGAAGTTCTTTAATCACTTCTTGCCATGTTGATTTGTTGATAGAACCTGTTATTTTGTAACTCTCATAATTTGGAACGACTTCTGTCTTTTCTACATTGTTTTTATCCTTCCAAGTACGAGAAATTGTTACCGTAATACTGTCTGGTCGTTTATGATCGAAGTTATCGAAATCCTTCCAAACTTTATTAATAGTGAGTTTAACCATATCATCACATGGATCTTGTGACTCAGATGGTTCTGGTGTCTCACTTTCACCCGTATTAAGAGTTGTCTTTGTATCAGCCATTAATACTGCTTTGGCAGGTGATTCATACGCCTTTAAATCAGCTTTCTCATTACCATTTGATAGAACCGCATTCTTTAAAGTATCGAAGGCTTTGACTGTAATCATATGTCCAATTGTATAAATATCCCATCCATCTTTATTTTCATAATCCCTATTTAATTTCTGATTATTGCCTTCGATTTCTTTGAAAGATTTATCCAATTTTCTATAAATACGATAATTGTTGCCTTCGCCTTCAATCTTTTCCTGTGTATTAAAGTCGTATACTGAATTTAATTCACTCTTACCACTAAAAGGTCCTACAAGATTGTTAGTCCCTCTGACTACGTCGCAGTAATACATGTTGTTATTCTTTAATAAACCTTCATCATTAAATCCTACAAAACCACCACTGCGACCATCCTTGGAAGTACCATCAGTATTGTTGTTGGCACCACCTGCATAAACATCATATCCATAGCTCACACCGTACACATTACTGTCAGTAATCTTTGTACGGTTTGCTTTAATAAGACTGATACTGATATTTGACTTTGCATCATCATCATTTAATAAACCATTCTCATTACATGGGAGTTTAATAGATGAATCACCAATAGTAATAATCGCAAGATCTGTCTGTTGTTTATTATCTGCTGATTTCTTAGAGAGACCTACAGATATATCTAAGCCTAGAAGATTGACATGAAGAAGTTTTCCATCATATAAAGCTTCTACTTTTATAATTCCTAGATTGATTTTTAGAAGATTTGAATCTTGAATCTTATCTAGATAAAGTGCTTTTATAAGCTGATTAAGAACAGAGAATATAATATTAACTGCTGTAGAATCTAGCTTTAGATCTGCAAGATATGCAAAGCTTGTTCTACCTGCAAATCCTCCAGCTGTTCCACCAGATGCGACCTGTTTCAATCCCTTATTTAGTTCATTAACACTTCCTGCTGTACAATTAGACATTCTTGCAAGGTTTGCATAACCAATAAATCCACCTGCAATCTGTTCATCTCCACTTTGACTCTGTACTGTATACCCATCACTTGTACCACTTACACTACAATCATCAATATGAGAACCAAAGATATCCATGACACCTAATGCTCCACCAAGAAGCTGTCCTGTATTATTTCCTAGGACATCAATCTTATCAGCTTTCACAACACCACTCTTACCAGAGTAACCAATAAATCCACCCACACTATTTAAGCCTCTTACATTGCTTAATTGTGTAACTGTACTATTCTTTACAGAACCATTTAGTAGTGAACCACCAAAACCTCCGGCTGTTCCACTGTATGTGACTTGATTGTTCTGTCCAGATTTCTTTGCAACATTCGCATTGACACTTAGTCCTGCATCCTTACTTCCAATTACATTTCCGTAATATACATAACTTCTAAAAGCATCTAGTACATCTGTTCTTCCTAGTTTTAATAACTTATCTAATAGTGACGTTTCATTGCCTGCACTGATATTCGCCACTCCGGCTACATCTGCAACACCAAAACATCCACCAGCATATTCACCTGCTACTACAGAACGAATATTCTCTACTTTAATGCCAGCTTCAGATGTGTCCTTTTTACCTAAAACTGTACCTTCCAGCATTCCTGCAAAACCACCTGCAGTTTTCGCATAAGAAGTATTATTCTCACCAGTTGTATATGCACCATTTACGATATATCCCCAGTTATCCCAGGATTCAACATCTGCATAACGGATTGTCGCAACTGTCGCATTAAGTACTTTAATTAAGTCCGAAGGGGTACTAAGTAGTTTATTAAGTAATTGACTTAATAATCCTTCACCAGCAGTAGGGTTAAGTGTTGCTACAGAACCAGGTCTAGAACTTCCTACAAAACCACCTACGTAGCTTCTACCATCTACTCGTCTGAGTTTCTTAACCTGACAATGTGCAGTACTTTCTCCCCAGATTTGTCCACCAATGAGTTTACCTACATAACCACCAGCATAACCATAGTTATCCTTATAATCAGTTCCTGTAGACTCAACCATCAATCCACTCTGGTAGCCTTCTACTGAAGATTGCTTAATTACTGGGACAAATACATTCAGTACATTAATCATTCGTCCTAAATCAAGTTTAAGACCTAAAATATTCACACCACCAAGATCTGCAGCACCACCATTGATCATTTCTCCAGCAAAACCACCTGCAGTTCTTAATCCTTTTACTTTCTTAGTCTGATATGCCTGACCATTTGTGATAGTACCTGTCTGCATAGAGCCAACATAGCCTCCTGCAGCACCACCATTCGCTAGTTTAATTTCATCTCGATAATTTACTCTACCAGCTACTACATTGTATCCATAAGCATATTTATGAATAATCTTATCTAATTCTGCTTGATCTTTTACCGTACCATGATCTGCAAGATCGCTTCCGTAACCACCATATTTACCAACGAATTCAACCCATTTATTCCATGTTTCATAATCCATTAAAGCAAGTGGTCCATATACTGCTGTATTCTCTTCTGTAGGATAAACAACACTTAATGCACCAAGTATGTTATCTACCTTTACTAATCCCCATAATAGAGATAAGTTACCAGTACTTGCAGTATCTGCAGATTCCATTAAACCAGTAAATCCACCCGCAATCTCTTCACCATATACAGAACGAATTCTTACTGCTTTACAAGTACTTGTTGGTCCAGTATAGTCTTCACCTTTCCATTTCTTTGTATTATTACCCCAGATATGACCACCTTCGTTATGTCCTACATAACCACCAGCCATACCTCTTTGTACCTGTGTTGTAGAAGATGCTTGTGCACGTACTGCACCACCACAAGGAACACAAGTAGTAGAACTATTTCTAATAGTAGGTACAAAATCTTCTGCGACAGAAGCAAGTACACTTTCAGCACTTACTAATCCATCTAAAATACTTGCATCACCTAATACATTTGCAATATTACCTGGCTGTAAATCTCCTACATAACCACCAGCTGTTAACTGACCAATAATATAAGAGAAGTTATTCGCATTAGAATCCTGGATATGTCCACCAGAAATCTTTCCTGCAAATCCACCTGCATCTCCAAGTACATCATTCTCTGATGCATCAGAAGCTGTATTTTTATAAGATGCTTTAACCGCAAATCCACCAACATTTCCAGTAACATGAGAATGTTCAATAGTAGATACCACTACATTTAATGCATCTAATACATTATTAATTCCTATAGATCTACCTAGAACACTTAATCCTTTACCTACAGAAGCTGCAGAACCAATATCCATATAACCAATATATCCACCTGCATATCTTGATCCAGTGACTGCATATTGGCTTTCATTATTAAAATATGTAGGTGCTTCTGTTGCTTCCAAATCTTTTGGAGGTGTTACTTCTGTATGTTTTAAATTTGTTACATCACAATAACTTACCTGTACGCCACTACCATAACCAATGAAGCCTCCCGCACTTCCTGCATGAGTATCATTTGATTTTAATTTGTTTGCAATGACTGTAAATCCATTATCGGATTTAACTCCTGCATATTCTATTGTTGGAACATATGCATTTACTAAGTTTAATAACTCTCCAATGTTTATATTCAGCCCATCTATATTTCCTAGAATACTAATACCTTTACTAGCATCGGCCAATGCTCCAGAATAAACATTTCCACCAAAGCCACCTGCATAGGTTTGACCATTCACAGAATCTAAATTGTATACTGCGTAGTAATCATTAGTACCTCGTGAACTGTTATCAACTGTACCGCTTTGAAAATCAGCTGCAAAACCACCAGCAACATCTGCTGTAACACTTCCACCATTCACAAAAGAAACCGTACAATTTGTATATTTAGGAATTAAATATCCTACAGCATTTACTAAACCATTTGTCTCTATTAATGATTTAATTGAATTATCATCAGCAACTTCTGCTAGACCACCTGTTTTTGAAATACCAACAAATCCTGAAGCATATCCGCCATCATCTGCAGCCTTCACTGATTTTAGATTTGTTACATGCGAATTTTCTATTTTTGTACTTCCGCTTTTTGCGATAAAACCAGAAGCACTATAATCACGAACCGAATTAGAATCACGACTACCCTTTGCGTATACCGTAAACCCATCCTTAATTCCATTTACATATGTATCCTTAATTTTTACTTCAATTGCTTGTCCTAAAGAAAGTAAATTATTCAATTTCAACAAATAATTCAAACCTAACAGGTTAACAGTTAATCCACCATCTGTTCCAGCCAAATCACCAGGGCCAGAAAGACCAATAAAACCACCTACTAAGTTATTACCTTCTATAGAAGCTAAATTATTGATACTAACAGTTGTTATCGAACCACCAATCGTATCTCCAAATCCACCAGCAACACGTTCATTTCCCTTAATAGTAAATCCATTCTCTGCACCATTTACATGAACATTATCTACAGTAAACGCAAGATAAGATGCAATGCCAAGCGTTGTATTTAATAAACCGGCAACACTGGCCGTTCCCATTGATCCAGCAATTCCACCAACATAATCATTTCCTGTAACACTTGATAATCCCGTTAAAGAGCTATCAATCACTTGAACAGAACCAACATCATAAACATTATTTTTCCAATATGATATTTTCTGTAAATTATCCGCATTCGATTGTGCTATATATGCACCATTACCTCGGCCTGTTACACCACCAACATAGTCCTTACCACTAACTTGCAGTGAAGCATTTACAGAACATCCTAATATATGTGATGGATTTACGCCAGCAAGAGAAAGTAAGGATGAAGTTGCTCCAGGATTACTACTCAAAAGTTTTACAACAAGATCAACTACACCGCCAAGTAAATTATTCTTTGTATCATCTTTACCTAAATCCGCAGCCCATCCAAGTGATGCAATTCCAGCAAAACCACCAGCATAATTTCCAGAAGCCTTTACAATAAGTGCTTTATCTGATGTAACATTGCAATTAACTGTAGAAGCATTTGCCAATCCACCGGCAAAACCACCAATATAACTTTCACCTGAAACAAAAGCTACCGCATTGTTTAACGAACAATTTAGAAGCAAACTTTCTGGATTCATTCTTGGAAGCTTTGTCTCAATATCCAATGCCCCAGAAAGAGTACCTTCAATGACATCATCACGAGCTAAACCTACAAAACCACCCGCAAATGATTTTCCATTAATTGTATAGTCACTATTTGTGATTTTACAACCTTCTATAATTGTGCCTTTCTGTTGTCCAATAAATCCACCTGCATAATCTTTTTCACTTGAAGTAGAAATACTTAAACCATTAATAGAACAATTCTTTATTTTCGCATTAATATAACCAGTAGGAATCAATTTACTTACTGGAATCGCATTACCTAATAGAATCGTAATTAAGTCACCTAAACCTAATCCTGGAATAACATTTAATATATTTGTAAGTAACTTTACTAACCCACCAAGTGCATTTGATAAACCATCATACTGTGTTTTACCTACTGCATAACCTACAAATCCACCTGTATTACTGTTTACGTTTTTTACATTCGCATTATTTACTTCTATATTAGAGATTTCTACATGACCTTCTACACGTCCTGCAATAGCACCTGTTGCGAGTGCTGTAGGGTCTTTCTTTCTTGCATTAAGAACATCACCTAATGTTTTTCCTAGATCAATCTTAACTTGACCAAACGTTAAGATAAATGTTAGACCACTTAGAAGTCCACCTAGTAATTTACCCAAAGTATTTGTGAGAGTACTTACAAGGCTAGGTGGATACCAAGTTGTTGTAGTAGTTGTATGAACCGTCATATTTTCAAACTTGATATTTGAAACCTGTACTAACCCTTTACTTAAACCAATATCTTTCTCACTTACTTCACTTGATATAGTTGAGAAGAAACCAACACCCATTTGTTCACCAACATTAAGCTTATCTGATTGTTCAACCTTCACATTAGAAATTACTGGTTTCTCTATCTTTGCGTCTGCATCCCAAATCTTATTGTTAGTACTCTTAGCACCAAACATTGTGCCTTGGAAGTTAAGAGGTTTCCAATTTGAATTACTTAGATCTATATCACGGAAGATAATATAATTCGCATTAGCGCTATATTTCTGATTTGCTGCTTTATCAATATTAAGATTAGGATCAATTTCTCCAGTTGTCTGATTAACACCACATCTTCCTCTTGTATGTATGCTAGATTCACTGCTTAAACTTTTATCAGTAGATTTAATGTCTCCAAAAGTATAATCAGCTACACCATTTTGATCATTCTTTAAATCGGCATCACCACCATAAAGCATAATTGGTTTGCCTCTATTATCCTTATCAACATACCATTTACCTAATGACAGATAGGCCTGATAAACCGCACCATATACCGGTGTATCAGTTCCTATAGTTCTAAGCTGTGTTTCATTACCAATCAGGATATAAGTCTTATCCCCAATAGTCTTAACAACCTGACCCTTAAAATCACGACCTTCTGTATTTTTTTTACTCACATTCTCTCTTACCTGATCCGCAGCTAATTCTGGCTTACTAGAATCAAAGCTCTGAGAGAGTACATAATTATGTGACTTGCTATAAGTTAAGTAGGGCTGATTCTCTCCATTAGGATAAATCATCTGTCCCATACCAAACTGTGGTGCATCATAATCTAATGACATCACTGGTTCATTCTCTGAATTATCCTGTGCAAGAACCATTAACTGATAGGGATTATAGATAGTAATGGTATCTGTTTCTTTATTATAAAGTGATGTACTTTCTCTAGTTGTACCTGTAATGCTACCAGTAAAGTTATTTGGAAGTGTCCAGATATAATCAGTACTCATCTCAATATCACTCATTAATACATATTGAGCATCTGATGTATATCTCAATTCAGTGCCTTCATTCTTTACTATTTCTCCAGAACCAATTGTTCCATCCTTATCACCTGTATAAACATAAGCATCAGAACCAATTTGTTTTAACTGATTGTAGTTATAAATACAGATCTTATTATTCTGGTAATATGCTTCTATATTCTCAGTTGTTTCAGTTGTATTTGTATTATTATCATAAACTGTCTCTTGAGGTATATTATCAGTTTGATTAAAGTTGACTATACCTGCTGCATTTACCTGCGTACAAACAAGCGCAATACACAGTATGAGTAATACCCATTTATTGAGTAGTGTTTTTATTTTATTCATACAAGACCTTTTCCCTTCCTTTAATATTCTGAGTTACTATTCAGAAAACATGTCGCAATTGTTCTAAAAGGCCCCATATTGTTGATATTTTCTATATAAACACACTTTTTTTACATCTTTTTGCATTATAAACTTATAAAATTGTAAATATAATGTGTAAAAAGAGAAAAGTTTTTAACAGTTTTTTGTCTAAAGTGTACCATATAATATTACAAAATAAATAACGAGCCACTTATGTGACTCGTCTTTAATTACAACTGTTCTAATATTTTAAGTATTATAATTCCATTTCTTACTGCAAGTATTTCCGCAATATTATCAAACTCTATATCTGTTAGATCTACAATCTTAGATAAACGATAAGAGACAGTTCTAGGATGAACGTTCATTAACTCTGAAGTTTTTCTAATACTCTGTTTATTACTCAAATAACATTCCAAAGTACTAATCAACTCACTGTTTTTCTTTTTATCCTGTTTATTAAGCTTAATGACTGAATAAGGTATATATTGTCTTAATTCTTCCTTATCATTAATATTTGTAAATATCTGGAAGAAACCTAATTTAGCACAATCTACGATTGATTTAGTTTTCTCTCCAGTAGCCTCTCTAATAAGACCAATATACTCTAATGCTGCTTTAGAATCCTTAAAAGAATCCTTTAATCCATGATATCCCTTCACACTCTTTCCTATTCCAATTAGAAGTTCAAACTTCTCATTTCTTCTAGTTAAAGAATCTTGTGTATCTTTATGAATCTCTTTTAAAATATTTCCAAAGTCTTTTTTCACTTTCCAATCCTTTTCATTATAAAGATACAAGATATAGTTTGTATTACATAAAGTATGCTCTTTTGGTAAGTAATGATACATTTCTTTCTCTAGATTTTTCGTCTCATCCTTCTGTGCGATACCATTTTTTTCTTTTTTATCCTCAGGATTTAAATAGAAT
Organism: uncultured Catenibacterium sp.; assembly: GCA_900540685.1. Classification (GTDB taxonomy): domain Bacteria; phylum Bacillota_I; class Bacilli_A; order Erysipelotrichales; family Coprobacillaceae; genus Catenibacterium. The sequence continues at coordinate 27,739 of UQGS01000003.1, read as the reverse complement.
ATAACTACTCTATATTCATCTGTACCACTTAAATCAAATAAACTTGCGGCATCATCTTCTTCGGCATCAGACATACCTCCATTAATCAACCTATGTCTCAAATCACGAAGATATTTATTTTCCATCTCCTTCTTTGTGACATCCTGAGCTAAAAGATAGAATAAAGCCGTAATTATATTATCTAATGTAACAAAGTCTAATTCACTCAATGGTTCATTCACTTCTGTAATCACTAGATAATAATGACAATAATTAAGAATATCAATCTTTTGAATATATTCCACATACTCTCTCTTTTGGCGTATATACTCATGCTTAGTAGTAATATGAGGTACATACTTTTCATCACCTATGATAGTAAACTCTTTTTGTCCTGTAATAGGATAAATACAGTGATAATTTTCATCATAGAGAGAAACAGAATTTCCTACCATAGTCTCTAAACTTTTAAAGAATGTCTCTATTGTTTGTTCATCATATCGTTCATGTAATAAAAAATGATTAATTTGATCTTGAACTATTTCATTATATAGACACTTTGCAATATCAAGATCGTAGGCATGACATAATACATGTTTCAAAACAGCCCAATAACTAATATTCTGTGGAAGTTCTAATACAGGTATTCTATGTGCATCGCAAAAGTGTATAAATAGTTCAAATAATTCCTTCTGATACACTGTATCTTTTCTTCTTTTTATTATAAATCCGCTAACTCCCTTTTTATTCAATTCTTCTAGATGGTAAATCACTGTGTTCTTATCAAGATTATCATAAACTCTTAAAGAGGTTAGTAATAGCTTGCCTCCCCCCCCCGAATTTTCAATATCAGCCATCGAAATAAATTGTGCACCTTTTATTTCTCTATTTGTTTCATACAAATTGTTTATTATTTTAATTCCAGAAAATTCATTACTTTTGACTAAATCTTCTACTGTATACCCCATTTGAAAGAATCCTCCATATTATATGATTGCCATATCAAGCATTAGCGATATATTATCTAATACAATTAATCAAGATATGATGATAATATCAATTTTTGCATATAACTAACATAAATGTAATGTGACATGTATTTTTTATACTTTAATATAACAATTATAGTTCAATTTTGTGTTTTATACTATCTTTTTGTCTTCTATTAAAAAAAATCTACTCTTTTAATTATAGGAACACATTTGTCTTTTCTTCACAGATGTTGTATATTATAAACTCAAGAAAGGGGAGAAACATTATGGCTAAAAAGAAGAAACTACGTATACTACTTACTCTATTAATCATAATCTGGATGGGGGTTATATTCTGTTTTTCTAATCAAACAGGTCCTAAAAGTTCCTCTTCTTCTCAATCAGTGATATATCTTATAGGTCATATATCTAAGACTGTAACTGGACATAATATAGTGAATACATTGTCTACAGATGCTTTTAGCTTTATAGAATTCATTATTCGTAAATGTGCACATATGTTTGTCTATTTCATCTTAAGTATTCTTACAATGTTGCTGATGTTTACTTATGAAAATTATCCCTTACGCTTTAAATCCTTTATATCTCTATTAGTGAGTTTCCTCTATGCCTGTTCAGATGAGCTGCATCAGTTCTTTGTCGGAGGACGTAGTGCAAGCTTTAGAGATGTTATGATAGATTCTACAGGTGCCTGTATTGGGATATTACTTACACTTATTATTTATACTCTAATTAAAAAGGCACAGCGTCATTATTAGCTGTGTCTTTCGTTTGGCTTGAATTCTATATACTCATATGAGTCTTCATCTGTATAATGCCACCATTCACCTTCATATGCTATAAAACCATACTTCTTCATTGTTTCCTCTAATAATAGAACATGTTCAAGAGGACTTCCTGTTAACCATGAATAATCTCTACTTGCTTGACTCGTAAAATCATCAAACTCTGTAGGCATATCTATTTCACTTCCATCACTCTTTACTAGAGTCACATCTACAACATTCCCAAAGTTATGTGTTTTAGGACCATTTGTGGGATCAGCGACAAATTCATCATCATGAATCAGTTCCCAGAAATACTGTTGTGCAGTAAATGGTCTATAAGCATCCCAGATTTTTAAGCTATAACCTAATTCTTTTAACTCTTCCTGAACCTTCTTAAGCTTAAGTGTTGTACCCAATCTTAAATACGCTTCATCAAAATCATATACTTTAGTATGTGTAAAATTACGTTCTGTTGCATAACGCAGTTCCACATATATATCAGGTATATAATCTTTCACTCTTACATAATCACTATTCATACTATCTCCAAAATAAAATCCAGGGATAATCCCTGGATCTTAGTAATTGTTTTTGACATGAATACGTGTAATAGCCTTCTTTAAAGCTACTTCAGCACGCTGATAATCAAGATTTGAATCCTTAGACTTTAATCTTTCTTCAGCTCTTGCCTTTGCTTCTTCAGCTCTACGTAAGTCGATTTCTTCTGGTGATTCAATATCATTCACAATAAGTGTAACAGTATTATCACCATCTACATAAACAAATCCACCACCAACAGCGAACTCATATCTGTCTTTATCAATCCTATAATTCATTTCGGCGATTTCCACACCACTCGCCAATGGCATATGGTGAGCAAGTATACCCATCTGACCATCAGTTGTTCTGATGTTCAGAATATCTACGTCTACATCCCTGTAGGTACCTTTAGGAGTGACGATATGTAAATGAAATTTACTCACTTAAAGATTCAGCTTTCTTTACTGCTTCTTCAATAGTACCTACATTATGGAAAGCCTGCTCTGGTAAATCGTCATATTTGCCTTCTAGAATTTCTTTAAATCCTTTTACTGTATCTTCTACATGTACATACTTACCATCTAAACCAGTAAACTGTTCTGCAACAGTGAATGGCTGTGATAAGAAGTTTCTAATTCTTCTTGCACGTGCAACGATCAGTTTATCTTCTTCACTCAATTCATCCATACCAAGAATTGCGATGATATCCTGTAATTCCTGATATTTCTGTAACATCTGAGTTACTCCATGAGCCACTTCATAATGTTCTTTACCAACAACGTTTGGATCAAGACCTCTAGAAGAAGAGTTTAGTGGATCTACTGCAGGGTAAATACCTAATGCTGCAATACTACGATCAAGTACAACTCTTGCATCAAGGTGTGTGAATGTAGTTGCTGGAGCAGGGTCAGTCATATCATCGGCAGGTACATAAACGGCCTGTACTGATGTAATAGAACCCTGTTTAGTTGAAGTAATACGTTCCTGTAACTGACCCATTTCAGTTGCAAGAGTTGGCTGATAACCTGCCTGAGATGGAACACGTCCAAGTAGAGCAGATACTTCTGAACCAGCCTGAGTGAAACGGAAGATATTATCGATGAATAGTAAGACATCCTGTCCCTGTTCATCACGGAAATATTCCGCCATAGTAAGTGCTGATAATGCAACTCTAAGTCTTGATCCAGGTGGTTCATTCATCTGACCAAACACTAGTGTTGTCTTATCTAATACACCACTTTCTTTCATTTCATAGTATAAATCATTACCTTCACGAGAACGTTCACCAACACCGGCAAATACTGATAAACCGTTATGTTCAGTTGCGATGTTGTTGATGAATTCCTGGATAAGAACTGTCTTACCTACACCGGCACCACCGAATAGACCAATCTTACCACCCTTGATGAATGGACAGATCAAGTCTACGACTTTAATACCTGTTTCAAGAATTTCAGTTTCTGTTCTCTGATCAGCAAATGTAGGTGCTGATCTATGAATTGGCATATGTTTTTCTTCAGTCAATTCATCTTTACCATCGATAGAATGTCCTAATACGTTGAACATTCTACCAAGTGTTTTATTACCTACTGGAACACTAATAGGTGCATTAGTATCCACAGCATCCATACCTCTTGTTAAACCATCAGTAGGACCCATTGCGATACATCTTACAATATCATCACCAATATGCTGAGCAACTTCTACAGTTAACTCTTCACCATTGTTGTTGATTTTAATAGCTGTATTTAGATCTGGAAGATCTTTATCAGCAGCAAACTGTACATCGACAACTGGACCCTGAGCCTTGATAATCTTACCAACATTCAAAGACATATGGCACCTCCTTCTTATTGTGCATTGGCACCAGCAACGATTTCACTTACTTCACTTGTAATCGCGCTCTGACGTGCCTGGTTGTATTTTAATAACAACTCATCTGTTAATTCATTTGCATTGTCTGTTGCGTTCTTCATAGATGTTCTTCTAGACGCATTTTCTGCAGTCACTGATTCAATCAAGTAGCCATAGATAACAGCCTGTAAATACATCGGAATTAAGCTTCCAAGTACTGATTCAGGACTTGGTTCAAACAATGTATCTTTATGGAATTTCTTATCAGAGACAAGATCTTCTGCCTTAAGTGGAAGAAGAGTCACATCTCTAGGTACGAAAGTTAAGTCATTCACATATTCTGTATATACAATATGAATAGACTTAATTTCTTTTTTCTTATAGCCTTCTAGAAGTGACGCAACTAATCTCACAACACTTCTAAAATCAAGGGTCGTATTAAGGTCTACATAAGTACCATCTACTTCACCTTTAAAATGTTTCTTAAACTGATTTAAGCCTTTATTACCAATCGCAATAATCTTCTTGGCATCATTCACTGATGCTTCAACCTGCTTAAAGATATTAGAGTTATATCCACCACATAATCCTAAAGTAGAAGTGATAACGATATAAACATCTTCACCCTTATCATTTAATACTAAATAAGGAGAATCAATATCATTTCCTGCAGAAGATAAGATCTGTGCGCAGGTATCTTTTACCTGTGTATAGTAAGGCTTCATGTCATTCAACTGATTTCTAGTCTTAGAAAGCTTAGAGCTTGCAACAAGTTCCATAGCTCTTGTGATTTTCTTAGTAGATTCAATTGATTTGATACGACGCTTGATGGCTTGCATCTGCCCAGCCATAATTAAGCCTCAGCTTTCTGTAAGTTTTCGAACTGAGTTGTATAAGCCTTAACAGCTTCCTTCAACTTAGCAGTTAATTCATCAGATAATACTTTCTTTTCTCTGATTTCATCAAGAAGATCACTATGTGCAACAGCAAACTTCTCTACTAAACCATCCATGTACTCCTGTACCTTTTCCACTTTAACATTCTTAACGAATCCATTTTCAAGTGCAAATAGAGTAATGATCTGATCAATAACATCTCTTGGTGCATACTGTGCCTGTTTTAATACTTCACGTACACGTTCACCATGTTCAATCGCATTCTTAGTTGCTGCATCTAAGTCAGAACCAAACTGTGCGAATGACTGCATTTCTTCATACTGTGCTAATTCATACTTCAAGTTTCTAGAAACCTGCTTCATAGCCTTGATCTGTGCTGTAGAACCTACACGTGATACAGATAAACCTGTATCAATGGCAGGTCTGAAACCAGCATTGAATAATTCCTGCTGTAAGAAGATCTGACCATCAGTAATAGAAATAACGTTAGTAGGGATATATGCTGAGATATCCCCTGCCTGTGTTTCAATGATTGGAAGGGCAGTGATAGAACCTCCGCCATTTTCTTCATTTAAACGACAAGATCTTTCTAATAGTCTTGAATGTAAGTAGAATACATCACCTGGATAAGCTTCACGTCCTGGTGGTCTCTTTAATAATAGAGACACTGTACGATAAGCTACGGCATGCTTACTTAAATCATCATAAACGATTAATACATCCTTACCCTGGTCAAGCCATTCTTCAGCAATAGCACAACCTGCATAAGGTGCAATATACTGAACTGGAGCAAGTTCAGAAGCTGATGCAGAAACAACAACAGTATAATCCATTGCGCCTGCCTTCTTTAATTTTTCAACAACCTGTGCAACTGTAGAGTTCTTCTGACCAATTGCAACATAGATACAGTACATATCCTGACCTTTCTGGTTGATGATTGTATCAACAGCGATTGCTGTCTTACCAGTCTGTCTGTCACCGATGATTAACTCACGCTGACCTCTACCAACTGGAATAATTGCATCAATAGTAGTGATACCAGTCTGTACTGGCTGATCTACTGATTTTCTTGTCATAACACCAGGAGCCACTCTTTCGATTGGTCTAGTCTTTGTAGTGATAATTTCACCCTGACCATCAATAGGCTGTCCTAAAGGGTTAACGACACGACCAAGCATTGCATCACCTACAGGTACTTCAATAATCTTACCTGTACGTCTTACTTCGTCGCCTTCTTTAATTTCGTCCGCATTACCTAATAAAGTAACACCAACACTATCTTCATCTAGGTTCATGACCATCCCATAAACATCACCTGGGAAAAGGATCAATTCACCTAGCATTGCATTGTCTAAACCATGAACAACACTGACACCGTCACCAACAGTCATAACTGTTCCGACGTCTTTCTGTTCCATGACATCATCATAATGCTTAATCTGCTCTTTGATTAAAGCACTGATTTCATCGGGTCTTAATGCCACTTGCGTCACCTACTTTCTCAACAGCTCAGTCTTGAGCTTGCTGACTTTGTTCTTTAATGAGCCATCATAGACACGGTTCTCAATCTGAACCTTAACACCACCAATAAGTGTCTTGTCTTCAACAGTTCTTAAAGTGATTGTTTTGTTTTCTTTCTGAGAAATCGCTTCTTCAATCGCCTTTACCTGTTCATCGCTTAATGCGAAAGGTGTGAAGATAACGCCTTCCTCGATACCAAGATGCTTATTACTCATCTTAATAAAGCTTTTTGTAATAGGCGCAATGTATCTTGTTCTTCTTTTCTTTACAAGCAGTTTAAGAAAATTCAATACATAATGATTTACTGATGTGCCAAAACCTTTATCAAGTAATGTACACTTTGCTTCATCATCTACAAGCACATGAGAGAAGAATGTTTCAAATTCTGGATTACTTTCTAAAACTGTATCAACTAGTTTCATGTCTGCTAGATAATCTTCTAGCGCATGATCTTCTAACGCTAACTGATATAAGCTTTCAGCATAACGTTCTGCAACATTTGCATCCATTAGTTAATAACCTGTTTTACGAAATCATCTACTAAAGCTTTATTGGCTTCAGTATTCATATTCTGATCCATGACTTTAGTAGCCACTTCAACAGCAACATCCACAATTTCTTTCTTCATTTCATCCTGTGCTGCAAGCTTTTCAGATTCAATTTCATGGCGAGCCTGTTCAATCTTTTCTTGAGCCTGCTTGTTAGCTTCATCCATGATTTTATTCTTAGCCTTTACGGCATCTTCCTTAGCCTGATCTATGATTTCTTTATACTGTTTTGCAGCTTCTTTAGCCTGCTTTTCACTTTCTAGAAGATATTCAGATGCTTTTTCATTCTTAGCCTTCGCATCATTGATATTACCTTCTATAAAATCAGCTCTCTTCTGGAAGAATTCTAATACATAATTCCATAAATATTTCTTGAACAGAAGAAGCATGATTGCAGTGGAACATAACTGAACAATCATAGTGGTAGGGTTTGGAAATAACTTTGCGGCTATATCTGGCATAGTTTTTTCCTCCTTAAACTATTTTTTATTTGAATACGAATAATAAGATGAAAGAAATAAGTAAACCATAGAGGGCTACTGTTTCTGTTAAGGCGATACCTAAGATCATAGTAGTACGGATCTTGCTTTCAGCCTCAGGATTTCTTCCAATTGCAGATACTGCATGAGCGGCAACTAAACCTTCACCAATACCTGTACCTAAACCTGCAAGTACTGCAATACCAGCAGCGATTGCAATTAAACCTCTTGTCATAATCAATTTCCTCCTATTGACATTTTTTTCATTTATTCTTCATCTGGATTTTCATTAGAAATCAGAATTGAAGATAGTGTAACGAATACCAGTGCCTGTACGCAACCAGAGAATACATCGAAATAACAATGTAATAATGGTGCGACTACTGGTCCTAAAAAGTTGAATGGAATCAACTTGTAACTTAAGAATGATGTTGCCTGATATACTAAGGCCATAATAAATGTACCACTCAATAAGTTACAGAAAATACGCATTGATATAGAAATCAATGGTGAAACCAAACCAAATAGGTTTGTTGGGGGAATCAAAGTTCCCTTAATATAACTGCCAACACCCTGATACTTAATCGCATTGATCTGAATTAATACCCATGTAATTAATGTTAAGGATAACGTGATTGAGTAGTTAGTCGTTGGCGCATCAAAACCTGTTAATCCAAATAAGTTAGATACCAACAGCCATGCAAATAACATAGAGAAATAAGGATAGTAGTTCTTCGCATATTTCTTAGGCATGATTGTTCCCATGTAGTCATAAACCATCTTAATGGCGGTTTCAACAACAAGGACCACACCTGTTGGTCTCTTAGTTGGATCTGCTTCTCTTATTTTTTTACCTGCATAAACAAAGAAAATAGAAAGTATCACAGTCACAATCAATGATGATATCAGTTCTGGCTGAATAGTGATTTTCATTATCTCATACGCCTCCTTTCTCCATATGCATGTATATAAATAGAAATCTTTACTACTAGATAGCCCAGAAATACAGTATACATATTTACTATTTCTGGAAAGAATCCAGCTATTGCAAAACCAGCGGCAAAAATAAACAATTTAGCCATAAATAACATAACTGCAATTGTCTTACCTGCAGTCTGGATAGAAAGTATTGTATCAGTCATCTTCATATTGATCTGTAAGATCAATAAATCAATAAGATAACCTAATACAAACCCTAAGCAGTAGCTGATCGAATGAAGAATGATAGAAAGTACAACCGCAAGAATCAATCCTATAAGAAATACCTTGATAGAAGTTCTTCTTACTTCATATTCATCAAATCCCATTAATTAGTACCAAACAAGCGGTCTCCCGCATCTCCTAAACCTGGTACAATATATCCCTTGTCATTTAGTTTTTCATCTAATGCAGCTAAAGTAAGCTTCACATCCGGATGATGTTCTTCAATGTATTTCACACCTTCAGGTGCACCTACAAGACAGACAAGTTCAATATCCTTCGCACCACGATCTTTGATATTCTGGATAGCCATATCAGCTGAACCACCAGTAGCAAGCATAGGATCAAGAACAATAACCTTTGCGCTCTCTAATCCCTTAGGAAATTTAGCATAATATTCATGAGGAATCAATGTTTCTTCATCTCTATACATACCAATATGACCTACTTTCGCAGTTGGGATGATTCTTCTGAAGCCATCTACAAGACCTACACCTGCACGTAAGATAGGTACTAGAATAATATCCTTATCTAGTTCATAACCAGTTGTCTTACAAATAGGTGTTTCAATTTCCTTTTCTTTTAAAGGATAGTCTTTTGTGACTTCATAAGCCATCAACATTGCGATTTCATCAAGGTTCTGCTTAAAAATATAGTTTGATGTCTTTTCTTCTCTCATGATTGAGAGCTTGTGTTTAATTAATGCATGATTGAGTACTTTAACCATCTTATGGCCTCCTAGTATTTAATATCGTCATACATAGTTACTTTATCAGTTAACTTCTTTACTCTCGCAAGACATTCATTCTTTACTTCATCAGTTTCTTCATTCTTTAAACGATACGCAATAATCTTTCCAACTTCTCTGAAGTCTTCTTCTTTAAATCCTTTAGTAGTCATTGCTGGTGTACCAACACGGATTCCAGAAGCTTTGAAAGGTTTTTCTGTATCGAAAGGAATCGCATTCTTATTCGCTGTAATATTAATTTCATCAAGTAATCTCTGAGCCTTCTTACCTGTAATACCACAGCTGCTCTTTACATCAATAAGTAATAGGTGATTATCAGTACCACCAGTTACAAGACGGAATCCTTCTTCCTTTAAAGATTCTTCTAAAGCTTTCGCATTCTTAATGATCTGATGACTATATTCCTTGAATTCAGGCTGTAATGCTTCATAGAAACAAGCTGCTTTAGCAGCAATAATATGCATAAGAGGTCCACCCTGCATACCAGGGAAAACAGCTCTATCAATATCTTTTGCATACTTTTCCTTACACATGATGACACCACCTCTAGGACCTCTTAAAGTCTTATGAGTTGTAGTAGTCACGATATCTGCATAAGGGAATGGGGATGGATGATCTCCTGCAGCAACTAAACCAGCGATATGTGCCATGTCTACCATAAAGATCGCACCAACACTATGTGCTACTTCAGCCATGAATTTGAAATCAATTGTTCTTGCATAAGCACTTGCCCCTGCAACAACTAACTTAGGTTTGATTTCTTCACATAATCTCTTATATTCATCATAATCAATTCTTTCTGTTTCCTTATCAACACCATAAGCATGGAATTCATAAGTCTTACCAGAGTAATTTAATGGATGTCCATGAGTTAAATGCCCACCATCATTTAAAGACATACCTAGTACTTTATCACCTGGCTGTAATAAAGCAAAATAAACAGCTGTATTCGCTTGTGCACCAGAATGAGGCTGAACATTTGCATACTCACAGCCAAATAACTTCTTAAGTCTTTCCTGTGCCAATGTTTCTACTTCATCCACAAACTGACATCCACCATAATATCTCTTACCTGGATATCCTTCAGCATATTTATTTGTTAGAACTGAGCCCGCAAGCTCCATAATTTCTTTAGATACAAAGTTTTCGGAAGCAATCAATTCAATATTGTTTCTTTGTCTATTCAATTCTCGCTCAACACTCGCAAATACTTCTGTATCTCTCATAATACTTACTCCTTTTCTAAAGCCATTACTTTTTCAATTCTCTTAACATGTCTTCCACCTTCAAAATCAGTATGAAGCCATGCATTAAGAATTTCAACAGCGAGTCCTTCTCCAATAACTCTCTGTCCCATTGCAATCATGTTAGTATCATTATGAGCTCTTGTCGCTTTCGCACTAAATACATCATGACATAATGCGCAGCGGATACCATCTACCTTATTACATGTAATTGATACACCGATGCCTGTTCCACAAACAACGACACCTTTCTCACATTCTCCTGATGCAACAGCTTTAGCTGCCTTAGATGCATAATCAGGATAATCACAAGAGTCTTCAGTATAAGTACCATAGTCTACAACTTCATAACCCTGTTTCTTCATTTCATCAATAAGAACATTCTTTAAACGTAATCCACCATGATCACAAGCGACTGCAATTTTCATAATATACCTCCTCGATTTCTTCTTTGGTAATTAAACCTTCTCTTAGTATTCTCACATCACCTTGACTTAAATCCACGACTGTAGATGCAGTTGCCGAAGCAGTCTGTCCTCTGACAACCATATCAATCTGTCCATCAAGCTGTGCAAGTACTTCTTTTTCGTTTGTCGTATTCCCTTGACCAGATAAATTAGCACTTGTTACTGATAAAGGCCCTGTCTGATCAATGAGTGACAAAACGAAAGAACTGTCTGGGATTCTAATACCTATCGTATCTTTTCCACTAACATGTCTCGAATCCACACTATCCAGTCTTTTTAATACGATTGTCATTCTACCTGGCATAAACTTATCAATCACTCTCTGGGTACCCTCGTCTACTAAGCCATACTTCTTTACATCATCTTTTTTTGACAACATAAGAGTCACTGCTTTATTCGGGTTACGTTTCTTGATTTCCATAATTCTATCAAGACCCTTCAAATCATCGAATAAGCAGGCAACGCCATAAACAGTTTCCGTAGGAAATGCAACAATCTTCCCATCTCTTACTGCACTTACTAATAAATCCATCTGTTCTGGTCCTATAACCTGTGTCATTAAAATCACCTCATATCGGTTACTATTCTAACACAAAAACTTTCTTAAAAACATATATTTATCGCTTTATAAGATACCCTTTTCTACTTACAAATTCATATATCTGTCAATTATTTATTCAAACTTAATTGTTTGTACATGAATTCTTCATAGAATATCTTATATAATGAATAAAAGGAGGCATTTTTGTCGTGAAAAAGAAGAATGTAGTTATTGGTACAATAGGTGCAGCCGCTGCGGCATCTGCCACTTATCTTGCAGCAGGGCGCATTGCGATAGAAAAAGTATGTACAAGACGTAAAAAAGAAAAAGTAGGATTAAAACATCCAATGAGTGAAGATGATAAACAATGGCTAGATCATCAGACATTTATTGATATGGAAATCACTTCTTATGATGGATTAAAGCTAGAAGGGCAGTTCCTTCCTTATCCTGATTCTAATAAATTAGTGATCTGTGTTCATGGATTCCATTCTTACCATTATCGTGAGTTTGCCTATTATATTCGTTTCTATCATGAACTTGGTTATAATATCCTTCTTCCAGATAATAGAGCACATGGACAGTCAGAAGGACATTATATTGGTTTTGGATGGCTGGACCGTTTAGATATATTAGAATGGATTAAAGAAATGGAAGAATACTTCCATAATGAACCTATGAGCATTGTCTTACATGGTATATCTATGGGTGGGGCAACAGTACTCATGGTAAGTGGTGAAGAATTATCGGATAGTGTAAAAGCTATTGTCGCTGATTGCAGCTATACAAGTGCTTATGATGAATTCAAATACTACTTAAAGAATAAAGGATGTCCACCATTCTTATTACTTCCTAGTGCCACATTATTATCTAAAAAGACAGTAGGGTATAACTTCAAACAGGCCAGTGCAGTCAATCAAGTCAAGAAGTCTAAAACACCTACATTATTTATACATGGTAACCAGGATCACTTTGTGCCTACTTACATGGCATTAGAACTCTATAATGCCTGTCAGGCAGAAAAGAAATTACTTATTGTGAATGATGCCGCACATGGCGAATCTTATCATAAAGAGAAGAAACTTGTTCAAAGCAATATTACTCATTTCTTAGAGAAATATGTAGACTAATAGACCGAGCAATCGCTCGGTCTATCATTATTTCTTCGCATTTCTTATTTTTCTTTCAAAAATAAGTACAACCTCATCACTTGTGCTATTGCTTCCTACACCCACACCTACAATAGCACCACCTACCATATTACTGCCTATTTCATTTGTGAACGCTGTCTTTAGTCTCCAGCCCTGTACACTATATCTTATTAATATCTTCTTTAAATTATTTGTATCTGTCCTACCATGAGAATCATGAACAGTAACTACATCATATTCATAAAGATCATTACATTCTAAAATAGAATCTAAATTATAATCATTATTTCTTTCTTCCAATAATTCTGTGAACTTATCTTCCGTCATCGAATCATTAGAAGTATTTTTTTCTATGATTTGATCTAGTTTTGAGTTGATTTCTTTTTGTTCATCCATACTTTGACGTTGTTTGTAATACTTATCAAAATATGTATGAATTCCTTCTTTGATATCTTGAGAAAAATGACCTTTATCTAACTGTTGATCAATTGCCTGAATAGCTTCATCCAGCTGCTTTGTAGAAAGATGAGTACTTTTCAGTTTAGTTGATGTGATTGTGAGATTAGGTACTTGTTGTAAGCAGGTATTACATAGACATACTTCTCCAAAGCTATTTCTATCTGGAATAGTAGTAAAAACCTGCCCACAATGACTACATTTCATTTGTTTTTCCATATGATTTTACCTTTCACTTTATTAACATAAATATAGTATATATTATTTTTACTGAACTAAAAAGCAAACAAGATAAAATGGTCTAAACAATAGACTATTCTCTTTGCCTATATCTTTTTGTGAAATCAAATATGATTTATTCACAATGTTGGAATATTTCTTACAGAATTCATTGATTGATTCATGTTTTCCAATACCTGAAGATTTTACCTCAAATACATTGATTTTACTTCCATCTGATACTAGAAAATCAACCTCATAATAATGTGTACTTCCTTTTTTATTCCAAGTATGATAGTACAATTCTCTTCCTGATGCCACAATCATCTGAGCCATTAGATTTTCATACAAATAACCAAGATTAATAGGTAACTTATCAGACAATAGTTTTGCATATATTTCATTTTCTGTTGCTGGGCGATCAATAAACATAAGTGTGACAAACAAACCAGTATCTGCAATATAGAGCTTATAACTATCAAAATCTTTTGTGTCTGCCAAACTCACTTTAGGATCAGTTGTATTAAAACATGGTAGCACTGTCTTTGAATCAATCAACTCATACAACAATTCTTCACTTCTTACATTATTCTTCTTACCTATCGCAGTTGTTATGCGATATTTTTTTGTATCTTTTGCGAGCTGAGCAGGTATTGAATGATACATAGCTGATAATCTACCAGAAGCATCAATCTTCTTAAAATCTTCTTCATACAGATTAATAATCTGTCTTTTGACCATATCTATTTCTGAAAAGTTTTTACCATTTACATAGGCTTCTACAGCTTGTGGCATTCCTCCAACAGCCATATATATTCTCAAATCTCTCATTAACTTACGATTTGTAGCCTGACCAATGGCTTTACCCATATTATATATATCTTTCAACAATCCATAATTACTACCTGTGGCAGTACAGAATTCTTCATAGTCCATTGGGTAAATCTGAATCTTCATTTCCTCTGAAGGAATAAGAATATCCTTTACATTCTTCTTAATTGATATCAAAGATCCTGTTTCTAGATAACTATATCTACCATCTGCAACAAGATGTTTAATTGCTTGTCTTGCTTTAGGAAATAACTGTACTTCATCAAAAATAATAAGAGACTCATGTTCATATAATGTTATTCCTGTTTCAGCCTGCAATCTTAGAAAAAATATATTTAGGTTTCCTATATCATCAAAACATTCAAGAATATTATTTGTTGTCTTTGAAAAGTCTATCAAAATATATGACTTATACTCATTCTTCGCAAAATTTTCCGCAATAGTTGACTTACCAACACGTCTTGCTCCCTCTAATAGAACTGCATATCGATCTGAATAATTATGCTTCCATTCAAGTAGCTTATCATACGCCTTTCTCTTAAAAAACATAGAATACCTCCTCGCTTTTTAAATATATATAACTTTCTTCAATCTTATTATCTGCCAAAATATAACTTTCTTCAATCTTTTATTTACCAAAAATGTGACTTTCTTCAATCTTTTTTTACCCTAAAATGGTACTTTCTTCAAAGTAACGGTAATTATATTATATATATTTATGCATAAAAAAAGGGGATAGCATTGCTATCTCCTCATGACTATTCTTCATCAAATAAAATTAGATCATCAAATGTCTGTCTTCTTACAACGACTCTTGATTCACCTTCATAAGTGAATACTACAGCTGGTTTAGGTAACTGGTTGTAATTAGAAGACATAGAGTAGTTATATGCGCCTGTAGAGAATACTGCAAAAATATCTCCTGGCATAATATTAGCTGTAACTGGCAGATCCTTAGTAATCATATCAGCACTTTCACAGATCTTACCTACAACTGTTACAGTCTTAGTCTTTGTTTCTCCTGCTTTATTTGCGACAATACCATCATATTTCGCATCATATAAAGGTGTACGGATATTATCAGACATACCACCATCAATAGAGACATAAGTACGTACATCAGGGATTTCTTTAATACATCCTACTGTATAAAGAGTAATACCTGCATTACCTACAACATAACGTCCTGGTTCAATCATAACAGCTGGACGTTCCCATCCATGACTATCATATTCATTATAAATAACTTTCATGATTTCTGATGTAATAGATTCAAAATCAAGTGGTTCATCCTGTTTCGTATAGGCAATACCATAACCACCACCGGCATTGATCTTACTTGTTACAACACCAAATGTATTATAGATTTCATTTACGAACTTCATGAACTGAAGCATTGCATTCACATAGGCGAATAAATCAAATACCTGAGAACCGATATGACAATGAATACCTTCATATTCGATATTATCAGACTCTAAGATTTTCTGAATAGCTTTTAAATAGATGCCATAATGAGAACTAAAGCCAAACTTAGTATCCTTATGACCAGTCATGATATAGTTATGACCACCAGCTTTAATACCAGGTACAATTCTTAAAGTAGCCTTTACTTTCTTACCTAGTTTACCTGCAATCTTTTCACAGTTTTCAATTTCATAGAAGTTATCTACTACGAAATGAGTGACATCATGACTTAATGCATATTCAATTTCTGAAGGAAGCTTATTGTTTCCATGGAAGTAGATCTTATCTGGATTAAATCCAGCACGTAATGCGATACTGATTTCTCCTGCAGATACGCAGTCAATTCCAATACCATATTCACTTGCAAGCTTATAGATTGCAAGACAGCTAAAAGACTTAGATGCGAATAATGGAAGTGCCTTTTCATACTTATCCATGAACTTTGTCTTTAATTCATTCATCTGATGTCTAATATGACCTTCACTCATAACATAAAGTGGTGTGCCATACTGTTTTGCGAGATCAGATGCTTTAATACCATCTATATATAAATCATTGCCTTTTATATCAGCAAACTGTGTCTGTAATACCATACCATTCCCCTTAATATAATGTTTTTAAATCAAATAAACCTTTGTCTTTATTCATTAATGCCTTTAATGCAGCAACAGCACCATTCGCAAATACTTCTTTAGAAAGAGCTGTATGCTTTACTTCTACGATTTCATCCTGTCCCGCAAACATTACTGTATGTTCACCAAAGATTGTCCCACCTCTTATAGATGAAATACCTACTTCATTTCTTTCTCTCTTACGATGAATAGAATGACGATCATAAGTAGGTTCTAATGAATCATCTAAAGCATTATTAATACCATCATATAACATCACTGCAGTACCTGATGGTGAATCAATCTTCTGATTATGATGTTTTTCCATGATTTCAATATCAAAATGATGTTCAAAGAATTCTTTCGCAAATTCACTTACCATCTTATTCATCATAGCCACACCATAAGAAGTGTTATAAGATTGGAAGAGAGCAATCTCATGAGATGCTTCTTCAATCTTCTTTAAGTCTTCGGCACTAAAGCCAGTAGTAGCGAATACAACTTTACACTTATTTTTTAATGCATAAGATAGAATACTATCTAGATTGGCAGGATGTGAGAAATCAATAATTGCATCAATATCATCCTGTACTTCATCTAATGACTTATATGCAGGTACTTCTGGCTGTACATCAAACACAGGAGATACAACACCAGCTAATTCTAAATCTGCATCATTCATCACTGCATGGGCTACTTTCTTGCCCATTAAACCATAACCATATACTAATACTTTCATCTTAATAACCCTTGCTTTCGAATTCTTTCATTGCATCAAATAATAACTTCTTATTTTCTTCTGTAGTTGGAATAAGAGGCTGACGAAGCATATCACTTTCAATAACACCCATATGCTTTAAAGCAGCCTTAGGCATGATTGGGTTTACATCAATAAATAAGTATTTAGATACATCATTTAAATCATAAGCCATCTTTCTCGCAAGTTCTAAATCACCCTTTAATGCAGCCTGTGCAAACATTTCTGTTTCTCTTGGATAAAGGTTAGATAATACGGAAATAACACCTTTACCTCCTGCAGCGATAAATGGAAGAATATTATCATCACATCCAGAATATAAATCAAAATCCATATCCTTAGTACGTGTTAATACTTCCATAGCATAGGCAATATCATCTGTTGCATCTTTCATAGCAACAATATTAGGAACCTTTGCAAGTTCTACTACTGTATCTACACTGATCTTCATACCAGTTCTACCTGGTACATTATACATAATAAGTGGTAAATCACTTGCAGCAGCAACAGCCTTATAATGTTCAATTAAACCTCTCTGAGAAGTCTTATTGTAGTAAGGTGTTACAACTAAGTTTGCATCAGCACCTGCTTCAGCATTAAACTTAGCCTTTCTAATAGCCTGTGCAGTATAGTTAGAACCTGCACCTACAATAACCTTTACACCTGTACCCTTAGCCATTTCTACTGTAATCTTAGTAAGTTCAAATTCATCTTCAATATCAATAGTTGCAGGTTCACCAGTAGTTCCGTTGACAAGTAATGCTTTTACACCACCATCAATCATTCTCTGTACCTGTCTTTTATAACCTTCATAATCAATACTTCCATCTTCAAACATTGGTAATACCAATGCAACACCTGTACCTTCAAAAATTGGTTCCATTTTATGCTAATTCCTCCTGAATCTTTTCTAATGCTTTCTTTAAATATTTCTTCTCTATAACATATGAAATAGATACTTCACTTGTTGTCACCTGAGCAAATGGGATTTGGTTATCACCTAGAACTTTGAATAACTTACTTGCAAAACCGACTTCATTTTCCATATGACCTTCTACAACAAGCTTACCTACATTCTTAGATGCAAATACACCAATACGTGGGTGATTTTTCTTAACTTCTTCAATAGCCTTGTTTAAAGCACTTTGTGCTTTTGCATCACATGTGAAATCAATACGCATTTCATCTTCTAGCATGACTGATGAGATCATATCGATGTTCACACCTTCACGACTAATTGTTTCAAACACATCAGCCACAAAGAGAGGATTCTTTTCAACATTCATTAACTTCACTTGAATAATGTCTTCTTCAATCTCTAATCTTGTAATCACACTGTTCATCTTCATCATCTCCATTTTTCTATAAAAAAATATTGCAATGGTGCCATTGCAATATAATTAGTAGTCTTCATTATATTCAATAGCGCACCACAAATATTTTGTGACAGTGAATAAGATCTTCTCTTATCCCCCAGATAACAGTTCATATACAGTTCCCTGTCTCTTCGGCAATTGCTCCCCCTTCATTATCTGGCTGTATCCATTAATAATGAATTCTTAACGCATGCACCTCTATTTGTCAACATAATAACATATTATCACTCATAAAAAAAGTGATTTTCTTCTAAATACTGCATATATTCTTTTATCCAGGGACTATCTAGGGCATATCGCTGAAGCATTAATACGACTTCCTCTCCTTGATACATGAAGCGCATCTCTGATTCAGCTCCTTTCTTTTTCACTTTAAAATCAGTCACAAAACGATAATCAAAGAAGTAAACACCATCTAGAAACTTCAGATTATCATATTGCATGAAGGTAATCCCCTCACGTTCAAAACTTAATACATAGAATTCTGTTTTCTTACTGACTATATGACCTAACCACATGGTAAGTGCTGTTTTCTTCCAGTTAACCTGATACTTAGTATGTGCAAAGGCAACGTTATTATGAAATGAAATGCCTGACAATCGCACATAGTTCTCTAACAGCTTTTCTCTATTATTCATGGATTTCTAAAGGCAATTGATCAGGATCTTTAAAAAATGTCATCTTCTTGCCAGTAAATGTGTCAAAACGGATTGGTTCTGTTTCAATACCTAATGCATTTAATTCTTTGACTGTTTCTTCTACATCTTCTACCTTAAAAGCCAGATGTCTCAGTCCTGCAGTTTCAGGGAAAGGATGAAGTGGGGCATCAGCTTTAATAAATATTTCTAACTCCATTTCTCCTAATTGAAGATCTAACTTGATATCCTGTTTATCCTCTCTCTTATTTTCTCTAATAATCTTAAAACCTAACTTATTGACATAGAAGTCAATTGTTTGATCATAATCTTTTGTAATGATCGCAATATGATGTACTGTGTCTAATCTCATAACAACACCTCCTGTTACTATTATATCATTGACATCATAAATGATATATAGTTATTATAATATAAACCAACTAAGGAGGTAGGTAATACATGAATAAGAAAACAATTATTTATTCAATTAAATCTGCACTCCCTGTTATGACTGGTTATGCTGTATTAAGTATTGGTTTTGGCTTATTACTTCAAGATAAAGGTTTTGGATGGGGCTGGGCAGTTTTAATGAGTACAGGTATATATGCTGGTTCTATGCAGTTTGTGACAATTAATCTACTATCAACAGGGGCTTCTATCATTACAACTGCTATTATGACTCTTATGGTCAATATAAGACATCTCTTTTATGGGATTACTATGTTAGAAGAATATAGTGAAGCAGGGTGGAGAAAGCCTTATTTAATCTTCTCATTAACAGATGAAACCTATTCCTTAATCTGCTCTCCTGATCTTCCTGATGATATTAATCGTAAAGACTATTTCTTTATTGTTTCTCTTGTCAATCAGTTATCCTGGATAGTAGGAAGTATTATAGGTTCAGTACTAGGAAACATTATTCCCTTTGATACAACAGGGATAGATTTTGCGATGACTGCATTATTTGTCATCATCCTAGTAGAACAATTAGAGAAATCAAAACAGCATCTTCCTGCCTTTACAGGATTTATTATTTCTATATTCTGTTTATTACTCTTTGGACCTAATCAGTTCCTGATTCCTTCTATGATTCTTATCACTATCGCATTATTCATAGAAAAAAAGAGCTTAGAAAGGAGTGATCTTTAATGCATGCCATACTTATTATTCTTACTGCCGCAATAGTCACACTTCTTATCCGTGCTCTTCCTTTTATTGTATTTAGTAAACATACACCGGATAGTATTCTCTATTTAGGTAAAGTACTACCTTATGCAATCATACCAATGTTAGTGGTGTATTGTTTGAAGAGTGTATCGGTTCTAAAAGCCCCTTATGGTATTCCAGAACTCATAGCACTTATAGTGGTAGTATGTATCCATAAATGGAAACATAGTACATTACTTTCTATTCTTCTAGGTACAATAACTTATATGTTTCTAATCCAGACTGTGTTTTAATCACAGTCTTTTCATTACCTCTAAAGGAAGATTATTTACTAATACAGTATTACCATCATAATAGTTGATATAGTCAGGACCTAATGTAAATATACGTTCAAAAGGAATTGTACCCAATGATCTTTCTTCTGTTGTAGAATAGAGCGCTATGTCATAATAATCACATTCTAGCTTTTCACCTGTTTCAGGATTCTGATATCCTACAGGGACCCATGGTTTATTAGGGAGTAAAGTAGGACAGTCTTCAGTTAATGCATAGATACCTTTAATACCTTGTTCCGTTTTAAAGAATTGTGGTTTTGCATAATAATAGTCATGACTTTGAAGCTCATGCATCCATGAAGAGAATAGATGAGGATTAAGGACAAACTGTTCTGCTTCATCCTTACCAATCACTAACGGCCACATCGTACTCATTAACGTAAGAGAATCTGTTTCACCGTTCACAATCTTTTCTGATACTTCTTTAATAACACGATGATTGAAGGCAAGAAGATCATCTTCCTGTGATAAGTAGTCATCTATATCTTCTTCTATACCATCAATAGTAACACTGCATTTCCAATAGTCAGTAATTCTTCTTAGACAGTTGAAGAAAGAACGCATTTCATCTGTAGTAGTAGGATTGAGTAAACGTAAGTTTAATTCATTCTTTTCGTCTTCATCCCATGAAATATGAAACCCTCTTCCAATAGAACTTGGATTATAGAAGATCATATTTCCTTCCTGATCATCACCCACCATTCTCATACCATCATTGATTCCAAAAGCCAATTCATCACCGACTATGACATCTAATGGAATAGTCTTTTTAAATAAACCCTTCTGTTTAATACATACATCAATAGACATGTTCTTATCCTCCTATATATCTCACAAAGTCTTCTTCTGAGATAATCAATATCTTTTCATCCTTCTCTCTTAAGTCTAAACCTTTTCTAATCTTAGTACCATACTGACCATACTTCCATGTTTTACTTTTTTCTCCACCAACAATCAAATAATCGGTAGCACGTGTAGGGGCGCTTAATACAGAACCACCATGTGTATATATATAATGTACAACATCACTTCTTCTCATAGAAGTAAATAAACCAGTCACTACAAACTTACCTCTCAAATCTATATCAAATATTTCATCAAAAGCAAAAGGGTAATTATTCATCACTATTCCTCTAAAAAAGATATACAATAGATATAGGAGGGTTATCACAATGGTTAAAATCCTAAACTTAGCATTATATATCATATTCATTCTTATACCAGCATTGTATTTTATATGGCTATTAAAACATGAACACCTGATTTTTAAAACATTTGTGGTTGTCATGGCTATTCTTTCTACAATCGGTATATTACTTAAATTTAACTTTAAACCATATAATCATATCTTTACCATGTTCATACTAGTGTGTCAATTTCTCACTATGTATATTTATATTCTTTTTATATGTGTTTATCTGTATCGTTTCTCCTTTAAGTTTGTAAAACGTAGACCTTATCGTTTTGGGAATATCGTAGCGACTATGATTGCGATTACTCTTACAATCTCTGGTTTCCATTCTCATTATAATAAGAAAGAAGTGATCTATCATGTCACTGTTCCTAAGACATCTTCTGTATCTAAGTTAAAGATCTGTTTAGTCAGTGATCTACATTTGAGTTCTGGTACTTATATGAGACAGGTAAGAAAACTTGTAAAAACAGTGAATGATAAACATTATGATCTTGTATGTTTTGCAGGAGATGTATTTGATGAAAATACACCCGATGCATTAATGAATCGTTCTTTACAAGAATTCAAGAATATGAAGAGTACTTATGGAACATACTGGATATCTGGTAATCATGAATATTATGGTAAACATACAGACTTTACTGTCTTTGAAAAATATAACATACACTTTCTAAAGAACACCTATGAAACTGTAGATAATACTTTTAATATTGTCGGCTTTACAGATAAGACATCTCATGATCATTATGAAATCAATAAAGTCATAGAAGGGATGGATACTTCTTTACCGACTATTACATTAGACCATAATCCTGAAAGATTTGATCAACATACCTATTTCACTGACCTTCAATTATCAGGACATACACATAATGGACAGATTTTCCCAGGAAATATTATCCTTCATTATTACTATCAGAATTCATATGGTTTATCCCATTATAAGAACCATTATCTTCTTGTATCTGGTGGTTATGGATCATGGGGATTTCCATTTAGACTAGGTACACAATGTGAATATGATACTGTTTATCTCAAGATGAGAAAATAGTTTCACAAGTAATATATCTTTTTCCATAAAACTTGTAAACGGATTCATAAATTCATGAAAATTAACCTCTTTTAGCGTACAAATCTAAAAATAAGCATGGACAAACCGCTTTCTTTCCTATATGATAAGGGCACAAAGAGGTAGTAGAAAAAAATGGTCATAGAATTAGAAGAAAAGTTTAAATTACGCAAAGCAGAAATCTTTGCGACAATCAAGAAGTATGTGACAGAAGCAAAAATGGATATCTCAGATACAGTTGTAGAAAACTTATCTATTCATCTTGCTTTATCAATTACAAGAGAATTATCTGGATCTTATATCGAAATGAGTTCATCTCAGATTGAACAATTAAAACAAGCCAACACTTATCAGATTTCACAGTTAATTATTTATGATTTATCTAAGAAATATGATGTAAGAATTTCTGAAGACGATATTTGTTATTGTGCGATGTATTTATCAAACATGACATTATTAGATTTAGACTTCTTTAGTGAATGCGATATTATTGATCAGGAAACTGAAAGCATTACTTTAGAAGCCGTACAGGAAATCAATAACCGTTTAGGATTAAATTTAAAGAAGAATGATGATTTCTATCAGGGATTATCAATGCATTTCTATCCTGCAATTCAGCGTTTAAAGAATGATGAACAGCTCCATGATAATGTATTAACTGACAAGATTAAAACTGAAAATGAAACAGAATATAAATGTGCAATGATTTTAAATGATGTAGTTAAGGAACATTATCATAAATCATTTAATGAAGATGAATTGGCTTATATAGCATTACATTTCGGTACAGCATTAAGATAACATCAAAGGGAACCTGAGGTTCCCTTTTTCATTTGTACTTATCATAGATCTGTGATGCAATTGCATTATATCTATTCCATTCTTCCGTTTTAATAAAAATAGCTGATGATGTTTTAAAATCTTTATAATACAATTCTCCATCTTCAATTTTAGATGCATTGACTAATAGTGGTCTTTCTTGTCTACAATATTTACTCAATCTAGTAGATACAGGTACATAAGTTATCTTTTCGTTATCCTTATACTTATATCCATCTGCTTTATCGAGATGCTTCAAAAATAGAATATATTCCTGATTAGAATTCATCAAGACATATCCCTTTTCGGAATTCATACTTTCCATCCCCTTAAGATAAGAGATAGAAAACGGTTCTTGAATATAGATAGTATCTCCTTTTTTCAAGGAATCCTTATCCCTGTATATATCAATGATTTTTACTTGTCTTTCTATACTGTTATAAAATAATTTACCATCGTCTGGTTTTACTTTCACAATCAGATCACTGCTTTTTTCTAGTTCATCCAGTGTACTTATAGATTCATTGAAATACTCACTGTCCTCAATATTAGAATACACAAAATCATCAAGATTATACTGCTTCTTAATTTTATTGAGATAGTAATCACCTGTGAAAGAATACTTAGTCACAAATGCATATCCTATAGTCACACTTATCAAAACCAATAGAATCATGAAATATAGTTTTGTGTTCTTAGTCATTTTTTTTCAACTCTTTCTACTCTGCCAGAATTTAAATATATCTTTTCATCAAACAATTCATCTATATCCTGATGATTATGAGTCGCAATGATAATACAGGCATTGCGTCTTTTTTCTTCTGTCATCATTTTCTTAAATTGAATAACAGCATCTGGATCTAATGCATTTGTAGGTTCATCAAGCAATATAAGTTGAGGCTTTTCCATAACAGCCTGCGCAATTGCTAATCTTTGTTTCATTCCTAGTGAATACTTTGCGACTGTTCTTCTATCGTTAGGATCTAATCCTACTCTTTTAAGTGCTTCTATTATATCATTCTGTGAAATCTTATTTCTGATTTCAGCTAAATACTGAAGGTTTTCCATACCTGTATAATATTTAAAGAAAGTAGGTGTCTCAATAATCAATCCCATTTCAGGTGGATAATCAATATCCTTATGAAGTATTTTCTCATCAATCATGATTTCTCCATGATCTATCTGAATCAATCCCGCAATAGCACGTAACAACATTGTTTTTCCTGAACCATTGTGTCCACATAAACCATATATTTTTCCACTTTCAAATTCAAGATTTATGTTATTCAAGATTATATTTGATTTCATTTCTCTTGAAACATCTTTTACACTAATTTTCATAATGACCTCCTATTAATTCTTTTCTATCAATAGCACACATAAGTCCTACAGCACTGATTACTAACTCAATAACCTGGCTCACAATAGATAAAAGGTATCTGTAGTAAGGCAATGGTGAATAAGTGATAGATATGCTTTGTAGCGTATATGTAGATGCATGATAGTAATTATAATTACCATGATTTAAAGGAATATACTTACAGAGTTCTAAACTAGATGAAAATTGATCTATTATAACACCTGTTATAATAGCTGGACTCACAACAAGCATTAAAGAAAGAGTAATACCTATCTCAAATTTAAAACAATATAAGAAGAATTCACTCATAAACGATATAATCAACAACTGGATGGTAGAAGTCAAAAGTAATTTGATGAACTGACTTCCTATGACAAAAACAGGATTAAACTGGAAGGTCATCAACATAATGATGAATACATAAACCAATTGATAAAATAATGAGTAGAACAAATTCTTAATCGCAATAAGCATTAAGATTTTACTGTTCTTCTCATATCTATATTTTATATAGATTTCGTTTTCTTTTATTTCCTTAATAATTTCATAAGGAACGTAGTATATGAATAACACAGCGTTGATCAACAGAAGCATAATCTGTGGTATTGATTTACTTTCTTCTAGAAAGATACCTCCCATATATATCTGATATGCACCTAATAGATCATTAGGCATATAACTGTTATGAGTTGCATACTTAAGAAAAAATGAGAAAGCAATCAAGAATAATATCCTAAGCATTATCTGCTTATTCCTTATGATGAACTTATAATACATTTTTAGACCCTCCTAATAACTCAAATCTGTTGATTACGCTATATAGAATTGCAGATAGTAAAACAATAAGCACAATCGTCACAATAAGAAGAGTTGCAGGCTTTTCATACTCCAAAAGCATAATTGATGATATACTTGGAATACTATATTGTCTAAGTAAACTGCCTAGTAAAGTGGTGAAGTTGCATAAGAAGTAAGAAATAATGATGGATATATTCTTATTTCTCATCTTTAAATAGACGATGATATATATTAGACAGACAGAAATCAAAGCCATAAAGAAACTGAAATAATATCTCATGATCATTAAAAAACTCATATGATATATTACAGTTCCCACAACATGAACAGGAACTAATAATAGACATGTCATTTTAAAAGAATCCATTAAGATTCTTTCAATAATGAAACCAAATAGTTTTTTCTTAGATTGAAATCTAGGTATGATCATATAGTTAAATATTCGCAATATATCCGTAGAAAAATAGGACAACACAACTGGAATGATAAATATCATAATAACGATGACTGAGAATGTATTTATCATCACATGACTCGTATGTATTGAACTTCTAAACATGAATAGAACAACCAGTTCAACAATTACAAAGAAAATAGAGTTGTTCATCTGGTCCTTATGAATGAATCGTTTCATATTTCTTCATTCCTTTAAATAAAATCAATACTTCAGCTATATTCAATACTATTATCGATAGACATACACTTGAGAAAGAGATTCTAGCATCTACATACATATACGATATGTAATTAATGAAACTAATATGAAAAATAACTCCTATAACACTAGCAACAGCAATCGCAATAAACGTCATAATGCATATTTGTATGAATTCCATTTCCTTGAAATGCTTGATAAAGCTTAAACAGTAAGGAATATTTGAAATTGTCGCAAGAAAAGTACTGACTATAATATTTTTAACAAGAATATAAACAAAAGGATTTTGAATTCTTAATAGATCCAATAAAGCTCTATTATCATATCTTTGAATAAGATCATAGACTGGTATTCCCCATCGGTTATCAAATCCTACAGTAGGGTAGACAATATATGAAATAAGTAGATTCATTAATCCTGAAAATAGAACTACACCAAATACGATAATAAAATTCGCTATGAACTTTGATAGATAATATTCTTTCTTATTTAGACGAGTGATGATCATTGACTGCATTCCATTTTTTTCTTCCTTCCACTTACTAGATGAATAAATCATCATTACAATAAGTGGTGATAAATATTCAAAAACACTCATAATAGGTCTTGCCTTAATGCTGATATACATGGAATTATCAATATAAGACCTGATAAATAAAATATTACGACCATAATCCTGGAAACAATTTAATAAAATACTTATTAGACTTATTAAAAGTATAGTTGCAAACAAAACTTTGAACTCAATCTGATTCACTGCGTTCTTTATTTCAATTCTGACTTGTTTAATCATAACTATTATGTCTCCCTTTTATATTTCATTCTCATAATAGTTATAACGTAAAATTATAAAAAGAAACGGCTCAAATTACTTACAAAAATATTAAGAATTACTTACTAATTATTTGTATGAAAAAGTTCTAGTTATTCTTTATGTCAGAGTGCAATGTATTACTTCTAAACCTGAATAATAACTCTTGAAAAATCAACATATTATTCTATAATCCCGTTTTTGACAGTTGGGTATATAAAAAAGGGAGAAAAGTGCCTGTTTAAGGG
>UQGS01000002.1 GCA_900540685.1 uncultured Catenibacterium sp. | reverse complement strand
TACGTAGAGCTAAATTACATTACTTACGTGGATTATCTGGTAAAGCTGCTAGAATTAAAGAAATTCGATAAGAGAATGGGGGCTTACCCCATTCTTTTTTCTATATTATGAATAAACTCAAAAAGCTGTATCTTCCTGGTATATTCACACTTATATTATGTCTGTTTACTTTTATTGTTCTTCCAGTCAAAGTAAAAGGAACATCTATGATGCCAACTATATATGATGGAGACTTTATTTTAATGACTGGTATTACATCTCATAAACAGATTCATCGTTTTGATATCGTTGATGTACGCAGCAGCGCATTAAAGGAAGATATCATTAAACGTATCATTGGTCTTCCAGGAGAAGAAGTCAGCTATAAGAATGATCATTTATATATTAATGGTCATTATGTGAAAGAACCGTTTCTTACACTCTCTTTTATTCAGAAATCAAAAAGAGAATTGGCTCTTACACAATATACAAAAGATTTTAGAGTTAAGTTAAAGCATGATGAATATTTTATTCTAGGTGATAACCGTCCTATGTCCTATGATTCAAGATATTTTGGACCGGTCCACAAAGAAGATATTCGTGCTAAAAATGGATATATTATTTATCCGTTCCAGCATATGAAAAGAAATGATTGAGGAGGAAATTATGGCAAAACAGATTCAGTGGTATCCAGGGCATATGGCTAAAGCCCAAAGAGAAATCGAAAGTAAAGTAAAGTTAGTAGATATTGTGATTGAACTTGTTGATGCACGTGCTCCTTTTTCAACACATAATCCAGAACTTGATTATATGATCAAGAATAAACCACGTCTTTATATTCTTACAAAGAAGGATTTAGCTGATCCTAAGGCAACAGAAGCACTTATTGCACAGTTTAAAAGACAGGGGCATAGTGCTATCGCAGTTGATTTAAAGAACTTCAAGGAAGAAAAGAAGATTGTCAATATGTGTCGCTATCAGTTAAAGGAAAAGCGTGAAAAAGAAGCGGCCAGAGGCTTGAAACCTAAGCCAATTCGTGCGCTAGTAGCGGGTATTCCTAATGTAGGTAAATCTACTTTTATTAATAAGATTGCGAAAAGAAAAGCCGCTGCAGTAGGAAATAAACCAGGTGTCACAAAGGCTCAGCAGATTATTCGTGTTGATAAGGACTTTGAACTTTTTGATACACCAGGTGTATTAGAACCTAAATTCACAGATATCAATAAAGCCATGAATGTCGCATTATGCGGTTCTATTAAGATGGAAATTCTTCCTCTTGATGATCTCTTTATTCATGCTATTGGATATCTCGCAAAACATTATCCAGAGATGTTAAAACAGCGTTATAATCTCACTATTGATTTGGATTCAGACTGGGTATTGCCTGTTTATGATCATATCTCAGATTATCGTCATATTATGAAATTAAGAGGCGAAACAGACTATGACCGTGTTCAGGAAACATTCTTTAATGACTTAAAGAACGGTTCTCTAGGACAAATTACATGGGAGCTTGGCGATGAATAAACAGGAACGTTTAAAATACGAAAATGAAGCAAGAACTGCAGGTTATTCACGCATACTAGGTGTTGATGAAGCAGGTAGAGGTCCCATGGCAGGACCACTTGTTGTAGGTGGTGTCATCTTTCCTGAAGATTTCTATGATGAACGTATCAATGATTCAAAGAAACTGACAGAAAAGAAAAGAGAAGAACTTTATGATCTTATTATAGAAAATGCGCTAGCTTATCAAATAGAAGTATTATCAGTAGAAGAAGTGGATACTCTTAATGTTTATGAAGCGTCTCGTACTGGTATGAAGCGTATTATTGCATCATTAGAACCTGATTTCACATTAAGTGATGCCATGCCTTTAGGAGATATACCTCATCTTTCTATTATTAAGGGAGATGCGAAAAGTATTTCTATTGGGGCAGCCAGCATTCTTGCAAAGGTGACTCGAGACCGTATGATGAAGGAATATGGTAAACAATATCCTGAATATGGCTTTGAAAAACATAAGGGCTATGTCACTAAAGCTCATAAGGAAGCATTAGAAAAGTATGGTGTGACACCAATCCATCGTCGTTCTTTTGCGCCAGTACAGAAAGTACTGAATGAACAATTATCATTTGATTTTGAAGAGAAAGATTAAATATCTTTCTTTTTGTTTGAGAAAATATGCCTTCTATTAGGAATAGATATAGTAGGAGGTGATTGTGTGGAAGATATTCTACTCTATTTTTCGTTAAAGTACAAAGGACAGTTTGATCAGATTTATCAGGCTTTAGAACGTAAGGAACGTGTGGATGAATCATTGAAGGAGGAACTCTTTGCGACAGTAAAGAGCTCTTATACGACTATTATTAGTGATGATTATCCTCAGCATCTTAAATATATCAACTGTCCTCCATTTGTGCTCTATTATTATGGTTCTCTCTCTTTGTTAGATGGAGACTGCATCGGAGTGATCGGCAAGAGAGACTGCAGTGAATATGGTGTACAGGCCACCCGTATTCTTGTAGAGGATCTAGTAAAGCATGACAAGGTCATAGTATCAGGTATGGCTAAGGGAATTGATGGTGTTAGTCATCGTGTAGCGCTTAAATCAAGAGGTCATACGGTGGCGGTACTTGGAAGCGGGATTGATTATCCTTATCCTCCAATGAATGAAGATCTTTATTATGTTATGCATAATGAACTCATCATTAGTGAGTACCCTGGTAAAACACCACCACGTAAGGATTACTTTCCTAAACGCAATCGTATTATTGCCGGACTTTCACAAAAACTGCTTGTCACTGAAGCCGATATTAAAAGTGGTACAATGATTACAGTCGGTTTTGCCTTAGAACAGGGCAAGGATGTCTTTGCGGTTCCAGGCCGTATTTATGACTCAAAAGGCTGTAATGCACTCATCCAGCAGGGCGCAAAACTCGTTATGAATGTAGAAGATATCTTGGAAGAATAAGAAGCGTTTCGCTTCTTATTCTCACTAAGATGTTGACAAAATAAAAAATTCCCATATTATAAGGTGATGAAGGAGGTTAGATGTATGAGTCATTTAGTTATTGTCGAATCACCATCTAAATCTAAAACAATTAGTAAATACTTAAGCGATGATTTTGTAGTTAAGTCATCAAAGGGCCACATTAGAGACCTTGCAATGTCTGGTAAAGGTCGCTTAGGTGTAGATATAGAAAATGAGTTTGCGCCTCATTATGTTATTAGTAAAGATAAGAAAGATGTAGTAAAAGAATTAAAAGCAGCTGCCAAAAAAGCAGATGATGTTTATCTCGCAACCGATCCGGACCGTGAAGGAGAAGCCATCTCATGGCATTTAGCAGAAGTGTTAGGATTAGATCCTGCCACTACAAAAAGAGTAGAATTCCACGAAGTCACAAAGAACGCAGTCACAAATGCGATTGAAAATCCTCGTAAGATTGATATGGATCTTGTTCATTCTCAGGAAACAAGACGTGTTCTTGATAGAATTATTGGTTTTAAGCTTTCTACACTCTTACAGAGAAAAATCAAGTCTAAGTCTGCAGGTCGTGTACAGTCTGTCGCTTTAAGATTGATCTGTGAAAGAGAAGCAGAAATTGATGCATTCGTACCAGAAGAATTCTGGAAGATTGATGCTGAGTTTGAGAAAGACAATATTCCATTCAAGGCAGAACTGTCAAAGTATAAAACAGACAAGCTAGAAATCCATAATGGTGAAGAAGCACAGAATATTTATGATGCATTAGGTTCAACATTTACTGTTGAGAAAATCAAGAAGACTACAAAGAAAAGAAACTCTTATGCACCATTTATTACTTCAACACTTCAGCAGGAAGCCTCTTCTAAGCTTGGATTCAAGGCAAGACGTACAATGTCCATTGCCCAGAAGCTTTATGAAGGGATTGATATCGGAACTGAAACAGTCGGTTTGATTACCTACATGAGAACAGACTCTATTCGTTTATCACCAGAATTCACTGCAGCTGCAATGGATTATATTGAAAAGACATATGGTAAAGAATATGTAGGAAGTGTTAAGGTATCTAAGAA
Source organism: uncultured Catenibacterium sp. (assembly GCA_900540685.1). Classification (GTDB taxonomy): domain Bacteria; phylum Bacillota_I; class Bacilli_A; order Erysipelotrichales; family Coprobacillaceae; genus Catenibacterium. The sequence continues at coordinate 73,347 of UQGS01000002.1, read as the reverse complement.
GACTGAAAATGTACAGGATGCCCATGAAGCAATCCGTCCTACAAGTATTGATCGTTCTCCAGAAAGTATTAAGAAATACCTTACACCTGAACAATATAAGCTTTATTCATTGATCTATGCACGTGCACTTGCATCATTAATGGCACCAAGCCAGTCTGCAAGTACATCTCTCGTATTCGATAATAATGATTATAAGTTTAATGCATCAGGCTCTATCTTAAAGTTTGATGGATGGTTAAAGGTTTATGGAGATTATGATAAGAGTAAGAATGAACTACTCCCAGATATGAGTGAAAATGAAGCGATTGATGCCAAGAAAATCAATAAGGAGCAGCATTTTACTACTCCACCTGCTCGTTATACAGAAGCAAAGCTCATCAAGGCAATGGAAGAATTAGGTATTGGTCGTCCTTCTACTTATGCGACTATTATTGATACAATCCAGACAAGAGAATATGTAACTCTTGAAAAGAAAACATTCAAGCCAACAGAATCAGGGCTTTTCACAAATAAGAAGCTGTTAGAATATTTTGATTCAATCATCAATGTAGACTATACCGCAAAGATGGAAAATGAGCTGGATGAAATTGCGAAGGGACAGGAAACTTATGTTCATGCCCTCACTCAATTCGAAGACGCATTTGAACCATTATTAGAAAAAGCCTATGATGGTATGGAAAAGGTTGAACCTAAAAAGACAGGTGAGAAGTGTCCTGAATGTGGAGGAGACCTTGTAGTTAGAAAGGGTCGTTATGGTGAATTTGTTGCCTGCTCTAATTATCCAGAATGTAAATATGTCAAGGCTGATGAAAATAAGATCAATGAAGAAACAGGAGAGACATGTCCTGAATGTGGTTCTCCAATGATCTATAAGATGGGTCGATTTGGACGCTTTGAAGCATGTTCTAATTACCCTAAATGTAAATATATCAAGCCTCAGAAGCTTGAAGAGACAGGAGAAACATGTCCTAACTGTGGCAGTCCAGTTGTATGGAAGAAGGGTCGTTTTGGACCATTTAAAGCCTGCTCTAATTATCCAAAGTGTAAAACAATTATTAAAGAAAAGAAAAAGAAAGAAGAATAATGAACTGCCCATGCAGTTCATTTTCTTTCATTGGAGGAAATATGATCAAGGAAGTAAACGTTGTTGGTGGTGGACTTGCTGGTGTAGAAGCCACTTACCAGCTTATTAAAGAAGGTATTCCAGTACATCTATATGAAATGAGACCAGTCAAGAAGACAGATGTACATAAGACAAGTGATTTTGCTGAACTTGTATGTTCTAATTCATTACGTGCTGATGGATTAAAGAATGCAGTTGGTGTATTAAAACAGGAAATGACAATGAATGACAGCTTGATTATCAAGATGGCAAGAGATCATGCAGTTCCTGCAGGAGGATCTTTGGCAGTGGATCGTGAAGGGTTCTCTCGTGCAGTGACAGAGTTTATTGAAAATCATCCTTTAGTCACTGTACATCGTGAAGAAGTGACTCATATTCCAGAAGGACCTACTATTATTGCCTCAGGCCCTTTAACAAGTGATGCACTTGCAAAGGAAATTATGAATATGATGGGTAATCAGGATTATTTCTATTTCTATGATGCAGCAGCACCTATTGTCACAAAAGAATCTATTGACTTTAGTAAAGCTTTTTATAAATCACGTTATGATAAGGGTGATGGAGAATATATCAACTGTCCGATGAATAAGGAAGAATTTGATGCTTTCTATGATGCGCTTATCAATGCGGAAGTTGTAAAGCCTCATGACTTTGAAGAAAAGTTCTTTGAAGGCTGTATGCCATTTGAAGAAATCGCAAGAAGAGGTAAACAGACATTACTCTTTGGTCCAATGAAACCTGTTGGATTAGAAAAGGATGGTCAGCGTTTTGAAGCAGTTGTTCAGTTAAGACAGGATAATGCGGTAGGTTCTCTTTATAATATTGTAGGATTCCAGACACATTTAAAATGGGGTGAACAGGACCGTATTATTCATATGATTCCAGGGTTAGAAAATGCCTCTATTGTCCGTTATGGTATTATGCATCGTAATTGTTATTTTAATTCACCTACTTACTTAAATCCTACATATCAGTTCAAGAATCGTGAAGATCTATTCTTTGCTGGTCAGATGACAGGGGTTGAAGGTTATGTAGAATCAGCACAGAGTGGTATCGTAGCTGGTAAGAATATGGTGAGATACTTAAAGGGAGAAGAACTACTTGTCTATCCTAGAGAAACAGTCATGGGATCTCTTGCTTACTATATTACTCATGCATCTCCTAGTGATTTCCAGCCGATGAAGGCTAACTTTGGTATTCTTCCTGATTTAGAAGGTAAAGTGAAGAAAAAAGAAAAGAAAGAAAAATATGCACAGCGTGCATTAGAAAAGATGGAAGAATTCATCAATGGATGAAAAGAAAGCTTTTCTTCACTATCTTAAATATCAAAAGAACTATTCTGTACTCACTTTACAATCCTATGAAAGAGAACTCACAGACTTTCTCTTATTTATAGGAAAAGAAAGTATTACTTTACAGGAAGTAGATTACTATGTGATTCAGAATTATCTGATTCATTTAAATGAGAAACGTTTATCTCATACTACAATCAATCATTATTTAAGCTCTTTAAGATCATTTTTTAAATATTTATGCAAGCAGAACATTGTAGCCTCTAATCCTTTCGCTCAGGTGCATTCATTAAAGACAGGCTCTAGAAATCCTGATTTTCTTTATGTAGATGAAATGATGGGTTATCTAGACTCCATTGATATCCATACATCTCTAGGCGTAAGAAATAAAGCACTTCTAGAATTGATGTATGCATCAGGACTTCGAGTCAGTGAAGTAGTCACACTGCGATTATCACAGATTGATTTTAATCGACAGATGATTAGAGTGCTTGGTAAAGGAAGTAAAGAAAGAGAAATACCATTTCATGATTATGCGAAAAAATGGTTAATGCAGTATATCAATGATGATCGAATGAGCATCATGAATGAATATCATGAAATACATGATTATGTATTTGTGAATAGAAGAGGTAAGAAGCTGACAAATAGAGGGGTAGAGAATATTATTGATCGCACAATGTATCTCTATGATCCTTTACGTAAGATTCATCCTCATACGATCCGTCATTCCTTTGCGACTCATTTACTTGATGCAGGCATGGATATTCGTGTTGTACAGGAATTACTAGGACATTCCTCTTTATCAACAACTCAGATTTATACTCATGTCTCACAAGAACACTTAAGAGAAGTCTATAATCGCACCTGTCCTAGACAAGAATTCAAGAAAATCGAAAAAAATATTGACGATAAGGGTAATAAATGATATTATAATCAGCGTTGTAGACCTCTGACTACAACCGCACATAAGAGGTATTAAATGCAAGTGCTGCCTTGGTTGGCGAGTCTAAGAGAAAAAAATATGAAGGAGGTACACTGATGTACGCAATTATTGAAACTGGTGGAAAACAGTTAAAGGTTGAAGCCGGAGATACTATTTTTGTAGAAAAGTTAGATGTTGAAGAAGGCACTGAATACACTTTCGAAAAGGTTCTTTTAGTTGGTGATAACGGTGTTAAAGTTGGTCATCCTTATGTAGAAGGCGCTAAGGTTACTGCAACTGTTGAAAAACAGGGTAAGGAAAAGAAAGTCACTGTATTCAAATATAAGCCTAAGAAGCATTATCATAAGAAACAGGGTCATAGACAGCCTTATACTAAGTTAACAATCAAAGAAATTAACGCTTAATGACTCATGTAGATGTCGTGTATCATGCAGGTCAGATTCAATCTGTTAAGGTTGAAGGACATGCTGGTCAAGATGAATATGGTAAAGATCTTGCATGTGCTGGAATCAGTACTGCAGTAGTAGGTATTTACAATATGCTTGAAGCCAAAGGCTTCATGAAAGATGGCAATCTTGCCAATGTAGAGAGTGGTTACTCTTATTTCGAGATATTCAATAATCGTGAAGATTATCAGATTATTCTAGAAACTTTAATAAAAATTCTAGAAACTGTTGAATACTCATATGAACAATATGTTAAAATTAACACTAGGGAGGTATAATACTATGTTAAAGTTAGATTTACAGTTATTCGCTTCTAAAAAGGGTGTAGGTTCTACTAAGAACGGTCGTGACTCTGAATCAAAGCGTTTAGGTGCTAAGCTTTCTGATGGACAGACTTGCACAGCTGGTTCAATTATTTATAGACAGAGAGGTACAAAGGTTCATCCTGGTACTAATGTTGGTAAAGGTGGAGACGATACTTTATTCGCTAAAGTTGATGGTGTCGTTAAATACGAAAGACTTGGTAAAAACAAGAAACAGGTATCTGTTTACCCAGTAGCTTAATCTCAAGAATCCCCTATGGGATTCTTTTTTTGAAGAAAGAAGGTGGATACATGAAATTTATTGATCGCGTTAAGATTTATGTTCAAGCTGGTACTGGTGGTAATGGTACAGTTGCATTCAGACGTGAAGCACATGTTCCTAAAGGAGGTCCATCTGGAGGAGATGGAGGTCGTGGCGGAAGTGTTATCTTCGTTGCAACAAACTCATTATCTACTTTATTAGATTTAAGATATTATCGTGAATATAAAGCCCAGAATGGTGAAAAAGGTCATGCTAAAAAGATGCATGGTGCGGATGCTGATGATTTAGTCATCAGAGTACCAGTGGGCACTTGTGTTTATGATGACGATACAGGCAATATTATTGCCGATCTTACAAAAGATGGTCAGCGTGCTGTAATCGCAAAAGGTGGCCGTGGTGGTCGTGGTAATGCAAGATTTGCTTCATCACGTAATCCAGCACCTAAGATCTGTGAAAACGGTGAACCAGGTGAAAAATTCAACTTAAGAGTAGAATTAAAGCTACTTGCTGATGTTGGATTAGTAGGATTCCCAAGTGTTGGTAAGTCTACTTTATTATCTGTTGTTTCAAAAGCAAGACCACAGATTGCTGATTATCACTTTACTACTATCGTGCCTAATTTAGGTGTTGTACAGGTTAAGGATGGTCGTTCATTTGTCATGGCTGATTTACCTGGACTTATTGAAGGTGCATCACAGGGTAAAGGTTTAGGTCATCAGTTCTTAAGACATATCGAAAGATGTCGTGTTATCGTACATATTATTGATATGAGCGGCAGCGAAGGAAGAGATCCTTATGAAGACTATGTCACTATTAATAAAGAATTAGGTGAATATGAATATCGTCTATTAGAAAGACCACAGATCATTGTCGCAAATAAGATGGATGGTGATGAAGCAGAAGAAAACTTAAAGAAATTCCAGGAAAAGCTTGGAGATCAGAAAGTATTCCCAATCATTGCACCTATCCATGAAGGTATTGATGCTGTACTTTATGCAGTGGCTGATGCATTAGAAACTGCACCAGACTTCTTTAATCAGGAAGAAGAACAGGAAAGTGTTCTTTATACTTATAAGGAAGAAGAAAAACCATTCACTATCCACAACAAGGGTAATGGTGTATGGGAAGTCACTGGTAAGAAGGTTGAAAGACTTGTACAGATGGCATCATTTACTACAGATGATGGCTTCCAGAGATTCGCATTACAGATCCGTAATATGGGTATCGATGATGCATTAAGAGAAGCAGGCTGTGAAGATGGCGATACTGTACGCCTATATGACTTCGAATTCGAATTTTATAACTAATACCATTTCTAGAAATGGTATTTTTTTTTGACATATGATAGAATTATGAAATGCGCAAAGGAGATTTTTTATGTATAGTTATATCAAAGGAATCATTGCAGATCTGTATTCAGATCATATTGTCATAGATAATCATGGAATAGGCTATGAAGTACATGTGTCTAATCCTTATAATTTTAAAAAGGGTGATGATGCAACAGTCTATATCTACCAGCAGGTCAAAGAGGATGATATTACTTTATTTGGCTTTAAGAAAAAAGAAGAAAAAGAATTATTTCAGAAGCTTATTCTAGTAAAGGGGATAGGTTGTAAGACAGCTATTGGTATTCTTGCGACAGGTGAGATTGATGCGATTATTGATGCCATAGAAGGTAAAAATACAGCTTATTTAAAGAAGATACCAGGGATTGGGCCTAAAGCTGCACAGCAGATCATTCTTGACTTACATGGTAAGTTTGATAAACGTGCAATGAAGCCTCTAGGTTCTCCAGATTATGAAGAAGCGACTGAAGTATTAATTGCATTAGGTTATAAACAAAGTGATGTAGAAAAGGCAATGAAAGTCTTATCTGGTGAAAACTTAGATACAAATGGCTATGTCAAACGTGCATTGGCCTTATTAACACAATAATGAAAGGAGAATCTTATGGATCGTGATATTTTAGATACAAATGAACATATTGAAGATGAAGAAAGCTCTTTAAGACCGGCTTCTTTTGATGAATATGTCGGTCAGCATGATTTAAAGGAAAACCTACGTGTCTTTGTAGGTGCGGCTAAGATGCGTGATGAGACGCTTGATCATGTTTTATTCTATGGCCCTCCAGGACTTGGTAAAACGACTATGTCAATGATTATTGCGAATGAGATGGGAACGCATATCAAGATTACAACAGGACCTTCTATTGAAAAAACAGGAGATCTAGTTGCATTACTTACATCTCTAGAACCAGGTGATGTGCTCTTTATTGATGAAATCCATCGTCTTAATAAGGTAGTAGAAGAAATACTTTATCCAGCTATGGAAGACTTCTGTGTGGATGTCATGATTGGTAAAGAAGCCACAACACGTTCTGTACGTATTGATTTACCTCCTTTTACTCTTGTTGGTGCGACTACACGTGCAGGAGATATCTCTGCTCCATTACGTGACCGTTTTGGAATTGTGGCAAAACTTGATTATTATAAAGATGAAGAACTCAGAGATATCATTTCTCGTACAAGTAAAGTCTATGGTATGACTATGGAAGAAGAAGCCAAGATGGAACTTGCCAGACGTTCAAGAGGAACACCACGTATTGCGAATAGACTCTTTAGACGTGTAAGAGACTTTGCACAGTTTTATGGTGATGAAATCATCACAAAGGACCGTACAATGCAGGCACTAGACCGTTTAAAGGTCGATAATCTAGGATTAGATGATGTCGATCATAAATACCTACTTGGTATTATCAATCGTTTCCAGGGTGGACCAGTAGGCTTAGAAGCACTGGCTGCAAGTATTGGTGAAGAAAGAATGACATTGGAAGATGTCTATGAACCTTACCTGCTGCAAAAAGGCTTGATCAAACGTACTTCAAGAGGCAGAATTGCGACAGATCTTGCTTATAGACATTTTCATATTACAAGAGAGAATTAATTTAATTCTCTTTTTTTATGCGTCAAATTAAGATTATAGGGTTGATTCTTTTAAGTATTGCCTCATTTATATATAGTTATCAAAAACCTGAAAAAGTCAGCTCTACACAAAAATCAGAAGTCTATATCACATTAGAAGGTGCTTTTAACAAGACAGGTGAAGTGCCTATTAAAGAAGGTATGACGATGAGTGATTTAGTAAAGGAAGTAGGAGTGAAAGAGAATGCATGTATGGATTCTTTAAATATGAATAGAAGTATTCAGGCAGAAATGCGTTTTTACTTACCGGAAAAAAGAGCAAACATGATTTCACTCAATAAAGGTACATTAGAAGACTTTATGACTTTAAAAGGAGTGGGAGAAAAGACAGCACAGAAGTTTATTGACTACAGACAGATACAACCCTTCTATGCAATAGAAGATATCATGAACATACAAGGAATTGGTGAGAAGAAATATCTCATCTATCGTGACTATCTATGCCTTTAAGATACCATTTAGTGTATTATGCTGTATTTGTCTTATTACTCGCTGTTGCATATCTTGTTCATCCACTCTTTTATATATTTCTACTAGTTTATTTCATATATCTCATCAAACGCTTTGGAAGAAGAATGTTGTTTCTTCTTTTTTTAATACCTATTATATTAAGACCAGTCACTTCACCAGAAGTACCTTCTATTGTTTCAGGAAAGGTGAAAGATATAAGAGATAATTATGTTGTTTTAAACACTGATTATGGGAAGATTAAAGCCTATACAGATCATAAATTTCAATATAATGATGAAGTACTTGTAAAACTTAATTTTCTAGATATTAAGCATCGTAAAGATCCGATTGGCTATGATGAATATCATTCACTTAAAGCCAATCAAATTGTCGCAAAGGCTAAAATCACTCATGTGACTTCTGTTTCATCTCATCCTTCCTTTTATCAATTACTAGAAAAACAGTTCTCTTCCTCAAAATCTATAAAAAGCTATCAAAAGCTTTTTATTCTAGGTATTAAAGATGAAGCGATTAAAGAAGACTATTCTTTACTAACAAGTCTTTCTCTTGTACATATGTTCGCTCTCTCAGGCATGCATATTCATTTGCTTTACAAATGTCTCGGTCTTATTAAATCGATTGTACGTGAGGATATTGCGGATATCATTATCAAAATACTTATAGGCTTCTATGTCTTTTCTATACCTTATAATATATCCTTACATCGTGCTTTTTATATGCTTGTCGGCTATGATCTTGTAAAAGAGAAGTTCAATCAATTAGATGTACTCTCATTTCTTGTTTTATTTAATGTTATTAAGAATCCTTACATCATCTTCAGTATTTCTTTTGTCTTCTCTTATTTTATCTATTTTCTTGTCATTATGACAAAACATTTCCCATATCGCTCTTTCCTTATCTATTTAGGTGGTATTCCCATTGTCCTTACGCTTAACTTCTCTATCAATATCTTTTCATATTTTTTAACTGTTCTTCTTTCTCCTTTTATTTCATGCTTTTATGTTGTAACACTTATTTCTCTTATTTTTCCAATAAATCTTATTATGAAGATGATGATCACTTATCAGCAGATGATCTTGAACTTTATTACTTCATTCAATGCGGAAATCATCTTCCAGAAACCAACACTCTCATTCATTATTCTTTACTATGCTATCTTATTTAATATCTTCTTATTGTTGGAAGAGAAGAAGAGTATACAGTTTTCTATGTCTCTGTTATGTGCACTTATGCTCAGTTTCCATATATATAGTATCTATAAGCCTTATACCCAGGTCTCTACAATTGATGTAGGGCAGGGAGATTGTTCATTGATTCGTCTTCCTTTTAATCAAGGCAATTATCTCATCGATACAGGAGGTAACAGGGAATATGACATTGCCTCTCATAATGTCATTCCGTTTCTTAAATCACAGGGTGTTCCGTATATTGATAGAGTATATATATCCCATCATGATTATGATCATTATGGAGCCTTAGAGTCATTAAAGAAGAAATATCAAGTCAAGCGCATCATTGATACGTATCAGGAAGAAGAAAAGAATAAACTTATTACTATCAAGATGCTTAAGAGTGATGTCATTTATCCTTCTACCAATGAAAACTCATTAGTTATGTTAGTCACAACAGGAGGCTATACTTATTTGTTTACTGGAGATATCCCAAGTAATGTAGAAGAAGATCTTTATAAGAAATATGGAAAAATAGATATTGATGTTTTAAAGGTCGCACATCATGGTAGTGGCTATTCTTCTTCAGTTACTTTCTTTCAAATGGTGCATCCACGTATCGCGATGATTGGTGTAGGAGAACATAATCTTTATGGACATCCAGCTCACATTGTGATTAAACGTTTAGAGGAAAGAAAGATTAAGATATTACGTACTGATCTTGATGGCAGCTTTTCTATTATCACTTATTTAGGAGAACATCTTATTTACCGTTATTAATGAATCTATGGTAGAATAGGACAAAAGGATGGAGAACTATGAATATTGTATTATATGGAGAAGAAAAACTATTACTCGCTCAAAGGTTAGAGGATTTAAAGAAGAAATATCAATGTACAAGTGATGATATGAACTATATGGTTTATCACGCAGGTGAAACACCAATGAAGGAAATCATAGAAGATGCTTTAACACAGCCTTTTATTACAGAATATAAGATGGTTGTTTTAAAGAATCCTATTTTTCTTACAAAAGAAAAACCTAAAAAGAAGCTTGTGACAGATGAAGATATCAAGTTGTTTTTAGATTATATTGAGCATGATAATCCCTCAACTGTATTTGTGATCTATCAGGATCAGCGTAACTTTGATGAAAGAAAGAAAGTCGTCAAGTCATTACGTCAGCATGCCAAATGGTATGAAATGGAGAAACTAACCTTCAATCAGCTTTATAAAGCGACTAGAGAAGCAATAGTTCATAGAAATGCCTCTATTGAAGATAATGCGCTTGCTTTATTGTTGGACCGTTGTGGTAATGATCTTTTGACTATTTCTAATCAAGTAGAAAAACTATGTTTATATACACATAGTATAAAGAAGGAAGATGTTGAAAGACTTGTACCACCACGTATTGAAGAGGACGTTTTCAAGTTAACTAATGCATTATTGAATCATGATTTAAGAAACACAATGCGTGTTTATCAGGATTTGATTTCTAAAAAACATGATCCTTTAGAACTCATAGGTTTAATTGCGAATTCTTTGCGTAATCTCTACCAGGTCTCTATTATGAGCAAGAAGGGCTATCGTGATAATGATATTGCCTCAGCGCTAGGTCTTAATCCACGTGCCATCTATCCAATCCGTAAAAATGCTGCTCATTTTGATATCACTGAACTGATGGAAAAACTCTATGCCTTATCTGAACTTGATTATGCTATCAAGACTGGTACAGTAGATAAGTTTAGAGGACTCGAACTCTTCTTGATGAGGATATAATATGGAAACTAAAGCACTTTATATTCATATTCCTTTTTGTGATCATATATGTTCTTATTGTGATTTCGCAAAGGTGTATTATCGTGAAGAATTTGTAGAAAAATATTTGAACTGTTTAAAGAAAGAACTTGATGCACTTCCTCATCATATTATGAGAACAATTTATATAGGAGGAGGGACACCGAGTGCTCTTTCTTTAAATCAATTAAAGACATTATTGAATATGATAGATCCTTTTGTAGGTGATGAAACTGTTGAATATACAATAGAAGTCAATCCTGAATCAGCCACGCTAGATAAACTAGAAACTATGCATAGTCATGGTGTCAATCGCTTAAGTGTTGGTGTACAGACATTTAATAATACATTATTAAAAAGAATTGAACGTTATCACACCTCCGATATTGCAAAAGAAGTCGTAAGAAATGCGAAGGCTATTGGCTTTAAGCATATCTCTCTTGATCTCATGTATGGACTTCCAGGACAGACACTAGAAGATGTGAAGGAAGACTTAAATACTGCCTTATCACTTCCTATCAATCATTTATCTTATTATTCGCTTATATTAGAAGAACATACTAGACTTTATGACAACTATGAACCTCTTGATGAAGAAACAGAAGGAATATGGAGTGATTATATTGTAGAAACACTTCATCATGCAGGTTTTCATCGTTATGAGGTATCTAATTATGCGTTAAGGGATCATGAATCAGAACATAATAAAGTCTACTGGCATTATGAGAACTATTATGGTGTGGGGATAGGTGCGACTGGTAAAATAGATGATGAACTCATCTCGCACTCGCGTAGTCTTACTGATTATTTGCAGGAAAAGAATACAATATATATAGAAAAAGAAACAATCGAAGATACAATGTTTAATCACCTCATGATGTCCTTGCGTCTAGAAGAGGGATTGGACCTCGATGAATTTAAAAGAAGATATCATCGTTCAATAGAAGAAGTATATAAAGAAGCTCTTACTAAGAACCTAGAAAATCAATTATTGATTATTGAAAATAAGCATTTAAAAACAAATCATACGCTTGATCTTCTTAATTCCATTCTTCTAGATTTCTTGCCAGAATAGCTTAACGGTTTCTCAAAAAAGGGAAACCGTTTTTTGCAGAAACTAGCACTAAAGTCTTGACACTGCTAAAAAAGAATGTATAATGAATCTAGCACAAGAGGAAAAAGAGTGCTAAGGAGGTGCTTGAGGATGCTATCGGCAAGACAAATGCTAATATTTAAATATATTGTCGAAGAGTTTATTGAAACAGCAGAACCTGTTGGATCTAAGCTATTGATGACAAAATATGAATTACCTTATTCAAGCGCCACTATCCGAAATGAAATGAGCAAGCTTGAAGAACTTGGCTTTCTAGTGAAGACACATACATCTTCTGGTCGTGTTCCTTCTAAGAAGGGATATTACTATTATGTCAATACTTTGCTTCAGCCAAATGTCGACGAACAGGTGAAAAATCAGGTTGCAACAATCTTTAGTGATACACATCAATCATTAAATAGTTTGATTAAAGAAAGCTGCGAAATGTTAAGCCAGTTGACTGATCTGACGGCGGTTGCTCTAGGACCTAATTCAAGCTATGAATGTCTGCAGAACATCACACTTGTTCCAATTGGAACAAGAAATGTGACAGCCATCATAGTGACGGATAAGGGACATGTAGAAAATCGAGTTTTCACTTTATCTGAGACATTGAGTCTAGATGATTTACAGGCTTGTGTATCAGTAATGAATGATACACTAGTAGGTACACCAATCAATCAGGTAGCAGATAAATTAGAAAACGATGTCAAGCCAATCCTCAATACGAGAATCAAGGAACATGAAATCTTGTTTAATGCTTTCTTAGAAGCATTTATGAAATTCGCAAGAAACAATGTATATTTCTCTGGTAAAGATCATTTGTTATATCAACCAGAATACAATGATGTCAACAAGTTAAGAAAATTAGTGAGTGCATTTGAAAATTCGTCAAATTGGAATTTCTTAGCACCAACAGATGACGATGGCATCAAGGTGTTGATTGGTGATGATTCAAATGTATCTGGACTTGATGACGTATCTGTTATTTCATCTTCTTTTGATACAGGAGGAGCTAACAAAGGAACGATTTCTGTAATCGGTCCAACGCGTATGCCTTACAAGAAAGTTGTATCGCTTGTAGAATATATTACTGAAAATATAGAAAGAATCATCAAGGAAAATGATGAGTAGAAGAGGTGAGACCATGGCAGAAGAAATGAAGAAAGACGAAGCTGTTGAAGAAACTGAAGAAGCAGTTGAAGAAGTAAAAGAAGAAACAACTGAAGAAACAGTAGATCCTAAAGATGAAAAGATTAAAGATTTAGAATCTCAAATCAACCAGTGGAAGACAGATTATTATAAAGTATTCGCTGATATGGAAAACTTAAAGAAAAGACTTAAGACAGAACATGCAAATCAGTTAAAGTATGCAATGCAGTCTTTTATTGAAGAGTTATTGCCAGTTATTGATAACTATGAAAGATCATTAACTGTAGAACCTGAAAGCGAAGAAGCAAAGAATATTCTCAAAGGTAATAAGATGATTTTAAACCAGATGATGAATATTCTTGGTAAGAATGGTGTAACTGTGATTGAAGCACAGGGTAAGGAATTTGATCCTAATATACACCAGGCAGTGATGCAGGATGACAATCCTGACTTTGGTCCAAATGTCGTGACTGAAGAATTACAAAAAGGTTATATGTTAAAAGATAGAGTTATTAGAGCAACTTTAGTGAAAGTGAATAAGGATTAATAGGAGGAGAACTTATTATGAGTAAAGTTATTGGTATTGATTTAGGTACAACAAATTCATGTGTCAGTGTAATGGAAAATGGTGAAGCAAAAGTTATTGCAAACCCTGAAGGAATGAGAACAACTCCATCAGTTGTTGCATTCAAGAACGGTGAAATCATCGTTGGTGAAGCTGCAAAGCGTCAGGCAGTTACAAACCCTGATACAGTTGCATCAATTAAGAGACATATGGGTACAAGCTATAAAGAACATGTTAATGGTCGTGATTATACACCAGAAGAAATTTCAGCAATGATTCTTCAGAACTTAAAGGCTACTGCTGAAAGCTATTTAGGTGAACCTGTCACTCGTGCAGTTATCACAGTTCCAGCTTACTTCAATGACTCACAGCGTCAGGCTACTAAGGATGCTGGTAAGATTGCTGGTCTTGAAGTTGAACGTATTATCAACGAACCTACTGCAGCTGCACTTGCTTATGGTGTAGATAAAGCAGATCAGGAACAGAAAGTATTAGTATATGACTTAGGTGGAGGAACATTCGATGTATCTATCCTTGACTTAGCTGATGGTACTTTCGATGTATTAGCAACTGCAGGTAACAACCACTTAGGTGGTGATGACTTCGATAAGAAAGTCATGGATTACATGGTTTCTGAATTCAAGAAAGAAAACGGTGTTGATTTAAGCGCTGATAAGATGGCTATGCAGAGAGTTAAAGATGCTGCAGAAAAGGCTAAGAAAGACTTATCTGGTATGATGCAGACTCAGATCTCATTACCATATATCACAGCTGGTGCAAATGGACCACTTCATTTAGATATGACTCTTACAAGAGCTAAATTCGATGAATTAACAGCTGATTTAGTTGCTGAAACTGAAGTTCCAGTAAGACAGGCATTAACTGATGCTGAAGTAACTCCATCAGAAATCGACCAGATCTTATTAGTTGGTGGTTCTACTCGTATTATCGCAGTACAGGAATCAGTTAAGAGATTATTAGGAAAAGAACCTAACAAGTCAGTTAACCCTGATGAAGTAGTATCTATGGGTGCTGCAATCCAGGGTGGTGTAATCACTGGTGATGTTAAAGATATCGTATTACTTGATGTTACACCATTATCACTTGGTATCGAAACAATGGGTGGTGTTATGACAGTATTAATCCCACGTAACACAACTATCCCAACTACTAAATCACAGATCTTCTCAACTGCTGCTGATAACCAGCCAGCTGTAGATATCAACGTGTTACAGGGTGAACGTGCTATGGCTAAGGATAATAAGCAGTTAGGCTTATTCAAACTTGATGGTATTGAACCAGCTCCAAGAGGCGTTCCTCAGATTGAAGTATCATTTGATATCGACGTTAACGGTATCGTAAACGTTAAAGCAAAAGATATGAAGACAAACAAAGAACAGTCTATCACTATTCAGAACTCTACAGGTTTAAGTGAAGAAGAAATCGATAGAATGGTTAAGGAAGCAGAAAGCAACAAAGCTGACGATGAAAAGAAACGTAAAGACATCGAAACTAAGAACAAAGCAGAAGCTATGATCAACCAGATTGATAAGGCTTTAGCTGAACAGGGTGCTAACCTTCCAGAAGATCAGAAGAACCAGGCTACAGCTTTAAGAGATGAACTTAAGACTGCATTAGATAATAATGATATGGCTACTCTTGAATCTAAGATGAGCGAACTTGAACAGATTGCTCAGCAGATGGCTGCTGCTCAGTATCAGCAGCAGAATGCTGGTAACACAGCAGGTGCAGACACTTCATCTAACAACAATAACGATGATTTCGTTGATGCAGATTTTACTGAAAAGAACTAACAAGAAAGCCAAGGGAAATCCCCTTGGCTTATATTAAATGAGGTGTGATTTATGGCAGATAAGAGAGATTACTATGAAGTCCTTGGTGTATCCAAGGATGCTTCGAAAGATGAAATAAAACGTGCCTATCGTAAGATGGCAAAGAAATATCACCCTGATGTGAATAAGGCGCCTGATGCAGCAGAAAAGTTCAAGGAAGTCAATGAAGCCTATGAAGTTCTTTCTGATGAGAATAAGAAGGCCGCTTATGACCGTTATGGACATGCAGCATTTGAACAGGGTGGTGCAGGTGCTGGAGGATTTGGTGGCCAGGGATTTGGTGGATTTGAAGATATGGACTTTGGTGATATCTTCGGTTCATTCTTTGGCGGAGGACAGTCACGTTCTAGAAGACCTACAGGACCACAAAAAGGTGAAGACCGTTATGTTCAGATAGAAATTGATTTCATGGATGCTATCAAGGGCAAAAAGACTGAACTTAAGATTAACTATGATGAACAGTGTTCTCATTGTCATGGTACAGGTGCGAAGAATCCTAATGATGTGCATACATGTTCTAGATGTGGTGGTACAGGACGTATTAGAGTACAGCAGCGTTCACCATTTGGTACTATCATTAATGAAACAGTCTGTCCAGACTGTCATGGTACAGGTAAGGTAGTCAAGGATAAGTGCCCACATTGTCATGGTTCAGGATATATTAATAAGAATGTCACTGTTGAATTAACTATCCCAGCTGGTATTAATTCTCATCAGCAGTTACGTGTCGCTGGTAAAGGACAGCGTGGCGTCAATGGCGGACCTAATGGGGACTTATATGTAGAAATCTATGTTCGTCCACATAAATACTTTGTGAGAAATGGTAATGATATTTCTATATCAGTTCCAGTTTCTGCAGTGGATGCAACTCTTGGCTGCGAAGTAGAAGTACCTACTGTTTATGGTGATGTGACTATGAAGATTCCTGCAGGAACTCAGACTGGTACAGTCATGAGACTTAAGGGTAAAGGTGTTAAGAACATGCGTGGTGATACTTATGGTGATCAGTATGTTCAGGTCAATGTTTCTATTCCTAAGAAGCTCAGCAAGAAAGAAAAAGACCTTTATACAAAACTTAAAGAACTTGATGAAAAAGAATCTATTTTTGATCAGTTCAAGAAATCATTCAAGAGATAGGGATATTGTCTATTCCTATCTTTTTTGTATAATAAAATAAGGAGGAAATTATGAGATATAAGACTATATTATGGGATATAGATGGCACACTTCTTAATTTTGAAATGTCTGAAAGAATCAGCATGGAAAAATGTCTAGAGAAGTATGGTGTATCTATGACAGAAGCACAATTTGAAGAATACAAAAAGATCAATAAAGAATGCTGGAAGATGATTGAAAAGGATCATTCAAGAAGAAATGAACTCATGATAAAACGTTTTGAGGATTTTTTCGCATTGCTAAATGTCTCTATTGATGGTATACAGTTTAATAAAGACTATCAGGAAGCACTGGGCACATATTATTGTTTAAATGAGAATGCCTTAGAAGTCATTTTGGCGCTTAAACCACAATGCAGGCAGTATGCAGCCTCAAATGGCTCAAAAGTCGCTCAGTTAGGCAAATTAAAGGGTACAGGGCTTTATGACTTATTCGATGATATATTCATCTCAGAAGATATAGGATATGAAAAGCCTGATCTCACTTACTTTAACTATATTAAAGAAAAGACTCACTATGCCCCTGATACCACAATTATTATTGGAGACTCACTTACAAGTGATATAAAAGGTGGAGAAAACGCAGGAATAGATACATGCTACTTTAATCCTGAACATCAAAAAAACACTTCACAAGCTGTCACATATGAAATAGACAAACTCATAGAAGTGTTAGACATAGTAAAATAAAAGAGGCTGTTACCAGCCTCTATTATTATATCGATTAAGCGCTCTTTCTTAAAGTTCTTAACTGTCTTGCAGAAACTCTTACCTTTGTAGGCTTACCATCGATGATGACAGTAGCTTTCTGTAAGTTAACATTCCACTTTCTTCTTGTAGCGTTTAATGCATGAGAACGGTTGTTACCAGACATAGGTCCTTTACCGCTAAGCTGACATTTTCTAGACATTGAATTCACCATCCTTTTACTTGTTTCACATACTCGTGTATCTTACCATCTACCTCATCAAAAATCAATCATTTTTTTTATTAAATTGTACAAAATGTAAAAAAAGTTGAATATATGGACAAAATAAGGATTGAAAAATCTTTATTGTTTGCTATAATCCTATTTGTTTGTAATGTTTGTGTATATGATATATAATTACTATTATGAAAAAAGAATAAAAATGGAGGAATCAATATGATTAAAAAAACAACTGATCTTGGAAATATAGATATTTCAACTGACGTTATTGCTACTATTTGTGGCGGAGCTGCAACAGAATGTTATGGTGTTGTAGGTATGGCTAGCCAGAAGATGATGGATGGTTTTTATGATCTTCTAGGTAAAGATAATTATTCTAAAGGAATTGTTGTTGAAGAAGGTCAGACTGGTTCTATTATTAATCTTTATATTATCGTAGGTTACGGTGTGAAGATTTCTGAAATCGTATATGAAGTACAGAAGAAAGTTAAATATGTACTAGAAAAGACTCTAGATATTGATGTTGAAGCTGTGAATGTTTATGTTCAGAGCATCCGTGTAATGGACTAGGAGGATCGAACATGAAGGAAATTAACGGTAAAATGTTTAAACAGATGGTCTTAAGCGGGGCTATCGTATTACATAATAATCATCCAGAGGTAGATGCTTTAAACGTCTTCCCAGTACCAGATGGAGATACAGGTACGAATATGTCTCTTACATTCAATTCTGGGGCTGAACAGGTAGAAAAGCTTCCTGATGATACATCTATTGGTGATATCGCTAAAACTCTTTCTAAGGGCTTATTAATGGGTGCTAGAGGGAACTCTGGTGTTATCCTTTCTCAGATCTTTAGAGGTGTAGCTAAATCACTTAAGGGAAAAGAAACTGCTAATGTAACAGAATTATCTGATGCATTCTCTTCTGGTGCAAAAGTGGCTTATAAGGCTGTTATGCGTCCAGTAGAAGGTACTATCTTAACAGTTATCAGAGAAGCTGCTGATGCAGCTGCTAAGTATGTACAGCCGGATATGGAAATTGAAGACTGGTTCTCTTATTTTGTAAAGAGCGCTGAAAAGTCTTTAGATAATACACCTGAACTTCTTCCAGTATTAAAAGAAGTAGGTGTAGTTGACTCAGGAGGAGCTGGTTTATTATTAGTATTAACTGGTTTCATGGCTGCTCTTGCTGGTGAAGTAATTGAAAAGGTAGACAATGTTGGTGCTGCAAGTGATGTGGAAATTGTACAGGAAGAAGAAAAGCCTTATGGTTATCGTGTACAGTTCACATTAAAGATTGATGAAAGAAAGATGAATGCATTCAACTTAGATGGTTTCATCAATGAATTAAAGAACTTACCTGGTAAGAATGTAGAAGTAGCACAGAAAGATAACAAGGTTATTGGTAATGTAGATACATTAAAACCTGGTAATGCCTTAAATACAGGTCTTCGTTTTGGTGAATTCACTAAGGTCACTGTAGTGAATACTGAAGTATCTGATGAAGAAAAGGAAGAAGAAATCCCAATGGCTCCTGCAAAGGAAACGGCTCTTATTTCTGTTGCTGCTGGTGATGGTATTAAGGATATGTTCCTTGAATTAAATTGTGATCATGTTGTATCTGGTGGTCAGACAATGAACCCAGCTACTGAAGATATCGTAAAAGCAATCAAGGGTGTTAATGCAAAGCATGTCATCATTCTTCCAAACAACTCTAATATCGTTATGACTGCTCAGCAGGCTGCTACAGTATTAGAAGGAGAAGTAGATGTTGTTGTATTACCTACAAAGACTATTCCTCAGGGATTATCTGCTGCAATCATGTATAATCCAGAAGCAACATTAGATGAAACTGTTGAAGAAATGAAGGAAGCTATTTCGAATGTAAAGACTGGTCAGGTAACTTTCGCAATCAAGGATACTTCAATTGATGGATTAGAAATTAAAGCAAATAACTATATGGCTTTGTGCGAAAAGAAGATTGTGGCTTGTGTACCAGACAAGCTAGAAGCATTAAAGAATGTTTTAAGCAATCTTGTAGATGAAGATTCTGAAATCGTTACACTTATTTGTGGTGAAGATGTAACAGAAGAAGAACAGGAAGCAGCTGCAA
This sequence comes from uncultured Catenibacterium sp., assembly GCA_900540685.1. Lineage (GTDB taxonomy): Bacteria > Bacillota_I > Bacilli_A > Erysipelotrichales > Coprobacillaceae > Catenibacterium. The sequence goes on along the minus strand of UQGS01000002.1, from coordinate 53,657 downwards.
GCTTCATTGAAGAAAACTATGAAGATGTAGAATGTGAAGTTCATATTGGTAAACAGCCAGTTTACTCATTCATCGTTGGTGTAGAATAAATAACTCAAATTCCTATCACTTGTGTGGTGGGAATTTTTTGTTTACAGGAAAAAGTCAAATCCATTGACATTAAAGAATTCTATGTTATAATTAAATAGTAATCATTCCTAATAAGGAATTAAAAAGGAGAAAAGAATATGGCAAAATTTGTATGTAAAGTGTGTGGATATGTTTATGAAGGAGATGCAGCACCAGCTGAATGTCCAGTATGTCATGTAGGCGCTGATCAGTTTGAAGAAGTAAAAGGTGAAATGAAATTAGCTGCTGAACATGAATATGGTGTTTATGCTAAAACTGTAAAGAACAATCCTGATATCACAGATGAAGATAAGAAATTTATCTTTGATCAGTTAAAAGCAAACTTCGAAGGTGAATGTTCAGAAGTTGGTATGTATTTATGTATGGCTAGAATCGCTCATAGAGAAGGTTACCCTGAAATTGGTTTATATTGGGAAAAAGCTGCTTATGAAGAAGCAGAACATGCAGCTAAGTTTGCTGAAATGTTAGGTGAAGATTTAGAACCAAATATGAAAGCGACTACTAAAGATAATTTAGCTTGGCGTGTTGACTGCGAATTTGGTGCAACTGCTGGTAAAGTTGAACTTGCTACATGTGCTAAAAAGAACAACTTAGATGCAATTCATGATACAGTTCATGAAATGGCAAGAGATGAAGCAAGACATGGTAAAGCATTAAAAGGTTTATTAGATAGATATTTTGGTAAATAATTAAATTAAGTTTACATCACTTATTAAAGAATGGACATCAATGTTCATTCTTTTTTTGAAATTCATTTTCAAAATAATTCGTTTATATCTATTTATTTGTAAATAGACTTTGATATGAAGTTCAAATTATAGTTAATCCTCCATAAAATTTATATGATACATATGGAGGTAAAAAGAGATGAATACAACGATTAAAGTGATCTGATCAGTTGTCTATGTGATGAATTACATAAACATTACTATGTTACAGAGAAATATAAAGAATCAGTCTTTAACCGAGAGAAGATTAGGGCAACTGATTTAGGTAATGATGTTGCGATTCCTCATGGTAATGAAAAAGAGATTCTCCAATCTAAGATACTTATTGCGACACTGAAGAATCCTATTATATGGAATCATTATAAGATACAAATCGTATTTATGATTGCGATGAGTATTAAGCAACCGCAGATGACTAAAAATACATTGAAGGATCTTTATTCAGTGATGGATAACAAGCAGGCGATGAAGGTCTTATTAGAAGCAAAGGATGCGAAAGATATTATTCATTACTTACAGGCTTAATAAGAAATTCTTAGGCTTTTTTTTGATATGAAAATAACCAGAGCTTAAACACTCTGGTTACTTTCTGATTTCGCAATATCTTCTCTAATAAGCTTTTTGATATATCCCATTTTTGAATCAACCTGATCAAGCTTTTCAAGAATATCTGCATCTGTTTTCTTATTGAATGCAAGATTAACACATTTTGTCATCTTCTTTGCATAGTTTGCACTTGCTTTCTTTTGTGCTTCAGTTGCCATGATGGTTTCTCCTTATAATGAGTTTGAAATTAAGAATACTAATGCTGCAATAAGTCCAATAAGTTCAATTACTTTTAAAACTAATTTGTTCATTGTTTCCTTTGAAAAGTGGTATTACAATAGTAATGGGAAGAGAGGACAAGCTTCTCAACCTAGTTAGTTGAATAAATTGATTAGAATCAAAATCCATCCAATCAAGGAAATAATTCTAATCACGAGCGTTTCGATTAGTTGGATAATTCGGAACGCTTTTCTTTTACCACTTTATTTCCTCCAATGCCTATTATAGTATAAATTGAATAAGTTATCACTACTCTTTGATATCTATAATATTAGAAGAATTCTTTTCTAAAACTCGTGTTATAATAGAATCGAGTCCAAAGAAAGGAATTCTTCTTTTTTAAGTAGAACAAGTATATCAATGAAAGCTATATTAGTTATGACATCGGATAATCCCTTCTACATAGATGAACTGAAATCATTATGCATTGCATGCGATATTGAAGTAGAAGATGTTGTTATTCAGAAATTAGAAAAAATCAATCCTGCCACTTATATTGGTAAGGGTAAAATAGAAGAAATAAGGTTAAGATTAGATGGAGAAATGGTCATCTTTGATGATGAACTATCTCCTTTGCAGGTAAAGAACCTCACTGATCAATTACAAACTGAAGTAACAGATCGTACTGATTTGATTCTTCGTATATTTGAACAGCGTGCACAGACAAAAGAAGCCAAATTACAGGTAGAAATAGCCAGAGACCAATATCTATTACCTAGACTTGTAGGTATGCAGGAACATATGTCACACCAGCAGGGTGGTTCTGGTTTTAGAGGATCTGGGGAAAAACAGATTGAATTAGATCGTCGTATTATTGCTAGAAAATTGTCTCGTTCAAGAAAAGAACTCGCACAAATTGTAAAACAGAGACAAACACAAAGAGAAAGACGTAAACGTAATAATGTACCTGTTATTGCCTTAGTAGGCTATACAAATAGTGGGAAGTCTACTTTACTTAATACCTTATGTCAGAATAAAGAGAAAAAAGTATTTGAGAAGGATATGTTATTTGCGACATTACAGACTTCTACTAGAAATATCAAGATTAAGAATCATACATGTTTGCTTACTGATACAGTTGGTTTTATTGAACGTTTACCACATAACCTGATTCAGGCATTCCGTTCAACTCTAGAAGAGGTTAAGGAAGCTGATTTATTACTCCATGTAGTTGATTCTAGCTTTGAAGATTATCAATTACAGGTTGATACAACCAATAAGGTATTAGAAGAATTAGGTGTTGAGAATACACCAATGATCTATGTCTATAACAAAGTTGATTTAAATAAGTATGGTTATGTTCATCCTGTATCTCCTTATGTCTTTATATCTGCGAAGGAAAAGACTGGTTTAGACTTGTTAGAAGATGAAATCAGTCATATTCTCTTTAAAGATTATGAAACATTCCAATTAGGTATCCCTTATGACAAGGGAGAAGATTTCAAATATCTATATGAGAATACTTATGTGGAGCAGGTTGACTATCGTGATGATTATATCTATCTTCAGATAGAAGCCAAAAGACAGGATATTAAAGACTATCTTAAGTATCTTCTTTTGAATTAATGAAACGGAGTTTCATTAATCGTCCTCTTTTTACATATTTTATGAAACGTTATAATAATCAACCTTGGAACTGTTTACATATCTTAGGTGTGATTGATAGAATGAATTCATAAGATAAAGGAGACACATAAAATGGAAAGAAAAATGCCAAAAGATTTTTACTGGGGTGGTTCAGTATCATCATTCCAGACTGAAGGACACAGAAATGAAGGTGGAAAGGGTGTATGTATTTATGACGTAAGACCAATGAACCCTGAATTCTCTGACTGGAACGATGCTATTGATGAATACACTCGTTATGATGAAGACATCGCATTAATGAAAGGTATGGGATTCAACTTCTATCGTTTCTCAATCTGCTGGAGCCGTATTATTCCTAATGGTACATTAGATGAACCAGTAAACGAAGAAGGTGTAAAATTCTATAGTGATTTAATTGATAAGTTACTTGCTGCAGGTATTGAACCAATGATCACTTTAGTACATTTCGATATGCCTTATCATCTTGTAAAGAACTACAATGGTTTTGCTTCAAGATATGTTGTAGACTGTTTTGAAAGATATGCGAAAGTATGTATTGAAAGATTCGGTGATAGAGTTAAACATTGGATGTCATTCAATGAACAGAACCTTCATTCAATGATGTTAAGAGTTTCTAATGCTGAAGAAATTCCTGAAGGTGTAAGTCTTCCTAAACATTTATACCAGGTTAACCATAATGTTATGATGGCTCATTGTAAGGCAGTACGTGCTTTAAGAGAAATGCAGCCAGATGCTAAGTTCTGTGGTATGGGTGCTATTACTAATGTTTATGCTTATGATAATAGTCCAGAAAATAATTTATTCGCAACTCAGGCTTATAACTTATTAAATGGTTACCTTGTAGATACATTTGCACAGGGTAAATATCCTGATTACTGGAATGCATACTTAGAAAACCGTGGATGGATGCCAACATTTGAAGAAGGCGATGAAGAATTATTAAAATATACAGTAGACTATATCGCATTCTCTTACTATCGTTCTAATACAGTTAAGACTGGCGTATTTGATCATGAAAGACCAGCTTGCGACTGTGTCAATGAACAGCAGATTCAGAACCCTCATTGTGAAGCCAATGAATGGCATTGGGAAATCGATCCAGTTGGATTTAGATGGACTTTAAATGATTTACATCATAGAACAGGTTTACCAGTATTCGTTCTTGAAAATGGTATTGGATGGCGTGAAGATATGACTCAGGAAGAAGTAGATCAGATGCTTGCTGAAGGTCGTACAATTGAAGATGATTATCGTATTAATTATCATAGAGATCATATCCGTGAAATGGAAAACGCTATGTTTGAAGATGGTGTAGACTGCTTAGGTTATGTTACTTGGGGACCAATTGATATCCTAGCTAGTATGTGTAATATGGATAAGCGTTATGGATTCGTTTATGTCAATAGAACAAACAAAGATCTAAGAGATATGAAACGTATTCCAAAGAAATCTTATAATTATATCAAGAAAGTATTTGAATCTAACGGTGCTGATTTAGACTAATACGTGCTTTGACCATGCCTGAGGCATGGTCTTTTTCATTGTGAAAATATAAACGTTTAGTGAATAAATTAACTTAATGTAAAGGCTTACATTTTGCCTCGTATCGTCCTACAATAGTATTAAAGGAGAATTGGGATATGATTACTTTTAGAGGTGGCGTCCATCCCTATGATGGAAAAGAATATACTAAAGATAAACAAATAGAAAAATTGGAAGCCAGCCCGGAGGTTGTTTTTTTAATGAAACAACATATTGGTGCACCAAGTATTCCTGTAGTTAAAGTAAAGGATGAAGTACATGTAGGTACACTTATAGCACAGGCTGGCGGTTATGTTTCCGCAAATATTATTTCTTCTGTTTCAGGAATAGTGAAACGTATTGAAAAAAGACAGGATGCAACAGGAGCTTATCAGGATGCAGTGGTTATAGAAAATGATGGGAATTATACATCTGATTATCAGGAACATGAAAATAATATCAATACACTTAGTTTTGAAGAAAAGATAGAAAAAGTGAAAGAAGCAGGTGTTGTCGGTTTAGGTGGGGCAGGGTTCCCAACACATGTGAAGCTCAATGTAAAAGAACCAGAAAAAATAGAATATGTGATTGTGAATGGGGCTGAATGTGAACCTTATCTCACATCTGACTATCGTTTGATGCTTGAAAGATCTAAAGAACTCATTGAAGGATTAAGAATCATGTTAACTCTTTATCCTCATGCTGTTGGTTATATTGGAATCGAAGATAATAAGAAAGAAGCGATTCATCTTTTAAAGCAGCTTTGTCGAAAAGAAGAAAGAATCAGCGTTAAGGTCTTAAAGACAAAATATCCACAGGGTGGAGAAAGAATGTTGATAGAAGCATTAACTGGAAGAAGACTGAATTCTAAGATGCTTCCTCTTGATGTCGGTTGTATTGTCGATAATGTGGCTACAGTTCTTGCAATTAGAGATGCAATTAAGTATGATCGTCCTTTAATTTCTACAGTCATGACTTTAACAGGTGATGGTGTCACTACACCTTGTAATGTAGAAGTACCTGTAGGAACTGATTTCCAGTATATTATTGAATCATGTGGTGGTTTAAAAGAGAATGTGGAGAAAATCATCAGTGGTGGTCCAATGATGGGTGTTTCACTTATTTCTCTTCATATTCCTGCAGTCAAAACAAGCAGTTCTATTCTTGCCTTTACTCATGATGAAGTGGCAGTGAACACGCCTACAGCCTGCATTAGATGTGGACGTTGTATAGATGCCTGTCCAAGTCATCTCATTCCTCAAAAGCTTTATCAAGCTTCTTTGAAGAATGATATCAATACATTCATACAGCTAAATGGTATGGAATGTATAGAATGTGGATGCTGCAGTTATGTATGTCCTGCAAAAAGAAATATGACACAGGCTATTAGAAAATGTAAATCAACTGTGGCATCTCTTAAAAGAAAGTAGGGGAATGTTATGAATAAACTATTACATACATCATCATCACCTCATGTACGTGATAAAACAGATACAACACGTATTATGATTGATGTCATTATCGCATTGATGCCTGCAACACTGTATGGTATTTATCAATTTAAGTTAAATGCAGCACTTATTGTCATTGTATCAGTACTTACTTGTGTATTATGTGAATATTTATTTGAATACTTTATGAAGAAGCCTATCACAATCAAAGATTGTTCAGCTGTAGTGACAGGACTTATTCTTGCATTAAATCTTCCATCTACTGTCCCATTATGGATACCAGTGATAGGCGCTCTATTTGCGATTATTATTGTAAAACAGTTATATGGTGGACTAGGACAGAACTTTATGAATCCTGCCTTGGCAGCACGCTGTTTTTTACTTATATCATTTACTGGACGCATGACACATTTCGTCTTTGATGGTGTCACTACTGCCACTCCACTCGCGATTCTTGAAACAAGATCACATTATGATTTATTCCGTTTATTTATCGGTACAACAGCAGGGACTATTGGTGAAACATCTACCTTTATGATTTTAATAGGTGGAGTTTATATGTTAGTAAAGAGAGTCATTAAACCTACTATTCCAGTGACTTATCTTCTTACATTCTCGCTCTTTACTCTTATTTTTTCACCCTTCCGTTTTGATTTCTATTATCTCGCCTGCCAATTATGTGGTGGTGGCTTAATGCTAGGCTGTTTCTTTATGGCAACCGATTATGTCACAACACCTATTAATTTTGAAGGACAGATTGTCTTTGGCGTTTTAATAGGAATACTCACAGGTTTATTTAGATTCTTTGGGACAACTGCAGAAGGTGTTTCTTATGCGATTATTCTAGGTAATCTTGTTGTACCTCTTATTGAGAAATATACACTTCTCTATAAAACAAAGAAGGCGGTGGTATCATGAATATAAAGAGAATCATCAAGGATACATGCATATTATTTATCATTACAATTGTATCTGGATGTCTCCTTGGTTTTGTTTATCATTCTACAAAAGATAAAATAGCCTCAAAACAAGAAGAAACAAAACTTCTTGCTTATAAAGAGGTTATGAGTGAAGCCGATGATTTCAAGGCAGATTACAGTAAACTCATTGAACAGAGTCCAAAGCTCCTTACAAAAGATTATGGTAAAAATGGTGTTGAAATCACCAATGCTTTAGGGGCTTATAAAGATAATAAACTACAGGGCTATGTCATTCAGGTCACTGATAAAGATGGTTTTGGTGGTGAAATAGAACTCATTATTGGAATTGATTTAAATAAGCAGATCAAAGGCGTAGAAATCTTATCTATTAGTGAAACAGTAGGGCTTGGTATGAATGCGAAGAATGAATCATTCAGATCACAGTACCTTAATAAGAAGGTGGATTCGTTTATTATTACTAAAACAGGTAAAGAGAAGGACAATGAAGTTGATTCTCTTTCTAGTGCCACTATCACATCTAAAGCTGTCACAAATGGTGTCAATGGTGCCCTTGATTTCTATGATCTGTTGAAAGGAGTGGGACAACGTGAATAAATATATTAAGCCAGTCTATAACGGTATTATTAAAGAAAATCCTACATTTGTCCTCATGTTAGGTATGTGTCCAACTCTTGCTGTTACAACTTCAGCTATCAGTGGAATGGGTATGGGACTTACTACAATGGCTGTACTCATTATGAGTAACTTTGTGATTTCCGCATTACGTAAAATTATTCCTGAACGTGTCAGAATCCCAGCATATATTGTCATAGTCGCTACTCTTGTCACTGTTGTCCAGCTCTTATTACAGGCAAATCTTCCATCTTTATATGATACACTAGGTATATATATTCCATTAATTGTAGTTAACTGTATTATTCTAGGTCGTGCAGAAGCATTCGCTTCTAAGAATAATCCTATTCTTTCTATATTGGATGGTGTAGGTATGGGATTAGGATTTACATTAGCCCTTACTTGTATTGGACTCGTGAGAGAACTCTTAGGCGCAGGGACTGCCTTTGGTTATACAATCATGCCAAAAGCCTATGAACCTATTTCTATCTTTATTATGGCTCCAGGGGCATTCTTTGTATTAAGTATGTTAACGGCTATACAAAATAAATTAAAACTACCAAGTGCGACAAATATAGACCATTCTTCAACACTCGAATGTGGAGAAGATTGTATGCACTGTCATGGTATTACTTGTTTTGAAGAATATAAGAAGGAGGCGCAGAAATAATGAAAACATTACTTTTAACTTTAATTAGTGTCTCTTTAGTCAATAACGTTGTCTTATCTCAATTCTTAGGCTTATGTCCATTCTTAGGTGTTTCTAAGAAAATAGAAACAGCGGCAGGTATGGGAGGCGCCGTTATATTCGTTATTACGATTGCCTCAGCTGTCACATCACTTCTTTATCGATTACTTGTGTTGTTTCATGTAGAATATCTTGAAACAATAGCGTTTATTCTTATTATCGCAGCACTTGTACAATTAGTAGAATTATTCTTAAAGAAGTACTCACAAGGGCTATATCAGTCTTTAGGTGTTTATTTACCACTCATTACAACGAACTGTGCTGTACTTGGCGTGGCATTGACTAATGTACAGAATCATTATGATTTCATTACAAGTGTTGTTGCAGGATTTGGAACAGCTGTAGGCTTTACTATTTCTATTATTATTCTTGCAGGAATTAGAGAAAGAATAGAAGACAATGATATTCCTCATAGCTTCAAAGGTTCTCCTATTGTATTAATTACTGCAGGTTTAATGGCCATTGCCTTTATTGGCTTTTCAGGCTTGATTTAAGGAGGAATGAATATGAAGTCAATTATGGTTGCGACTCTCCTTGTTGGTTTGATTGGGCTATTTATTGGAATAGTTCTAGGTATTGCGAGTGAGAAGTTTAAGGTTGTTGTAGATGAAAAAGAACAGAAAATCAGATCTGTTCTTCCAGGTAATAACTGTGGTGCCTGTGGTTATCCAGGATGTGATGGCTTAGCTCATGCAATTGCGCAAGGAGAAGCGCCTAGTAATCAATGTCCAGTAGGAGGTAATAAAGTAGGCGCAAAGATTGCTTCTATTCTAGGACAAGTTGCACAGGAAAGTACACGTTATACGGCCTTTGTGAAATGTAAGGGAACATGTGACAAAGTCACACCTGTATCTGATTATTCTGGTATCAAAGATTGCCTAAGTGCTGCATTAGTACCAGGTAAAGGTGGTAAGATGTGTACTTCAGGCTGTATTGGCTTAGGAAGCTGTGTACAGGCTTGTCAATTTGATGCAATTCATATCGTAGATGGTGTGGCTGTTGTAGATAAGGAAAAATGTCGAGGATGCCAGAAATGTATGGAAGCATGTCCTAATCATCTGATTGAAATGGTACCTTATGATGCAATGCATCGTGTTCAATGTAATTCTCATGACAAGGGTCCAGTAATCACTAAAAGCTGCCAATCAGGCTGTATTGGCTGCAAGTTATGTACTAAAGTATGTCCAAATGGTGCGATTTCAGTCGATGATTTCTTAGCCCATATAGATTATTCTAAATGTACAAATTGTGGGGCATGTGTAGAAAAATGTCCTCGAAAGATCATTCAATAAAAAAATCCCATTAGGGATTTTTTTAAGAGTGGTTGAAGTGTGTTGTATAAGTGATTTGATTGTTTGTATCAATAAAGCATGCTTCTACATTGTCCAGTGATTCAATCAGTGCTTTTCCTTTTTCTAATCCTAAAGAGAAGCAGACAGTACTTAATGCATCTCCCTGCATTGATGTAGGAGATACAATAGTAACAGAAGCGAGTCCGTTATCATAACTATAACCCGTATGAGGGTTTAATATATGATGGTAAACATGATGGTTGACTTTCATCTGTCTTTGATAAATACCACTTGTCACAACTGACTTATTTTCAACTTTAGTACTTATTATCGATTCATCGGTCTTTTGAGGATTAGTAATACCAATACGATATCCTTCTGTCATCTTATCTCCGACACATAGGATATTACCACCAAGGTTGATCAAGGCATTATTCACTTTATGTTTAATCAAATAATTTTTGATTTGATCTGCAATATAACCTTTCGCAATGGCGCCTAAATCTATCATTGTATCAGGATTCTTATAGATTATTTGATTATCTTCACAGATGATATTGTGATAGTTGACTGTTTTAAGACTTTCTTTTAAGAGAGTTTCATCAGGTAGAGTAGGATTATCACTCTTGAAATCCCATAAAGAACTGACTGTACCAATCGTAATATCAAAAGCACCTTTTGATAACTCACTATAATAAAGTCCCTGTTGAATAACAGAGGCAAGCTCATTAGAAATAGTTTGATATTGCGTCTTATTCTTATTATGATTTATTTGATAGAGTTCACTATTTGTGTTTGTAGTTGAGAAAAGTAACTCATACTTCTTACATAAATCAAAGCACTTATTTAGAATCTTCTTTGAAGATGAATCATATAATGTGATAGAAATAATTGTATCTAAACAGAACTCTTTTTGAGTCATAGGTTCATTATTAGGCTTACAGCCACTAAGTAAAGAAAAACATAGGATAAGAGAAAGTATTCTTTTCATAAAGTACCTCCTTATTCTATTATACAAGGAGGAACCAATGAAAAACAGAAAATATGATATTTATGTATTGGCTATTTTATTGATTATAGCTGCTGCTGGTTTTCTTCTTCGTCCTCAGTCAAAAAGTAATTTAGTAAAAGTAACTTTAAATAAAGAAGTGTATGGCTATTATGATCTCAATAAAAACCAAACAATACATATTAATAAAGAAAATACATTAAAAATAGAAAATCATAAAATAAAGATGGTTTCAGCAACCTGTCCAGATCATTTATGTATCAAGCAGGGGGCTATTAATAAAAAGGGGCAGAGTATCATCTGTCTTCCTCATAAACTCATTGTAGAGGTGGTGTCAGGAGGTGAAAAACAACAGGATGATCAAGCATACTAAAGTCAGACAATTATGCTTTCTGGCAATATTCTGTGCTATATCCATCATATTGAATTATATAGAAATGTTGTTTCCTATTTATCTAGGAATTCCTGGCGCAAAACTTGGCTTAGCCAATATTGTGTCTCTTACAATTCTATTATGCTTTGGATTTAAATATGCAGTGGGTATCGCATTACTTCGTATCTTTATTATAGGAATCACTTTCACAAATCCTTATATGATGCTTTATAGCTTAGCTGGAGGAGTTCTTTCTATTACTATCATGGCAGTGATGGTTAAAACCCATCTCTTCTCAAATATAATCGTATCTATAGTAGGAGGCGTCTCTCATAATATAGGACAGTTACTTATTGCGTTTGTCTTCTTTTCTACCTCCGCCTTTATCTACTATCTTCCCTATCTGATATTACTAGGAATCCTGTCAGGTGGGGTGGTAGGAATAATTGCACAAATTATATATATTAAAATAAAAAGTCACCTTATTGGTTGAAATATGGAAGCGAAATATTTCCATATTTTTTTGTATGTGTTATTATAAGTCAGTATGTTTAAAAGAAGGGTGAAAATATGAAGGAACGTGAACAATTTAAATCAAGAATAGGCTTCCTGCTTCTATCTGCAGGATGTGCTATTGGTATTGGAAATGTATGGAGATTCCCTTATGTTGTAGGACAAAATGGTGGAGGAATCTTTGTCTTTTTCTATTTGATTTTCTTACTTCTTATTGGTGTTCCAATTTTAAGTATGGAATTCTCTGTAGGACGTGCAAGTGCAAAGAGTCCAGTTAAGGCTTATCAGGCTTTGGAAAAGCCAGGACAGAAATGGCACTTACATGGATATGTTGGATTATTAGGAAACTTCTGTTTAATGATCTACTATACTACAGTATCTGGATGGATGTTGAACTATTTCTATAAGTTCTTGTCTGGTGGATTTACAGGAGTCAAAACATCACAAGTTGCATCAGTTTTCCAGAATGTATTATCAAGTCCATCTCAGAATGTATTCTGGATGGTATTCGTTGTTGTTATTGGTATGTTAGTATGTTCAATGGGATTACAGAATGGTGTAGAAAGAATCACTAAAGTCATGATGATTGGCTTACTTGGACTTATTGTGGTACTTGCAGTCCATGGTTTAACACTTCATAATGCGATGGCAGGTGTTAAATTCTATTTATATCCAGACTTTAATAAGATCAAGCATATTGGGTTATTAAATGTCATTGTAGCGGCAATGAACCAGTCTTTCTTTACTTTAAGTATTGGTATTGGTTCAATGGCAATATTTGGTAGTTACTTAAAGAAAGATAAAACTCTTTTAGGAGAAGCAGTGAACGTAGCTGTATTAGATACATTTGTGGCTATTGTGGCAGGTTTAATCATCTTCCCAGCATGTTTCTCATTTGGAGTCAATCCTGATAGTGGTCCTAGTCTTATCTTTATTACTTTACCTAATGTCTTCTTATCAATGACAGGTGGCCGCATCTGGGGTGCTCTATTCTTCCTATTTATGGCTTTCGCATCATTATCTACAGTCATTGCAGTATTTGAAAATATTATTGCCTGTACAATGGAATTATGGAACATCACAAGAAAGAAATCAGTTATTATTAACTTAATTCTTATTACTGTATGCTCATTACCTTGTGCTTTAGGATTTAATATCCTTAGCTTCTTACAGCCTCTAGGTAGTGGTTCTACAATATTAGACTTAGAAGACTTTATTGTAAGTAATCTTCTATTACCACTTGGATCTCTTGTTTATTTATTATTCTGTACATCTCGACTAGGATGGGGATTCAAGAATTATCAAACAGAAGCCAATATGGGTGATGGTCCTAAGATCCAGAACTGGATGCAGGGTTATCTTACGATTATATTACCTATTGCGGTCATCTTCGTATTTATCAGCAGTTTGATCTAACAGTGGAATTTCCACTGTTTTTTTTGTGATTTCTCCTAAATTATATGGAATATATTATATAGAGGAGGATCACTCAATGAAAAGAAGCCGAATAGAACATGTAAAAAAATATAGTATGCTTTCTCTTGTAGAAGATTTAGGCTTTACACTCGTCTATGAGAGCACCAATTACTATCATCTTGAGGAACATGATTCATTAAAAATTAGAGTAAATATTAATAGATTTTATTGGTATTCAAAAGGTTTTGGTGGAGATACGATTACATTATGTCAGACATTGGGTTTAGAAAAGAATCCTGATTTTAAATCTTTTATCTATACGATTCTCTATCTAGAAATGAGCATGTATAAGAATCCTCAACATGAATTCAAAAGGATAGAAAGACAAAAAAGAAAACTCTACTTACCTCGAAAGAATACCAACAATAAGAAAGTCTATTACTACTTATATGACAGAGGCATTAGTCTCAATATTATTGATTATTTTATTAATCATGGATATCTCTATCAGGAAGCAGTGCATCATAATCTTATTTTTGTATCTTATAAAGGAAGTCAACCAGCATTCATAAGTAAAAGGGGAAGTATCAAAAATAATCGCTATATGCGTGAACAGGCAGGAAATGATTATGAGTACTGTTTCTATATATCTCACAACTCAAAACAGCTTATTGTAACTGAGTCTATTATAGATATGATGTCCTTAATGACTTTAACTAACGATTTTAAAAATTATGATTATCTATCATTGAATTCTGTCTCTCACTATCGTGCACTCTTTTATCATCTAGAACATCAACCAATAGAAAGAGTCTTATTAAGATTAGATAATGATCAAGCAGGAAGACATGCAGTTCATACAATTATTGATATTTTAAATAAGAAGTATCCTCATATCAAAATAGATGTAGCCTATCCTTATAGGCATAAAGATTGGAATGATTATCTTGTCTATGGTATTAAACATAAAGAAAATGATATAATAATATTCTAGAGAGGATGAATAATATGAAGCTTATATTGAAACAAAGATTCTTTAGTTTAATGGATAGCTATGATATTTATGATGAATATGATCAGGTTGTCTATACAGTAAGCAGTCGTCTTTCATGGGGTCATAAATTGGATGTATATGACCCGTCAGGTAATTGTGTTGCAACGATTAAAGAAGAAATATTGACATTCCTGCCACGATTTAGTATCTATGTAGATGATCAGTATATCGGTTCATTCCAGAAGAAACTCAGTTTCTTATTTCCTAAATATGTATTAGAATTCAATGACTGGTCTATTGATGGAGATTTCATGAATTGGAATTACACTATAAATGATTCTGATCATGAGATTGCGACTATATCAAAAGAATTATTCCATTTTACAGATGTCTATGTCATTGATGTTCATAATAGCCAGGATGCACTTTATGCATTACTAGTTGTACTTGCAATAGATGCTGAAAAGTGTTCAGCTTCCAATAACTAAAAAAAGAAGCGAGGCTTCTTTTCTTATGCATCAGAACGTGCAAATTTATTCTTCATAGTAAAGCTTAACTCATCTAAGACAAGATGTAATGTCTTTGAAGTTTCCTTCTTCAACATATCAGCAGCCTTTTGATTGGCTTCATGTCTTAATTCTGTTTTTCTTGCTTCATCTGTTTCTTTTTCAATCAATTCATCATATGTATGAATAATATGATGTGAATGAGATTGTACTACTCTCTGGTAACGTTCAATATGGATGGCAGACTGCTTATCACATGCATCAGCCATAGCACCTATTAATCTATTGGCCCAATAGAAGTTATCAGTAGAGACTTCACCTGTTGTATTGCTGTAATATTCAGGTACAGTATCAATATGAATATATAATGGAACGAGTGTATTAAATACATTTGAGCCAAATGTAAACCATTCAATAGGTTCCTGTCCCTGTCTTACCTGTAATACAGATAAGAAGTCATTTCTATTGATTCCTACTGGACGTAATGCACCTTTATTAGATAAATCTCCACGAGTAATATATGGATCATAAGGCGTATTCTGGAAATGTGTGGATAATGCATATTTCACATCTTCAACTGTAATCTTTCTTTCAGGTACCATAGTCCAAGGGATATCATCAGAAAATGGTGTAAAGTCTGCATTTTCTCCATCCCATTTATAAGTACGTGGATTTAAATAACGTCTAATAAACCAATCACGTGGTGTGTTATAGACATGATCTGAATCATCATGTGAACCAAATGCATAACGTGCATTAAATGAATCATCTAGATTCAAACATAAATGATTCTTTTCAATAAACTCTCTTAAATCATCACTGCATAAATGATTTTCTTTAGTAGTAAAAGCATCCTTTAAATCAAATGTATCAATACCTAACTGATTAGGCATTACAACATAAGCATCATCAGGTACTCTTCTTGCTATCCAATGATGACCACCAATAGTCTCTAACCACCAGATTTCATTATGGTCAGAGAAGGCAATTCCGTTCATTTCATATGTTCCATACTTTTCTAATAATGAACCAAGTCTTAATACACCTTCTCTTGCACTATGAATATAAGGTAATACAAGATAAACAATATCTTCTTCACCAATACCACCTGGTGTATTTGTTTCTTCATCATATTCTACAAGTGGATCAGCCCCTAATACACGAGGGTTAGAAGTGATTGTTTCTGTCGCTGTCATTGCGACTTCTGCTTCATTAATTCCACTTGCTGCCCAGATACCTTCACCTTTTAAGGCATTTGGCATCGCAGTATATCTCATTGGATTATCAGGTAACTGAATCTTTAAGTGAGATAATACTGTTTCATATTCTCTTTTTTGTTGTTCTGGATGAATCACTGCAAGTTTCTTTGGTGTAAATCTTGTAGATTGTGAATCATCATTTCTTGCGATTAAGGTAGAACCATCATAAGATGCGTTCTTACCTACTAGTAATGTCGTACATGGCATACATTCATTCCCCCTTGTAGAGTCTATTATAGACCTTTAAATAAAATAATTCAGCACATATGTGCAACCAAATGGAGGGAATCATCGTATTAATAGTGAAGGGAGGGAAATATCATGACAATAGAAGAAGTAATTGATACATATGGGGATATGGTGACACGTATATGTATCATGAATCTCAGAAATAGTGATGATGCGAAAGACTGTTTTCAAGAAGTTTTCATTAAACTCTATAAGCATGGCATGATAGAAGACTGTGATCATCTTAAACACTGGCTGATTCGTGTCACAATCAATACATGTAAGGATTATCGTCGTGTTTTTTACAAAAAGACAATTAATATAGAAGATGTGCTTATTCAAGATGAGAAGAAGGATTATGTATTGCTTCCTGTGATATTAGATATGCCAACGCGTTATAAGAATGTACTTTATCTATATTATTATGAAGGCTATAAAACAGATGAGATTGCGGAAATATTAAAGATGAATATCAATACAGTAAAATCAAGACTCAAAAGAGGAAGGGAGATACTAAAGAAGAAAGTAGGTGAGGATGATGAATAAGTGGAAGGAACTTGATGATATTCATACACCAGGAGATTGGAAGAAGATCACATATACACAAAAGAAAAAACATTATTCATTTTCTATGGTTATAACAGCTGTGATTGTATGTATTTCTTTAATAACTGTCAGTGCATTTCATTCTGATATGTCAGAATGGCTGACAAATCACTTTTCTAAAGAGGATATACATCCTGTTGAGAATGTCACTTTTAAGGATATTAGATGGTACGAGGTGCCTTTTGGATATACATATACTAAAGATGATAAAATAAAAAGTATCTATCTTATGTATCATAATCAAATCAAACTACAAAAACCACGTACTTATAAGGGTGTTTATAAGAAACCATTCTCTTTTAAATATGTACGTTATCATCATGATATTTTCATGTATGATTTTTCAGGTTATATATGGTATGGTGTTAATCGTATATTTAATAATACTGTTTATTTATGTACAAAAAAGAATGATATCATTGCCTTGAATATGAAGACAGGAAATATTGAAACAATAACCACTGATCATCGCTCTGTAAATCCATATCTATCACCTCATGGACGTTATCTGCTTATTAATAAGCAGGATGAGTATTGGACAATCTATGATACAGTCAATAAGACAGAAAAGATTGTGCCTGATATATGTGGGTATGCTTTATCAAATGAACATTCATTTTATGGTGATGATTATATTATTACTTATGGTGATGATTATACAATCGTAATTGATTGTGCAACGCAGAAGGTAGTTGAAAAATGGAATGGTATTACTGAGTTTGCGTCTGCATTTGAATTAGTGGATAATTCAATCATTAATCATATCACTAAAAAGAGTTGTGAAATAAAGGAAGAAAATTATCTTATAAAAATTGTATCTCGTACAAGTCAATATCTTCTTATCACAAATGAGAATGAGGATTCTTTCTATGATAAACATGTCAATTATTATCTTTATGACATTCAAAAGAATACTTATGTTCCATTATCTTTACCATTTAAAGATGGTGTAGACATTTCACTCTATGAATATGAAGGAGAAAATAAATTGATCATCTATGATGATAAACAAAGCTATCTAGTAGACCTTCAATCCTTATTCCAATAGAAAAGCGAGGGAGTTCATAATTAATACTCCCTCGCTTTGTTATTTATTTAGAATCTTTTTTACTACATTCGCAGGTGCAAATTCATAATCAAGGAATTCCATTTCAAAGACACCCTGACCTTGAGTCATAGAACGAAGATCAACTGCATAGTTCATCACTTCACTCATAGGGGCTTCCGCAATAATCTTAATTAATCCATCTTCAAATACATCAGAACCAATCACTCTTGCACGTAATGTATTTAAATGACTCATAATATCACCTGTAAACTCATCATCAATAATAACCTTCATTTTCATATATGGTTCAAGTAATGCAGGTTCTGCCTTAGGCATCGCTTCCTTGAAACACATAGAAGTTGCAGTCTTAAAGGCCATTTCAGAAGAGTCAACAGAATGATAAGCACCATCAATAAGTGTTGCTTCAATACCGAGTACTGGATAACCACCTAAGCATCCTGCTTTCACACTTTCAATAAGTCCTTTTTCAACAGCAGGGAAATAAGTACGAGGTACAGCACCACCAAATACTTCTTCCTTAAAGATATAAGGCTTATCATAATCACGAGAAGGTTTGAAAGTAATTTCTACTTCACCAAACTGTCCATGACCACCAGACTGTTTCTTATATCTTGTTCTTTGAGTGACTTCCTTCTTGATTGTTTCACGATAAGGAATCTTCACATCATCAAACTTTGCTTCTACCTTGAATCTTGCCTTTAATTTATTGAGAACTGTATCAAGATGAATATCACCAATACCAGATAAGCATTGCTGCTTTGTTTCTTCATTATATTCATAAACTAAAGTAGGATCCTCTTCAAGTAATCTATTGATCGCATTCGCAATCTTTTCTTCATTACTCTTACCAAGAGGTACAATAGCTTTCTTATAATATGGTTTAGAATATTCTGTATCAGGAATAAGAATAGGAGAACGTGGATCACATAATGTATCATTAGTATGACATGTTGCTGAACGTGTAAATGCGCCAATTTCTCCTGCATGAAGCTTATCTACTTCAATCAAGTTTTTACCCATAGGCTGATAAATCTTTATAATCTTTTCTTCTTCTTTTTCTTTTGGATTATAAAGTGTCATACCTGTATATAAAGTACCGCTTGTTACTTTAAAATAAGAAGTCTTACCTACAAATGGGTCGGTAATTGTCTTGAAGACAAATAAGCTTGTAGGAGAATCTTCATTACATTCTAAGATCTTTTCATCATCTTTCTTTAAATCCTTTACAATTAAAGCGTTCTTTGGATGATTGGCTGAATCAAAGAAAGCACACATAGAATTCAAGATAATACTAATACCAATACGATCAGTACCACATAGTACAGGAATCAAACTACCATCAGTTACACCCTGTCTTAATGCATTAGAAATCTCTTCTTTTGTGAAAGGTTCTTCTTCTAAATATTTTTCAAGTAATTCATCACTTGTATTCGCAACGGCTTCATCAATCATTGCCTTGATTGGTAATACTTCATCCATCATATCTTCAGGAATAGGGGCAACATGCGTCTGACCATTTTCAAACATACGTCCTTCCATCTTTGCAACATTGACATAACCAACCATCTTATTATTATCCATGATTGGTACCTGTATTGGGGCAATACCCTTACCATAAGTATCCTTTAACTGTTGCAGTTTTGTAGGATAATCACTATTTGGATTATCTAATCCATTAATATAGATGATCTTACCTTTATCTTTTGCCTTATACATGGCCTGCTTTGTACCTGCTGAAATACCAGCATAACTTGGACAAATAATTAAAGCAGATTCACAAACGGATAAAGCTGCTTCTGTTTCACCAACGAAGTCAAAAGTACCAGGAACATCTATTAAATTAATCTTACAGTTATCCCATTCAATCGGAATGATGGATAAATTAATAGAAGACTGACGTGCAATCTCCTCAGCACTATAGTCACTAATTGTATTACCACTTTGGATATTACCAATCTGACCAATTGCTCCAGCACGGTAAGCCATTGTTTCTACTATACTTGTCTTACCACATCCAGAATGTCCTAAAACAGCTACATTTCCAATTTCGTGCGCATGATAATCTCTCATAAACATCTACCACCTTTCTAATGCACTTCTATGTAATGTAAATCTATAAAAATATTTTATCATACATCATTTTAATAATGGAAAATAATCACTGTTTTAAAAAAAGTTTTCTAAAATAAGGAGTGAATGGGTATAATGGAAGTGAAAGTACTTTGGTAAATAGATTATAACTGTATCATATTTACAAGATAATGATATGTGGAAAAGAGTTCTTTGTAACAATCGTGCTTGTGATAGCGCATCCATGGACTTACATTTCAGATTGTGTAAAATAGTACCTGTACAAGAGTTACGCCAACTCTTGAAAGGGAGGAAATTAAATGGACGCTTTTGCTGATAAGCTAGGACGTGTCGGTGCTTGGTGTGGTCAGAATAAGTACTTGAATGCAATCAAGAATGCATTCCAGAACTTTATGCCAGCTACAATCTCAGGTGCCGTTGGTGTTCTTTGGACAAACGTTTTAGTAAACGAAACAACAGGTTTAGGTGCTTTATGGTCTCCAATTATGGTTCTTAAAGTTCTTAACCCAATTTTTACTGCTATGCAGTATGCTACAATCTCATGTATTACTATTGGTATTACTATGTTACTTGCTTCTGAAATTGCTGAAGCAAATGGTGAAACTGGTGCTTTCCCAGCTGTATTAGGCTTCGTCTTATGGATGATGGTAACTCCAACTTCATTTTCTGCAAAAGATTTATCTGCTTCTTTCATCGATAAAGCTGGTAAATCTCATGGTTATACTTTAGGTGATTTCATCAATGTAACTGGTGCAGCTGCTAAGCATAAAATTACAGCTGATAGCTTCACTTACAGTGGTATTTTATCTAACTACACTGCTGCAACTGGTTTATTCACAGGTTTAATTGTTGCAATCGTTGGTATGGAAATCTACAACATGTTCCGTAAGAATGATTCATTAAAGATCAGAATGCCTGAACAGGTTCCACCTGGAGTTGCTCGTGCATTCGAAGTATTAATTCCAACTTGCTTAACTGCAATCATTATTGGAGCTGTTGGTTTAGTATGTCAGTTAGCTACTGGTTCTGAATTAAATGCATTTATCTTTAATGTCGTTCAGAAACCATTACAGAGCTTAATTGGTAACAATATCTTTGCAGTTGCTATTCTTTATGTAATTATCTCATTATTCTGGTGCGTAGGTATTCATGGTAACAACATGGTTGCTGCTGTTAAGGAACCAATCTTCAGACCATTACTATATGCTAACACAGCTGCATATACTTCAGGTGCTGCTCAGAAGGACATTCCATATGTAATGAACTTAACTATGTTACAGATGTTTGGCGAATTCGGTGGTTCTGGTGTTACTATCGGTTTAGTAATCGCAATTCTTATCTTCTCTAGACGTGAAGATAACAGAACTATCGCTGGTATCTCTGTCGTTCCAGGTTTATTCAACATCAATGAAACTATGACATTTGGTGTCCCTCTAGTATTGAACCCAATTCTAGATATTCCATTTATCTTAGCTCCAGTAGTTACACTTGTTGTAGGTTATCTATTAGTTTCTAGTGGATTCTGTCCTAAGATCGTACTTGAAGTACCTTGGACAATGCCACCAGTATTCTTAGGATTCTTATGTACAGGTGGTAAACTAATGGGTGCTGTATCACAGTTAATCGTTATCGCATTATCTGTTGTAATCTATACACCATTCTTGATTGCTTACGAAAAGTACCAGGCTAAACAGTCTGAGGCTGAATAATCAATCATTTCTAGGTACTTTCTAGGCGGGAAAGTACCTTTTTTATGCGTATAAGGGAGGAAAAGTTATGCTATTAGATGAACTTATAGAATCTGGAGGAAATCTTCAGAAAGGTATTGAATTAAATACAAAACTCAGTGATGCTGAAAAATCAATCTGTCAGTATATTATCGAACATTTAGATCAGGTGCCTTATATGTCTTCAAGAGAATTAGCACGTTTGACTTATTCTAATCCAACATCTATATTGAGACTCTCTAGAAAGTTCGGTTATGCCAATTTTAATGACTTTAAATTTGATATTGTATTAAAACTACGTGATATGCATATGCCTAAAGTAGAACTTAACAAAAATGATAGTGGCTTAGAATGTATTAATAAAACAGCACAGCTTTATGATAATGTAATCGCGCGTACAAAAAATAATATATCACTTGCACAATATGATGAAATTATTGATGTATTAAATAAATGTGAGGCAATTGATATTATTGCGACAGATATGAACGCAAATATTGCGCATTATGCGCAACATGTTTTGATGCCAATTGGTAAACAAATTCATGTTTATGAAAATCAGGACTTACAGGTACATGCTAGTCTAAATGTTCCATCAACTCATGTTGTTATCTTGGTCACTAAAACTGGCTTTAAACGACATATTCTGGATAATGCACGTATATTATGCCGTAGAGGTATTAGAACTATCGCGATTACACCAGATGATAAAGGAACAATCTCTAAATGTGTCACATATACAATCAAGGCTGAAAGTAATGAGACATTGGTGAAATTACGAGATGTTATTTTCAGTATTTCTACTAAGTTTATCTTTGATTTATTCTTTACATCTTTATGTGCTATCAACTATGAGAATACATTGAATTCTGATGAATTTTATAATAAAACTGTTGGTTAAAACAAATAAAAAGGATTGAGCCAATTTGACTCAATCTTTTTGCTTTTACTGAATTGTATCTAAGATATCCTTCATTTTCTTTGCTAGACCTTTAGTCTTTTCTACTGATAATGAACAGATAGCGACACGAATACCAAGATTTACCTTTACAGTAAAGATATTATTTGCCATTAAAGCTTCATGATACTTATCACGAGTTTCATTATCCATGGCAAGTGTAACGAAGAAACCTTCTTTATATGGGTAATATTTTAATCCTACTTCATCCGCTTCAGAAGTGAAGATATCTCCTCTTTCTTTTAATAAGTGAACATATTTTAATCTTTCCTGATCATATTCTTCACCATGATTGTCCAATACGTCTACAAATGTTTCCATTGCACCATTGTTGATGTTTGACCAAGTGGCACGAGCATTCTTTTCAAATACGATCTTTACCTGATTGACTGATTCTTTCTTCTGACCTAAGATGATTGCTGCACCACATCTTAAACCATAACTTGTCATTGACTTAGATAATGAGAATGAAACAACCACAATCACATTATCACTGATTTGATCAAACTGTCCAAAATAAGTCTTTGCTTCTTTCTGACGGCTTGAGAAATCAATATAGGCAATATCATTTAATAATACAATAGCATGAGTCTTGCTGCATTCATTTAAGAAAGTGATCACTTCATCCCATTCTTCATGAGTTAAAGAATAACCTGTAGGGTTATGACAAGGGTCATTGATGACAATCACTAACTTATTCTGTTTCTTCATTGTTTCAAGACATGTTTCCTTAAAAGATGCAATATTGAAATGATCTCCTTCAAATAAAGAATACTTAGCCATTTTAAGATTGTGCATCTGAGCCATTAATGCATAACTTCCCCATGCAATCTCAGGTAGGATGACAGTCTGACCTTCATCTAAACATTCTTGAATAGTCATAGATACAGCACCAGTTCCTCCTGGAGTTGCCACTACTTCATGTTCAAGATGGCTATTACCATCTAATACCCAATCATAAACCTTTTGTCTAAATGTAGGGTTACCAGTAAAACTTGCTGCATACTTTGCAAGAACCTTATTATCAAGACTCTTTAAAGAATTGAAAACACTATCCAATGCTACAAGCTGACCTTCTTCATTATATAAAGAACCGATTGTTGCATCTACAACCTGATCAGCCCCATACTTTTCTTTCGCTTCCTTTGCTTTCGCTACAATAGTAAATACTGTATCTACTATTGGCTGCTGATTTACGCTATCTTTTACGAAATTCATACGTTATCCTCCACTTGTTTAGTAATATAGATACTATTCTAATACGCTATTGCGTTTGAAACAAGTCAACAAAGCGATATTTCTTATTTCCTGCCAAGGGAATTGCTGCCGGGCGCTGTGAAGTTTTACAAGCCAGCGTAGTGGAATTGCCTTTTGAAAATGACAGCTTTAATTTGGTCACCGCTTTCGAGACCATTTATTTCTGTCCCGGTCTGGCAAACTGCTTCCGGAAAGTACATTGGGTTACCAAGCCCGGTGGTATATTCTTCATCTGCAATGAATCCAACAGTAAAACCAGCAAGGATGACAAGTGGGTCGAGAAGATCGACTGTATGATCATTTATAATGCAGTCCAGATTCTAAATGCACTGAATGAAGCGGGCTTTTCCAATGCCCATGTAAATAAGAACGAGAAAGGCTGAATCTGTGTGAATGCAACAAAACAAACAGTTTCCTCTGCTCTTACTTACAAAAGTAATGAAAAAAGTAACAGAGCACTCCGAGGAAGTTATGATGAAAAGTCAAGATATAGAAGAAATACAGGAAACAAAGAATTATACATACACAAATGACACTTGTGACGCACAGTCCTTTGTTTATCATGTGTTCCCTGGTGTTGAAGTCGCATACACAAATGTTCATACGGTTGTAACATTAAAGAACGGTTTGTATGGGTGGTAGAATAGGAATAAGATTATTGTAGAAAAAACATCTGGATGAGGCTGTTTTTCTTTTATGCATGAAAAGAAATGATATAATAATCGTAGTTATGTATGAGCGAAATATGCAACTAGGATTTTAGGAGGTAGAAATGTATATACAGTGTACAAAAGCATTACTTGACAAATTGAAAATAGAAAAAAGCGAATTGCTTCCGGTTGAAAGCTGTGAAGAAGGTGCGGAGGGATTCTATTCCTGGCATGCACATTTTATTACGATTAACAGGCGAAAAGCTATTGTGTGTATGAATAATTTAACACGATATACGATTGTTTTGTATCGACCAAAGGCTAAAGATATGATGGAGCTGGAAAGTAGGATAAAAGAAGGGATTCGCACAGCTTTTTGTGAAGAAGGTATTTCAGAAGTAGTAATAAATGAATATATTGAAACATGTGGCGTAGCAGAGTATTCAAAAACAGCTGGAAGAAGTATGGTTGCTTATTTGAATAAAATCTGTGAGGTAGTGCAGTGGTATGCAGATTTGCTTGATGAGGATACTGTAATACAAAAGAGAATCAGTATGTCGTTGGGGAAATATTTTGTCAAGTTTGATGGGGATTATGATCATCCGACAGAGAGATTGTTTCGAGCACTTTGTAAAATGCGTAATCTTTCAGAGTCAGAATGGGACAGAATACTCGAAGTGGAAAATTATCAGTTAAAAATCAGATTAAATTTTGAAAATTTTGATATATGGAGAAGAGTATTGATTCCATCAAGCTGTACATTTCAGAGATTACATCGTGTTATACAGGAAACATTCGGATGGTTTGACTATCACTTGCATGAATTTCAATTGATTGGAGAACTAGAGGGAGCAGATCATCAATTACCACTATATGCATATCCGATTAAGCTGCGGATTGTAGATGGGGAGGATCCGGAAGCAGGAGAATATTTGGAACCAGACAAGTATGAAGTGAAATTTGATACGAAGACAAGTCTAGAAGATGTTTTCAAAGACACAGATACATGTATTTATACCTACGATTTTGGCGACAACTGGGAGCATGTAATTACATTGGAAAAGGTGATTGAGAATAATAATCGATTTCCGGTTCTCCTTGAAAGAAACGGAGAAAGACCACCGGAAGATGTAGGCGGTGAAAGTGGATTTGAAGAGTATATGAGAATTATCTCAGATAAGAATCATCCGCAACACGAAGCTATGCTTCAGTGGTCAGAATT
The DNA here is from genome assembly GCA_900540685.1 of uncultured Catenibacterium sp. Taxonomy (GTDB): domain Bacteria; phylum Bacillota_I; class Bacilli_A; order Erysipelotrichales; family Coprobacillaceae; genus Catenibacterium. Next base: position 27,924 of record UQGS01000002.1, on the reverse strand, counting down.
TACAAAAGAAAAAGAACGAACAATAGAAGAAATCAACAGAAGAATGAAACATTTTTTCAGATGATGAGAGGTAAGAAGTATGATTGCACCAAGGAAAGTAAAATTTGAAGCAAAGAAAAAAGAAAATGAAAATATAGAATTCCGCACGTTTCTAAAATGCAATGCGGATGAAGAAGAGCTGGATAAGCAGTTCAAAGAGCTGCATGAAGAATTATTTGCAAATTATGACTGTAATAGATGCAGAAACTGCTGTAAGATGTATAAAGGAAGTATTCCGAATGAAGATTTAGAACAAGATGCACAATTTCTGGATATGACCAAAGAACAATTCGTAGATACATTTCTTGTGAAAAATGAGATGGAAAATACATACGAAACTAAAAATAAACCATGTGATTTTCTTGAAGAGAACGGAAAATGTAAACTGGGAGAATGCAGGCCAGAGAGCTGTAAAAAATATCCTTATACAGATCAGCCAGAGAGATTGCAGAGTCTGTATAGCGTGTTGAACGCGGTTGAAGTCTGTCCGGTAGCATTTGAAATCTATGAGCGGTTGAAAAAAGAATATCATTTCAAGAGTAGATAAAAAGATGGGATATACGAAAGAAATGTGAAGGAGTGCGGTGTGGAGAAATTTTCGGAAAAAAGTTTAATATCCCTTGGTGAGTATTATGCTTATGGTTTAATAAATCCTAGAAATAGAAAAGTATTCTATATTGGAAAGGGGATTGGGAATCGAATTTCTGAACATGAAAGAGAAAGTCAGGGGATTCCTGAGAGTGAGAAACTAAAATTAAAAACAATAGCTGAAATTCAGGCGACAGGCTTGGAAGTCGAGAAAGTTATCATTAAATGTAGTTTGACTGAATCAGAAGCCTTTGCTTCAGAGGCAGCATTAATTAATATTTTCAATTATGTAGAAAATAGTAGATTGACTAATATTTTGCAGGACATCACTCAATAGGAGCTTTAAGTGTTGAAGATTTTGAAAAGATATATGGAGCAGAAAAACTACAGAAATCAGATATTCAACACAAGATTATGATTATCAAGATAAATAAACTTTATCAAAAGGGGATGGAAGAAAATGCCCTTTATGATTCGGTGCGTGGTATATGGAGAGCGTCCATGAACCGAGTAAAGGACGTAGAGTATGTTTTTGGTGTTTATAATTCCTTGATAGTCACTGTTTATAAACCAACGAGTTGGCATGTATGTAAAGATGCAGTGGATAAGTTGCCAAAACATGTTACTGAGTTGACTGAGAAAACAGAAAATCGTATATTTTTTGTTGATGAAGGATTTGAGAATCATATGAGACCAGATGAACCTGAGAAGTTTTATTTATACAAATCTATTGCAGGTTTAAAAGTGAATCAGAGTGCACAAAACCCGATTACATATTTGAATCCTGTAGAATAGAGAGGGGGACTTTGCTCCGATTTGATATATTAAAATCAATAGTTATAAGGTATTTACATTCAATTTTAAGGAGTGTAGATACCTTTTTTTGTGCAGAGAATTTCTCGCGAAAAAAACATTTCCTCTTATGGACGATTAGAAAACACGGTTGAATCTTCCGAGTAAAAAAGATATTTCTTATTTGCTTTCTAAAACTATTGTATTTACTAATGCAACATTGTACACTATGTATAGCGTTATTCTCACTTGAGAATAACGAGAGGGAGTTTACATGAAGGATCGTTATAACCGTACAATTGATTATATGAGAATATCAATTACTGATAGATGTAACTATCATTGCAGCTATTGTAATCCAAGCCAATTCAAATTTCTTTCACATAATGATATTTTACGCTATGAAGAAATACTAGATATATGTAAGGTGGCAGTTAAACTAGGCATAGTGAATTTTAAGGTGACTGGTGGAGAACCGACTGTAAGAAAAGGATATCTTTCTTTTTTAAGACAGCTCAAACAACTAGATGGCGTGAGACAGGTGACTCTTACAACCAATGGCTTATTACTAGATGCACGTACTATGGATGAATTAAAGGATATTGGGATTGATGGCATCAATTTCTCTATAGATACTCTTGATTCAAAGAAATATGCTGCAATATGTGGGCAGGATACATTGGATGAAGTATTAAAAAATCTTCTATATGGGGTTTCTATTGGACTCAATATAAAAATCAATACAGTCGTAGGACCACTTTTTACACAAAGTGATTTAGAAGGCTTGATTGACTTTTGTGAGGATCTAACAATAAGTCTTCGTTTTATTGAACTCATGCCACTAGGTACAAATAAGAGAGAAAGTAGAATAGAAGAAGTGCAGTCCTATTTCTTATCGCATTATGATATAGAAGAAATAAATGAAAGATTAGGCAATGGTCCTGCTCATTATATAAGAATAAAGAATATGAAATGTGTTATTGGATTTATTGAAGCATTACATCATAAGTTCTGCCATGAATGCAATCGTGTGCGTTTGTCTAGTACAGGACAATTAAAGCTATGTTTATTTCATAAGAATAGTATCGCATTAAAGCCAAACATAGATGATAAGCAAAAACTAGAAGAAGTGATGAGAGATGCTATTTATATGAAGCCAGAACAGCACCATTTCGAAGATGAACAGAGTGTTACTGTAATGAATCAAATAGGAGGGTAATATGGGATTTACACATTTTGATGAAGATGGAAACGCCATTATGGTAGATGTATCTGATAAAGAAATCACAAAAAGAACAGCTTATGCAAGAGGTACAATTCAAGTCAATCATGAGATTATTGAGCATATTAAAAATAATACAGTAGAAAAAGGGGATGTTCTTGGTGTCGCAAGAATTGCGGGTATCATGGCCGCAAAAAAGACAAGCGATATAATTCCTCTTTGTCATATATTGATGATTACTAACGTTACTGTTGATTTTGAAATTGATGAAGAAAATAATCAGATTGATGCCTATGCAACAGTGAAATGTAAAGGAAAAACAGGTGTAGAAATGGAAGCACTCTATGCTGTAAGTGTCACGCTGCTTACTATTTATGATATGTGCAAGGCAATCAGTAAAGAAATGGAAATTAAAAATATACATCTAGTAAAGAAAACAGGTGGAAAGAGCGGTGAATTCAAGTGGCAGGAAAAGTAGAAGCAATTTGTATTAGTGAGAAGAAGGGAACTGAAAAGAAACCTATACAAGAAACTAAAATAATAGAAGATTTTGGCTTAGAACATGATGCCCATGCAGGTAAATGGCATAGACAGGTCAGCTTATTACCTTATGAAGAAAGAGAAGACTTTAAAAGACGTGGTGGAGATGTAGAAGATGGTGCTTTTGGTGAGAACCTTCTTATTTCTGGTATTGATTTTAATAAGCTTGTTGTAGGAAGCCATGTTCATATTGGTGAAGTGGATTTAGAAATCACACAGAGAGGTAAAAGCTGTCATGCTCATTGTCGTATTTATCACCAGGTAGGTGAATGTATTATGCCTCGACTTGGTATTTTCGCAAGAGTCATTCATGGTGGAGTGATTCATTCTGGTGATGAGGTGACTTATACGCCACCTACTGATTCACGTATGCGTGTCGCAATACTCACTTTATCCGATAAAGGAAGTCAAGGATTAAGAGTGGATGAAAGTGGTCCTTCTATTAAGGAATATATGGAAGAAAGAGGTTATCATGTCACTTCTTTAGATATCCTTCCAGATAATCAGAAGATGATTGAGCAGGCTCTTATTAATCTAAGTGATCGATGTGAGAATGATTTAATTTTGACTACAGGTGGTACAGGCTTGTCACAAAGAGATGTGACACCTGAAGCCACTTTAAAAGTGGCCACACGACTTGTGCCAGGTATTTCTGAAGCGATTCGTTATGAATCTATGAAATATACAAATCGTGCCATGTTATCTAGAGGTGTAAGTGTTATTAGAAACAACACGCTCATTATTAATCTTCCTGGAAGTGTCAAGGCAGTGAAGGAGAGTTTGGATATTATTATAGATCCTCTTCATCATGGCTTAGAAATCTTAAAAGGAGATGCACACGATTGTGCAAGAAATGATGATTGATTATTCACCTATATGGATCTCATTTAAATGCGCTGCTTTTTCTATATTTATCACATTCTTTTTAGGACTCTTTGCAGCAAGATGGATGATGACACTTAAAAATAAGGTCATTCAACTTATCTTTGATGGTATCTTCACACTTCCACTTGTTTTACCACCGACAGTAATGGGCTTTTTCCTATTATTGATATTTGGAGTTAATCAGCCGATTGGTTCATTTTTCTTAAATGTACTAGGCGTGCGTATTACCTTTAGCTTTAGTGCCACAGTGATTGCGGCAGTCGTCATCTCTTTTCCTATCATGTATCGCTCGGCAAGAGGGGCTCTTGAACAGGTGGATGAAGATTTGGTCGATGCTGCAAGGACACTTGGTATGAGTGAAACAAGTATCTTTTTCAAGGTACTCGTACCTAATGCCTTGCCAGGTATTATCAGCGGGGGCGTATTATCATTTGCGAGAGGCTTGGGAGAATTTGGTGCCACTGCCATGCTTGCAGGTAATATTATTGGAAAAACACGTACACTGCCTTTGGCTGTCTATAGTGAAGTTGTCAGCAGTGATATGCATAGCGCATCCATCTATGTGGCAGTCATTATTGCGATATGCTTTACGGCTGTGATATTACTGAATATCTATCAGTTATGGGTGAAGCAAAAGAGAGGTTATTAATATGTTATTAGAAGTGGATATCTATAAAAAACTAAGTGAATTTGACTTAGATGTTCATTTTAAGATTAATGAAATATGCTTGGGTGTGATGGGGCCAAGTGGCAGTGGTAAAAGTATGACACTTAAATGTATTGCTGGTATAGAAACACCCGATTCAGGAAGAATTGTCTTGGATGGAAGAGTACTCTATGATTCAGATCAACATGTTAATTTATCACCACAAGAAAGAAATATTGGATATATGTTTCAGAATTATGCATTATTTCCAAATATGACAGTTTATGACAATATTGCCTCACCTCTTGTGGCCCGCAGACTTGATAAGACTACAATTCATGATTCAGTGATTCAGCTGATGAAGGAGTTGCATATAGAAGGATTAGAAAAGCGTTATCCAAGACAGTTGTCAGGGGGACAGAAACAGCGTGTTGCCATGGCAAGACTATTGATCTATAACGCTGAGGCGATTCTTTTAGATGAACCGTTCAGTGCTTTAGATGAAGATTTAAAAAGGGAACTCTTAAAAGAGATGAAGACTAAACTAGATGCTTACCATCGACCTGTTGTCTTTGTATCCCATAATAAGGATGAAATCAAAACTTTGAGTCATGAAATGGATATTATAAAAAAAGGAGAAATGATTCATGAAGAAATTAGTTAGTATCTTATGTGCTTTTGCGCTCGTATTCGGTTTAGCTGGATGTGGCCAAGAAAAGAAGCCTGAAAAGAAAGTCACAATTACTATTGCGGCTGCAGCCAGTCTGGAAAAGACATTTGAAGAAACACTTATTCCTCGTTTTGAAAAGAAATATCCAAATGTGAACGTAAAGGGTGTTTATGACAGCAGTGGTAAATTACAGATTCAGATTGAACAGGGATTAGATGCTGATGTGTTCTTTAGTGCAGCCACTAAACAGATGGATAGCTTAGTTGATGAAAAACTTGTTGATTCTAAGAGTGTTGTAAATTTATTAGAAAATAAACTTGTATTAATCAAAGGGAAAGATACAAAAACTGCTGTAAAAGGTATTTCAAACATCACTGATGCGAAGATGATTGCGGTAGGTGATCCTGAAGTAGTACCTGCAGGTCAGTATGCGAAAATCGCACTTACTAACGCAAATACTTGGGATGCTATCCAGAATAAGATTTCTTTAGGTGGTAATGTCACTGAAGTATTAAGCTGGGTAGAAAGCGGAAGTGCTGAAGTAGGTCTTGTTTATTCTACAGATGCAGCCAGCAGTTCTAAAGTAACAGTACTTGAAAAGGTCAATAACAACCTATTAGATACACCAGTTATTTATCCAGTAGGACGTGTAACTAAAACTAAACATCAAGAAGAAGCCAATAACTTAATTAAGTTTTTAGAAACTAAGGAATCTAAAGAAATATTCAAGAAGAGTGGTTTCACTATTTGTAAGTAGTGTAGAGGAGGGGGTTCCCTCCTTTTTTTGTAAGTATTGACACATTGGATAATAAGAAATAAACTTTAACTATTAGGAGGTCAAATCATGAAACAAATCAAGACAGAAGATGCAGTAGGGGCAGTATTATGTCATGATATTACTGAAATTGTGAGAGGCGTAAGAAAAGGCGCACGCTTTAGAAAAGGTCATATCGTAAAAGAAGAAGATATCCCTGTATTGTTGTCTTTAGGAAAAGAAAACCTCTATGTATGGGAAAATGATGAGACAATGATGCATGAAAATGAAGCTGCAGAAGTATTATGCAAGCTTTGTATAAATGATCATATGTCTACAACAGAAATTAAAGAAGGTAAAATAGAATTAATTAGCGCCATTGATGGCTTATTTAAAGTGAATAGAGAAAAGTTATTAGAAGTGAATCGCATGGGTGAAATGATGATTGCGACAAGAAACGGAAATACAGTTGTTCATTCAGGTGATCATCTAGCAGGTATGCGTATTATTCCATTAGTTATTAAAAAGGAAAAGATGGATGAAGCATCAAAAATCACGGAGACACCCATTTTAGAAGTAAAACCTTTTGTATTCAAGAAAGCAGCCATTATTACTACAGGAAGTGAAGTCTATAAGGGACGTATTAAGGATACATTTACTCCTGTTATTGTTGATAAATTAAAAGAATACAATGTAGAGGTCGTATTCCATAAACTATGTTTAGATGATCCAGATATGGTCACTCATGCAATTTCTGAAGCACTTGATACAAATGTAGATATGGTAATCTGTACTGGTGGTATGAGTGTTGATCCAGATGATAAGACACCGCTCGCAATTAAGAACACAGGTGTTCATATTATTAGTTATGGTTCTCCTGTTTTACCAGGTGCAATGTTCTTATTATCATATAAGGGAGATACACCAATTGTTGGGTTACCAGGATGTGTGATGTATGCGAAAAGAACAGTCTTTGATTTAGTTCTTCCTCGACTTGTAGCCAATGATCCTATCACTGCTGATGAACTTGCAATGCTTGGTGAGGGTGGTTTATGTTTAAATTGTCCACAATGTACATTCCCGAATTGTGGCTTTGGAAAGGGCTGGTAGGATGATATATCATAATCCCGAAAAATTCGATTTTAGAGTCAGACTTTTTAATGAGGAACCCTGTTTTGGAAAAGGTGTCTCACAGTTACTGCATTTATGTGATGAGTATGGCTCTTTAAGTAAGGCATGTGAGGTTATGGGAATGTCCCATTCTAAAGCATGGAAAATCTTAAAAAGAGCTGAAGAAGATCTAGATATGAAGCTATTAGAGCGTGTATCTGGAGGAAGTAATGGAGGAGGAAGTGTTTTAAGCGAAGAAGGGAAGACATTATTAAAGAAATATGATGAATTCCAGAAAAAAATGAAAGAGTTCGCGGAAGAAACATTTCAAGAATTATTTAATGAAGAAAGATAAATATTTGATTATTGCGTTTGATTCTACAAGCCATGCACTGGACTTGGAGGACAAGGCGAAAAATAAGATGCAGGGAAGGCTGATTCCTCTTCCAAGAGAAATAGAAGCAGGATGTGGACTCTGTTTTGCCTCTTTAGAACTAGACCAAGATAAATGGTATAGATTCTTAGAAGAAGAACATGTACAATATGCTTATATGAAAGAGGTGATATTCTAATGAGTGAGAAGATTTACTGTCAGGGCGGAGGATGCAGCGCAAAGCTTGGCGCAAAGAAGCTGTCTCGCATCCTTGAAAAGATTGATAAGTATGAAGACCCGGACTTGTTAGTAGGCTTTGATAGTCATGATGATGCATCTGTATTAAAGATTACTGAAGATAAGGGAATTGTATCTACACTGGATTTTTTCCCTCCAATGGTTGAAGATCCTTATCTTTATGGTCAGATTGCAGCCACCAATGCATTAAGTGATGTCTATGCTATGGGCGGTGTGCCTAGAACCGCTTTAAATATTGTCTGTTTTCCAGATGAAGAAGATTTAAATATATTAGGAAGGATTATTGAAGGCGGGAATGATAAGTTAAAAGAAGCTCATGTAACTTTATCTGGAGGGCATTCTATTAGAGATACATCTATTAAGTATGGCTTAAGCGTGACTGGTATTGTGGATGTTGATTCTATTAAGACAAATAATAATGCTCAGGCTGGAGATGTACTTATACTTACTAAAAAATTAGGTGTTGGTATGACACTCAATGCGATGCGTATGAAAGACGCGGCGCCAGAAGTATTAGATGATGTTTTTAAGAGTATGACAACACTTAATAAGTATGCTGCAGAACTACTTAAACCATATGATGTTCATGCACTGACTGATGTCACAGGGTTTGGCTTAATGGTTCATTTAAATGAGATGTTAGATCATAAAAAAAGTGCAATACTTTATGGGAATAATATTCCTTATTTTAGAGATTGTCCTTACTATGTAGAGGAATTCTACTTAAGTGGTGCTGCCCAGACAAATAGAAATAGTGTAGAAAAAGAAGTTGTTTTTGAGAAAGAAAACTTCTTCTTAGAAGAAATTATGTATGATCCTCAGACAAGCGGGGGATTACTTGCAAGTGTCGCCAAAGAGGATTTAGATGATATAATGAATGCATTTAAAGAAGCAGGAAGAGAATGTTATATCATTGGAGAAGTTATTGATTTAAAAGATAAAAGTATATATGTAGGAGAATAGAAATGAGAAAGTTAGATGCAAGAGGATTAGAATGTCCATTACCAGTAGTTAAAACTAAGGAATTATTAAAGGAAAGTAGTGAAGCTGTAGAAGTCGTAGTAGATAATGAAACAGCTGTAGAAAACTTAAAGAAGTTTGCGAAAGTAAAGGGTTATGATGCAGTAAGCAATAAAGTGAATGAAGATTATCATGTAGTCATCAGTTCAGGTGAACAGGTTGTAGAAGAAAAGAAGGCTGACAATATCTTGAAAGGACAGATTGTCGTACTAAGCAGTGATGGTTTAGGAAGTGACAAGGAATTAGGTAAAATCTTAATGAAATCTTTCATCTTTGCGCTTACTAAGCAGGATGCATTCCCAGAAACAATTATTTTCTATAATGAAGGTGTTAAGATCACTACACAAGAAGGTGATACAGTGAATGATTTATTATTCTTAGATTCTGTTGGTGTTGAAATTGTGAACTGTGGAACATGCTTGGATTTCTTTAAGTTAAGAGATGATTTAAAAGTGGGCAGTATTACTAATATGTATGATATTGTAGAAAGAATGGAGAAGGCTGAAAAAGTCATCAAGCCTAACTAATATGAATAATCTTGTAGTAGTAAGAGGTGGCGGTGATATTGCGACTGGCACTATTTATAAGCTTGCCCGCTGTGGTTTTCATGTACTTGTATTAGAGATTGCCCATCCAAGTGCGATTAGACGTAATGTTGCTTACTCTGAAGCGGTGTATGAAGGTTGTAAAGAAGTAGAGGGTATTGAATGCGTACTGATTCATTCACTTGATGAATTAGAGTCTGTATTTAAAGAAAATAAGATTGCGATGATGGTAGATCCTGAAGGTCGTTCTATTGATATTTTAAAGCCAGAAATCGTGATTGATGCGATACTTGCAAAAAAGAATATGGGGACTTCAAGAAATATGGCACCTATTACGATAGGATTAGGTCCTGGATTTAATGCAGGAGAAGATGTGGATATTGTGATTGAAACAATGCGAGGACATCGCTTAGGTCGCTTGATTGAAGAAGGACCAGCAATGAAAAACACAGGGATTCCAGGACTTATTAAAGGATACGGGAAAGAACGTGTCATTCATGCAGAAGTAGAAGGCACTCTTCATCAGGTTAAGAAAATCACGGATACAGTTGAAAAAGGAGATGTGCTTGCTTATATAGAAAATGAGGAAGGACAGCATCTGGTATATGCTTCTATGTCAGGGTTACTTAGAGGTTTGATTCGAGAAGGTTATTATGTCACAAAGGGATTCAAGATGGCAGATATTGATCCTCGTTTAGATGAATATGAGAACTGCTTCACTATTTCAGATAAAGCAAGATGTATTGCAGGTGGTGTATTAGAAGCAATCTTCTATTTAAGAGGTCAGCATGATTTATCTTGATCAAGGGGCAACTAGTTTTCCTAAGCTGCCTTCTGTCAAACAGGCAGTGATGGATGCACTTGAGCATCATATGAATGCACAAAGAAGTACGGGTGCTTTTAAGACAGACCGTCTTTTATATTCTACACGTAAGCTTATTGCGGATTATTTCAATCTTCCTTCTTTTGATCATGTTATATTCAATAGTGGTAATACAGAAAGCTTGAATACATGTTTAAAAGGAATCTTATCAAAGGATGATCATGTTATTACGACTTATGCGGAACATAATTCTGTATTAAGACCACTTCGTCAAATAGGTGTTGATTTAACTGTTACAGCACCTTATAAGGAAGATATTCTTAAAGAAATAAGAGAAGACACAAAGATGATTGTTATGACGCATAGTTCTAATGTGACAGGTGAACTCTATGATATAGATGCCATTGGTCAGTTAGCCTATGAACATCACATCCTATTTGTGGTTGATAGTGCACAAAGTGCAGGTCATATATCTATTGATATGCAGAAATCTCATATTGACCTGCTTACTTTTAGTGGTCATAAAGCATTACTTGGAATAAGCGGGGTAGGAGGAATCTGTGTTAATACAGATGTATTCATCCGCCCACTTAAGACAGGTGGAACTGGGATAGATTCCTTTAATAAAAAACAGCCTGATAGTTATCCTGAACACCTGGAAGCAGGAACATTGAACATACCCGGTATTGCCTCTCTAAATGCAGGTATGACTTATTTACTTGAACATCAAGAAGAAATAGAAAAGAAAGAAAAAGAATTATTTGATGCACTCTATCAAGGAATGAAGACTATTCCTGGTATAACTTTTTATTGTGATTATGATACCTGTAGACATACACCGATCATTGCCTTTAATCTTGAAGATTATGATTCATCTAAGATCAGTGATGTCTTAAGTTATAAATATGATATTATTACACGCTGTGGTGCTCATTGTGCACCACTGATGCATACACATCTTAATACAGTAGAAAGAGGTATTGTACGCTTCAGCTTATCATTTATGAATAGTATGGAAGAAGTCAATACTGTCATTGATGTCTTAAAGGAAGCGATTGAGGAATGATCATTAGTATTATTGGGTCAGGTGGAAAAACAACACATATGAAGGAACTGCTTCTTAAGTATAAAGAAGAAGGAAAAACAGTTTTCATGACTACTTCTACACATATGCATATAGAAGAAGATACTTTAGTTGATCCAACTTATAAAGAAATTCAGGAAGAAATAAAAAACAAAGGCTATGCCTTTGCAGGAAATCGTTTTGATGAATATAAGATTAAGGCTTTAGATCAGGATTTACTCAATCAATTAAAAAAAGAAGTAGATGTCGTATTGATTGAAGCAGATGGCTCTAGAGGATTACCTCTTAAAGTACCAGCTGATTATGAGCCTGTCATTGATGAGGATACAGATCAAATTATTTTGATTACTTCTATGAAAGGATTAGGAAAACGAGTCAAGGATGTTGTACATCGTTATGAACTATTAGACCTTGATCCAGATAGAATAGTAGATGGCGCACTTATTCAGCAGCTTGTGAGATATTATTTGAAGAGATATCCTGATGCAGTTATAGAAGTCAAACAGCCGGAAGGATTATATCAAAGAGCTTTGGCTTCTTTAATAGAACATAACGTAGATATCTCGTGTATACAAAAAGAGTGGTTCATGCCTCAGCCTAAATTAGTATTATTGGGTGCAGGACATGTCTCACAATATGTAGAAAAAACAGCCCATTTATTAGATTTCTATACAATAGTCATTGATAATCGTGAAGAATTTGCGAATAAGAACATCTTTACAAAGGCACAGGAAGTTCATTGTGTCAACTATGAAGAGGCAGAACAGTATTTTCCAAAAGAGGAGAATACATGTTATGTGATTGTGACAAGAGGTCATAAGGATGATAAAATCTGCCTTAAAAAGGCACTTAACCAAAAAGCGCTCTATATAGGGATGATTGGCAGCAAAGGTAAAGTAAAGAAGACGATGGATGCCTTAATAGAAGAAGGTTATGATGAATCTTTATTAAAACAAGTTCATGCACCTATTGGTCTTTCAATCAATTCACAAACACCTGCAGAAATTGCGATAAGTATTATGGCTGAAATCATTCAAGTTAAAAATACCCATCAGTTTTCTACAATGACAAGTGATTTATATCATACAAAAGAAAAAGGGACTCTTTGTATTATTACATCCAAAGAAGGGTCTGCACCCCGCGGTGTAGGCAGCATGATGCTTGTCACAGATGAAAGAATCATTGAAACAATTGGCGGAGGACGTGTAGAATATCAGGCAATACTTGATGCAAGAAATGAAGAAGGTATCCGTTCTCATCTTTATGAATTGAGTAACAAAGAAGGCGCAAAGCTTGGTATGATCTGTGGTGGTCGTAATGATGTATTGTTTATACCTTTAAAGTAGAAAGCTCAAAAGGCTGGTCAGTTTGTATCACAACACTATCTGATAAAACATCATCATAGAGTAATATACGATTATTAGGGAACATATAACGCTGAATGCGTGATTTGTCAAAATCTACAATCAGCTTTTCAATAAAGGAAGGTTTTAAAGATACTTCTATAGAATGACATATTCTTAGAAACATATCTTTAGATTCTTCTTTTTTTATTGTATAAACATATAAATAAGATCTCATATTTATCACCTCTACGCATATTATATACTATTTTAAATTAAAATGCGTTATGTAACCTTTCGACAACACCTTTTACAAGGGGTTAATATAAAATACACGAAAAATGTTTATTATTATACATGATATATTATGCTATGATATTAAAAAGGAGTTGAGAAAGATGCTGACAATTAAAGATGTATGCAAACAATATCATACAGGTGAACTTACTCAGACAGCACTTGATCATGTCTCTCTATGTTTAAGAGATAATGAATTTGTCGCTATTCTAGGACCTTCTGGTTCAGGAAAAACAACTTTATTAAATGTGATTGGTGGCTTAGATCAATATGATTCAGGAGATCTTATCATCAATGGTATTTCTACAAAACAATATAAAGATAAGGATTGGGATTCTTATCGTAATCATACAATAGGTTTTATTTTCCAAAGTTATAATCTGATTCCCCATCAGACCATTCTTGCGAATGTAGAACTCGCTCTTACAATTTCAGGTGTTTCTAGAGAAGAAAGAACGCGTCGTGCCAAACAGGCACTGACTCAAGTAGGACTTGGAGAACAGTCTCATAAGCTTCCCCATCAGTTATCAGGTGGACAGATGCAAAGAGTGGCTATTGCCCGTGCTTTAGTGAATAATCCTGATATTTTACTTGCTGATGAACCTACAGGTGCACTTGATAGTGAAACGAGTATCCAGGTTATGGATTTATTGAAACAGGTAGCTAAAGAAAAACTTGTAGTCATGGTCACTCATAACCCAGAACTTGCACATATGTATGCTAATCGTATTGTAAATCTTAAGGATGGTGTGATAGTCTCTGATTCTAATCCAGTATCTATTAAAGAAGAAAAGCCTGTTCATAAAAATCTTGGAAAGACATCCATGAACTTCCTAACCGCATTAATGCTTAGCTTTAATAACCTTAAGACAAAAAAAGCCCGCACCATCCTCACATCATTTGCTGGTTCTATTGGTATTATTGGAATTGCGCTTATTCTTTCTATTTCTACAGGTGTGAATGCTTATATCTCATCTATTGAAAAAGAAACATTATCAGAATATCCTCTCTCTATTCAATCGACAGGTATTGATATGAGTGCGATGATGGGTGAACCAACTAAGAAAAACAATAGTGAAGTCAAGGTTGTTGATATGATGGAGAATATGTTCTCTAAGATTGGTTCAAATGACTTAAAGAGCTTGAAATCTTATATAGAGGATCATAAGGAAATCAATCAATATGCGCGTGCTGTAGAATATGATTATGGTATTTCACCACAGATTTATACAAATGATCAATATGGTATAAGACAAGTTAACCCAGATGCGACTATGAAGAAACTTGGTATGGGTACAAGTACTAATTCTATGATGAACAGTATGATGAATACGAATGTCTTCTATTCTTTGCCATCTCATGCTTCTTTATATGATGATCAATATGATGTAAAAGCAGGTCACTGGCCTAAAAATATAAATGAATGTGTATTGGTTCTTTCTAAAAAAGGTGGTATCAGTGATTTTGTGCTGTATACATTAGGTTTAAGAGATCCCGCACAATTAGACCAGATGTTAGAGGCTTTTAGTGAAGAGAAAAGTGTTAAAGTAACAACAGGCAAACAAGGGTATCGTTATAAAGATTTATTAGGTATTACTTTTAAAGTGGTTAACGCATCCTCTTATTACCAATATGATGATACATATAAGGTATATAAAGATAAAAGTAATGATACAAACTATATTCATTCACTTGTACAAAATGGCAGTGATTTAAAGATTGTTGGTGTTGTACAGCCTAAAGAATCCACTAACGCTTCCATGCTTTCTATGGGTATTTATTATCCTTACTCACTTGGCACTTCTACTATTAAAGATGCGAGTAATAGTCAGATAGTTAAAGAGCAGCTAGAAAACAAAAATATAAATGTGATTACTGGACAATCTTTTAATGATCAGTCTCAAAAGTCATTTGATTTATCTTCTATGTTTCAAGTAGACAATAATGCACTAAAGAATGCATTTCAGTTTGATACAAGCAAGGTGAATATGTCCATGCCACAAATGGACTTGTCACAGGTATTAAGCCAGATTAAGATTGATATTTCTGATACAGATGCAAGTGCTTTTATGTCCACTCTTACTTCAGGTTATAACGATTATTTAAAGGAGCATCCTTTAAAAGAAGCAGAAAATTTAAATGAGGTGGTTCAAAATTATCTTCAATCCCAAAGAGCATCAGATATTATTAAGAAAGGTATTGATGATGCAATTAAAGAAAATGGTGAAATAAAGATCACTGAAGAACAGATGCAGAAAATCATGAAGAATGTGGCAGATGACTTTAGTAATTATGCAAAAGAAGATATCAATTCATTTACACTAGGATTACAGAATAGTATGATGAACTATCTCAATTCAGAGGATTCTAAGCAGGTCATTAATCAGTTTATTAATAAAGTCATCAAAGACAATCATCTAGAAGAACAGTTGAATACTATTATGGCAGGGTATATGCAAAGTGTCTCTAAAAGTCTTTCTACATCATTCTCGCAGGCATTTACTTTTAATCCAGATGTCTTTAAACAGGCTATTAAAATGAATAGAGATAGTACGGATATGACTGAACTTTTAAAATCAATGATGAATACAGAACAGTCAAGCTATGATAATAATATGAAGAAATTCGGTTATTGTAGCTTTGATGATCCAAGTAGTATTAGTATTTATCCTCAAGACTTTGAAAAGAAACAGTCAGTCCTTAATTATTTAGACCATTATAATGAGAAGATGAAAAAGATAGATGAAGATAAAGTGATTACTTATACAGATGTTGTAGGTACACTCATGTCTTCAGTGACTGATATTGTAGATGTTATCAGTTATGTGCTTATTGCCTTTGTAGGTATTTCACTCGTTGTCTCTTCAATCATGATTGGTGTTATTACTTATATCAGTGTATTAGAGAGAAAGAAGGAAATAGGAATACTACGTGCCATTGGTGCGTCTAAACATAATATTTCACAGGTATTTAACGCAGAAACATTTATCATTGGTTTATTATCAGGACTCATGGGTATAGGTATTACCTTGATTCTACTCGTTCCAACTAATATAATTATTCATAATGTATCCAACCAGACCTCTATTAATGCGATGCTGCCAGTAAGTGGTGCGATTATTCTTATATTATTAAGTATTGGATTGACATTACTAGGAGGACTTATTCCATCTCGTAAAGCAGCTAAAGAGGATCCTGTCAAAGCATTACGTACAGATTAAAGGAGAAAATTATGCCTAAGAACGTTATTGATGAAATCTATTCATCCTATGATCATTTCTTTGATTCAGAAAAGAAGATTGCGAAATACATCATGCATCATACAAGTGAAGTGGTCAATATGACAGTAGGAGAACTCTCACAGGCCAGCGGTGCAAGTGAGGCCTCTGTCTCTCGCTTTTGTAAACGTATAGGATTAAAAGGATTCCATCATTTAAAAATATCTCTTGCGCAGGAACTTGTAGAAATACCTTCTAGTAATACTACTATTTCTAATCGTATTTCTATTAATGATGTTAATAATTCATTGGATAGTATTCTTGCCAATAAGGTAGAAGAACTCACACAGACGATCACGATGATGAAATCAAATAAACTTGATGAAATACTTGAGTGTATATTGAAATCAAGACATATCTATTTTGTGGCAGTAGGAAATACTGTACCTGTTGCGTTAGATGGTTGTTTTAAATTCAATCAGATTGGTATTCCTAGTTCATCCTCTTCTATATTAGAAACAGAACTTGGTATGATTCTCAATGTTTCAAAAGAAGATATGGTCATTGCGATTAGTAACTCAGGAGAATCTTCAGGTGTCTTAACTGCGATTAAAGAAGCAGGTCATCAGGGAGCGACAACACTTTCTATTACGAATAGTGATAAGTCATCCATTGCGTTAGAAAGTGATTATCATATCACTACAGCCACACGTGAGAAGGTTTATTTAGAAGGATATTGTTTCTCTCGTGTAACTGCTACTGCAGTAATAGAAATACTCTATCTTTTCTTAACAACTATGAAAGAAGATGCACATGTTAAGAGCGCGAAGCATGAAGATTTGATTGCTGGAGATAAGATATAAGGTATGCAGGTGATGCATGCCTTTTTAATTATTAAAAACAATAATAAAAGTATTGAAAACAATAATTCTATAAGTATAATTAAGGTGAAAAGGAGAGAAAGTATGAGAAACAGAATCACAATATTAAAAGAGAAGATGCTTGATGAAAAACGTTATGCATCTATTGAACAAGCGCGTATCATAACACGTATTTATAAAGAGAATGAAACTCTTTCTGTTCCTATGAAACGTGCCCTCTCTTTAAAAGCAGCTTTAGAAGAAATAGAAATTGGTGTTGAAAAAGAGGAATTGATTGTTGGAAATCGTACAAAAGGTGTACGTGCGGGTGTCGTATTCCCTGAAAGTGGATGCTCATGGGTTGATAAAGAGTTTGAAACACTTCCTACTCGTCCTCAGGACCGCTTTGAAGTGAGAACTGAAGATATCAAAGAATTTAGAGAAACGATTTATCCATACTGGAAAGGACATTCTATGGAGGATGTCATTAGATCACGTTATGGTCAGGAAATCAATCAGATCAGTAAAGTTGTAAAGATCAATCAGAAAGACCACGCACAGGGTCATATCTGTCCTGATTCTGCTTTATGGTTAAAGTATGGACCGCAGGGACTATTAGATAAGATTAATGAAAAACAAGAATCCGAATTCTATACATGTACGAAACTTGTATTAGAAGGGGCAATCACTTTCATGAAGAGATATCATGACTATATTATCTCAATGCCTGAATATCATGAGAGTGATGACTTAAAGCGTGTTGCAGATAACTGCCTCTCTTTATCTCAAAGACCTCCAAAAACATTCCATGAAGCCGTACAGTCTTTATGGTTCCTATTTGTTATCTTACATATGGAATCCAATGCGTCTTCATTCTCACCAGGACGTATGGATCAATATCTTTACCCTTATTATGAGCATGATTTAAAAGAAGGACTTATCACAAAAGAGGATGCATTAGAAATATTAGAATGCCTTTGGTTGAAGTTTAACCAGATTGTTTATCTTCGTAACAGTAATTCAGCCAAATACTTTGCAGGATTCCCAATTGGATTCAATATTGCGGTAGGTGGTTTAGACGCTAATGGACAGGATACATATAATGATTTATCCATGCTTTGTCTAGAAGCACAGAAAGAATTATGTCTTCCTCAGCCTAACTTGTCAGTAAGACTCAATAAGAATACATCTCATGAACTCATGCAGAAAGCGATTGAAGTCGTGGCATTAGGAAGTGGTATGCCTCAGTTCTTTAATGATGAAGCCATTATTCCTGCGATGGAAAGACTTGGTATCAGCCATGAGGATGCTTTGAATTATGCGATTGTAGGATGCGTAGAATTGACTACTCATGGTAATAACCTAGGCTGGAGTGATGCAGCCATGTTTAACCTCAATAAGGCATTGGAACTTACTTTAAATCATGGGAAATGTTTATTAACTGGACAGAAACTTGGTTTAGATATGGGGTCACTAGAAACATATAAGACATATGAACAGTTAGAAAAAGCCTTTAAGATTCAGATTGATTACTTTATTGAGATGATGATGAAAGCAGAAGAAGTTGTAGAAAAAGTTCACCAGGAATGCTTACCGACTGCCTTTTTATCATGTGTCATTGATGATTGTTTAGAAAAAGGTATGGATGTTACAAGAGGTGGCGCTAAATATAATTTATCCGGTATTCAGATGATTCAGATTGCAAACTTAGCGGATTCTCTTGCTGCTATTAAGAAGCTTGTCTATGAAGATCATCTATTAGATTCAAAAGAACTGCTCACAGCTTTACAGGATGATTTTAAAGGACACGAAATTACACAAGCTATGCTTTTAAATAAAGTTCCTAAATATGGTAACGATATCACCTGGGTAGATGAATGTGGGGCTAAATGGGCACGTTATTTTAGAAATAAGATGAAAGAGTATAAGAATTACCGCGGTGGTCCTATTCATACAGGTATGTATACTGTTTCAGCACATGTTCCTATGGGTGAGAATGTAGGTGCTTCTCCGGATGGTAGAAACGCTTATACCCCTCTTGCAGATGGTGGTATGTCACCTGTCTATGGTAGAGACTTAGCTGGACCAACTGCTGTCTTGAAATCAGTCTCTAAACTCGATGATGATCTCACAACCAATGGGGGATTACTCAATATGAAGTTCTTACCAGACTTCTTTAAAACAGAAACAGGACGTATGAAGTTTGAAAACTTCCTTCGTGCATTTGTAGACTTACATGTCCCTCATATTCAGTTCAATGTCGTGAATAAAAAAGATTTATTAGATGCGAAAGTCCATCCTGAAAGACATCGTTCGCTTACTATCCGTGTTGCTGGCTATACAGCTTACTTTGTAGAACTTGCTGGTAAATTACAGGATGAAATCATTGCGAGAACTACTTATGACAACATCTAAATATCTTGTATTTGATATCAAAAGATTTGCGGTACATGATGGTGAAGGATTGCGTACGACAATATTCTTTAAAGGATGTCCTTTAAGATGCAAGTGGTGTCAGAATCCTGAAGGACTCTTACCACAAAGAAAGCCTATTTATTTAGAAAACAAATGCATGCATTGTAGAAACTGTGAGAAGCATGGATCAGGTAAAATAGTCTATCAAGATAGACCTGTATTTATAGAAGATGACTTGGATGAAATCTTTAAGTATTGTCCTACAGATGCCATCCAGTACGATAGCTCTTATTATAGCTTGGAAGAACTTGTTGATAAGGTGATGGAAGATGAAGTTTTCTTTAAATATGGCGGAGGTGTGACAGTTTCTGGCGGAGAACCTTTTATGCAGCAGGAAAAACTGATACAATTACTAAAGGAACTCCATCCAAAAGTACATACAGCCATAGAAACTTCTCTTTATACATCACTAGATTTAGTGAAAGAGGCAGCACCTTATCTTGATCAGATCTATTGTGATTTAAAGATAGAAGATGACAAAGCGCATATTGAAGCAACCGGTGTATCAAATACAATTATTAAAGAAAATTTAGCTTATTTACTTACAAGTGAACATAAAGGTAAAGTTATTGTAAGAACACCACTTATTCCAGGATTTACGGCAGATGATGACAATATTAAGAATATTGCCTCTTATCTTTATAGTTTATATCCAGAAGTACGTTATGAATTATTGAATTATAATCCTCTTGCATCTGCAAAATATGATTTAACTGAATTTGAATATGGTGTCAAAGAGGACGTTTTGGCCTATAGCCAGGAAGAATTAAGCCATTACTATCAAATTATATCTGATAGTGGAATAAAAAATATAATCAAAGGAGATTAAAAAATGGAATTTATTATTGATACTGTAGATTTAGAAGAAATTAGAGATGCAGTGGACCACTTACCAATCGTAGGTGTCACTAGTAACCCAAGTATTGTAAAGAAGACAAGCCCAAAGGATTTCTTTGGACATATGAGAGAAATCAGAAAAATCATTGGTGATGAACGTTCTTTACATATTCAGGTTATTGCGACAGAAGCAGATGAAATCGTGAAAGAAGCACATAAGATCTTTGAAGAAGTAGATGACAAGGTATATGTAAAGGTCCCTACTACTTATGAAGGTGTTAAGGCAATGAAAATCTTAAAGGCTGAAGGAAAAAATGTGACTGCAACAGCTGTTTATGATTTGATGCAGGCTTATATGGCTTTGGCTGCAGGTGCTGATTATATTGCGCCTTATACAAATAGAATTGGAAACTTAGGAAATGATCCTTTTGAATTAATGGCTCATTTATCTAATAGAATTGTAGAAGATGGTTATGACTGCAAGATTCTTGCAGCAAGCTTCAAGGGTGTACAGCAGGTAAGAGATGCATTTAATGCAGGTAGTCAGGCAGTGACTGCACCAGTGAGTGTATTAAAGGCTATCTTTGAAAATCCAAGTATTTCTAAAGCTGTGACTGATTTCAATAATGATTGGTATTCAGTATACGGAGAAGACAAAGGTCTTTGTGATATGTAATCAAAAGAAACGAGCGCGTGCTCGTTTCTTTTTATATGATATGATGTTTTCTTAATTCTTCTTCTAGTTTTGAATTGTCAGGTAGATGAATACCATCCATGCCTATTTCCTTACATGCATTAATATTATTGAGTGAATCATCGATAAATAGACATTCATCTGCATTTAGATTATAACGTTCTAATAATAATTCATAGATTTTTAAATCAGGCTTGATCAGCTTTTCTTTGGCACTAATAATGGTTCCATCAAATATAGTAAACCAATCCTGCTTCTTTAAGAAGCGATTATAGGCATCTAGATGGAAATTAGAAATAATATAGAGGTGATAACCGTTCTCTTTTAATAGAGAGAGTAACTTTATATTATTTTCAATTGGAAGAAGCAGTTCAATCCATTCTTCCATGATTTCCTCTATATCCAATGCAAGTTCAGGATATTCGTCGATCAGTTTTTCTGTAAACTCTTCTCTAGTAATTGTCCCTTCATCAAGTTTAACCCATAAAGGATTCTGGAAGATGATTTCAAATAATTCATTATAATGCGTATAGTTCTTCTTTTTCAGCCAAGCTAAAGGCTGATAGTCTAAAAGAACGCGTCCTAAATCAAATACAATATTTTCCATGTTTTTTCTCCTTTCAACTATTATATGATATACTAAATAAAATGTATATGTTAATCAAAGAAGTGGTGATATTATGGAAGAATTAAAGAAAGTAACAACAAGCCAAAATAGAATAGATTTATTACATGCTTCCTCTATTTATACATTAGAAGATATTATTTATCATTATCCTTATAAATATGATGAAGTGAGTGAGATATGGCCTCCGGTAGAAGATAAATGTTGCGTGGAGGGAGTTATCATAAGTAGTCCTAAAGTATTCTATAAAGGACGTTTTTCCCGTATGACATTCAATGTAACTATTAAAGGCAATGACTATACAGTCACAATCTTTAATCGACATTTTCTTCGCCCTCATCTCACACTTAATCGTATCGTTACGTTACAAGGTAAAGTAGAAGGGAATCGTTTCACTGCCTCTAATATATTATTGAAGAGTCTTGACCAATTATCAGGTATTACACCTGTCTATTCATTAAAGGATGGTCTCACAAGTCATGCTTTTTCACAATATGTTAAAAAGGTATTAGGGATGAATATTCCAATAGAAGATGGGCTTCCTGTAGAAATAAGAGAAACAGTTGATCTTATGAGCAAGAAAGAAGCACTCTATGCGGTTCATTTTCCAATGAACCATGAACAGCTTCAAAAGGGTATTAAAACTCTTAAGTATGAAGAATTTTTAAATTTTGAACTGGCTCTTTCTTATCGCAGGATGCAAAGAGAACAGGAAGTAGGCTATGCAAAGGATTTTTCTTTAGATGAAGTCAATGCTTTTATCCATACGCTTCCCTTTAAACTAACTAAAGATCAGAAACAGAGTGCAAAAGAAATATTATTAGATCTACATAATCCAACAATCATGTATCGTTTCTTACAGGGAGATGTAGGAAGCGGTAAGACAATTGTGGCAGCCATAGGGTTATATGCAAACTATTTAAGTGGTTATCAGGGTGCTTTGATGGCACCGACTGAAGTGCTCGCAACGCAACACTATAGTAAACTAAAAAAGACATTTGAAGCATATGATATGACTATCGCGTTACTCACAGGATCACTCACTTTAAAAGAAAAGAAAGAAATCTATGAAGGATTAGAGAGTGGTGCCATTGATCTAGTCATTGGGACACATGCTTTATTTCAGGAAAGTGTTCATTATAAGAAACTAGGATTTGTGGTCACAGATGAACAGCATCGTTTTGGAGTAAAACAAAGAAAAGCTTTGAAACAAAAAGGTGAAGGTGTTGACTTCCTTGTCATGAGTGCGACTCCTATACCAAGAACTCTTGCAATGAGCTTGTATGGAGATATGGATGTCTCAAGTATAGAAACAAGACCTGAAGGTAGAAAGCCTATCTTAACAAAATATTTTGAAGGTAGTTCCATGAAACCTTTCTTAAAACAATTAAAGAGTTATTTATCACAGGGTGGACAATGTTATGTGATCTGTCCTTTGATTGAAGACAACGAAGATCTTCCTTTAAAAAGTGCTCTCACTATTTATGAGGCGATGTCTTCTTATTTTAAAGGACATTATCAAACAGGACTTCTTCATGGCTCTTTAAAGGATGAAGAAAAAAATGCAGTGATGCAGGATTTTAAAGGCAATAAAATACAGATTCTTGTCTCTACGACAGTGGTAGAAGTAGGGGTTGATGTACCCAATGCGAATATGATGGTTATTTATAATGCAGAAAGATTTGGCTTATCTTCTATTCATCAGTTACGTGGTCGTATTGGAAGAGGAGATCAGCAGGGGTATTGTTTTCTGCTATCTGAAGCACAGGATGAACCAGCAAAAGAGAGACTACACTATCTAGAAGAACATGATGATGGGTTTGAAATATCACAATATGATTTAAAAACAAGAGGACCAGGAGAACTATTAGGTGATAAACAGAGTGGTCTTCCAGCTTTTATGATGGGTGATATTTTTAAGGATATGAATATTCTAGAAGAAACGAGAAGATATGCAGTTAAGATGATTCATGATTATTATAAGTATGGGGAATATGAAAACTATATTGAGATGATCAAGAAAAAGATAAAAAAAGGGAATGAATATATTGATTAGTTATGCTATTATGTAACTGACGAGGTGATTTTTATGAAATTAGCAATCGATGCGATGAGCGGAGATTTAGGTAGTGCACCTGTTGTGGAAGCCTGCAAGAAGTTTGCAGAAAAGCATCCAGATGTTGAATTATTTGTGACAGGTAAAAAAGAAGAATTAACAGCTTTAGAATCTATTGATTCTATTCATATTGTAGATGCACGTGATGTTGTATTAATGACTGATAGTGTATTAGGGGTAAGAAGAAAGAAAGAATCTTCAATGGTGAAGGCTTTAATGATGGCACGTAAGGATGAAGTAGATGGTGTTGTCTCATGTGGTTCTACAGGTGCTTTTTATACGGCTTCAATGTTGTTTGTAAAGCGTATTGAAGGCGTAGAAAAATCATGCTTAATGGCAACTCTTCCTACATATAGCGGTAATAGTACATGCTTGATGGATGTTGGCGCCAATGCGACTAATACGGCAGAACAACTTCAGGAATTTGCGGTTATGGGTTCTTTATATAGTAAACTTGTATTAGATAAGAAGGATCCTAAGGTGGCTTTACTTAATATTGGTGCAGAAGATCATAAGGGTGATGAAATGCATCAGGAAGCTTATAAACTATTAAAAGACTGTAATAAGATCAACTTCACAGGTAATATAGAAGGTAGAGAGTTATTATCAGGTGATACTGATGTTGTTGTAACAGATGGATTTAGCGGTAATATCGCATTAAAAACATCAGAAGGTGCAGCTATCTTATTGATGAAGGCAATGAAAGAATCTTTATTTGCGACATTAAGAGGTAAGATTGGTGCCTTATTTGCGAAGCCTCAATTATATGCCTTAAAAGAACGCTTTGATTATAAATCAGTTGGTGGTGCTTTATTTATGGGCTTTGAAAAAGCAATCGTAAAAGCACATGGTGGCTCAGATGCTAAGGCAGTTTATAATGCAATGGAATTAGTATATAGAATGGTAGACTTAGATGTTGTAGGTCGTATGAAAGAAGGACTTCAATAATGAAAATATTAGATTTCTTACAGAAAGAAAACATTCCTTTTAAACGTATTGGTCTTTATAAGGAAGCATTTACTCATTCATCTTATGCGAATGAATCAAGTGCACATATTCCTGATTATGAAAGACTAGAATTCATGGGAGATGCTGTTTTACAGCTATTTGTATCAGAATTTATTTTCGCATTACATCCAGAATATAAAGAAGGACAGCTCACACAGCTTCGTTCTAAACTTGTAAGAGAAGAATCTTTAGCACGTTTTTCTGAAGAACTTCATTTAGGTGAACTTCTTTACTTAGGTGTTGGTGAAGAAAAGAGCGGTGGACGTCATCGTGAAAGTGTTCTAGCAAATATTTATGAATCATTTATTGGTGCACTTTATCTAGATTGTGGTAAAGAACAGGTGATTCGCATTCTTGAAAAGACAATCTTCAAGCATGTCAATGAAGTAAATGAATTTGATGATATTACTGACTATAAGACTAAATTACAGGAACTTGTACAGTCTGATGATCGTAAGACAGTCAGTTATCATGTTAAGAGTTCAACAGGACCAGCCAATGCACCTGAATTTGTGATTGAAGTCATCTTAGATGATATGATTTTAGGTACTGGTAAGGGAACAAGTAAAAAGCGTGCAGAACAGCATGCTGCAAAAGATGCATTAATGAAAATGGCAAAGAAGGCTTCATAGTCTTCTTTTTCTTATATGTAATTTTTTTAATTAAGACAAATCACTTTACTTTTGGCATAATGATAGTATGATAAAAAACAAACAAGTTAGGAGATTATAATATGGGAAATACAACAGTAAGTGAAGCAAGAAATATAACTCTTGTCATGGACTTTTATGAATTAACAATGTCATATGATTATTTTAAACAGGGAAAGAAGGATGAAATTGCGTATTTTGATATGTTCTATCGAAAGAATCCTGATAATGGTGGTTATGTCATTATGGCAGGGTTACAGCAGCTGATTGAAGCAATTAAAGATATGCACTTCTCAAAGGGTGATATTGACTATTTACGTACACTTAATATGTTTGATGAAGAATTCTTATCTTATTTAGCTGATTTCAAGTTTGATGGTACAATCTGGGCTGTCCCTGAAGGAACGCCTGTATTCCCTTATGAACCATTAGTGACTGTCAAAGGAAAACTGATTGAAGCACAGTTACTTGAAACATTCCTTTTAGTCACAATCAACCATCAGTCATTGATTGCGACTAAAACACATAGAATCGTACAGGAGGCTAAGGGTCGTCCTGTTATGGAATTTGGGGCAAGAAGAGCTCAGGGTTATGATGGTGCAACATATGGGGCAAGAGCAGCTTATATCGGCGGAGCAGCAGGCACTGCCACAGTATCTGCAGGAAAAGCTTTTGGCATTCCAGTACTTGGTACAATGGCACATTCTTTCGTTCAGTCATTTGACAGCGAATATGACGCATTTAAAGCTTATGCTGAAATTTATCCAGATTCATGTATTCTCTTAGTAGATACATATGATACATTAAAGAGCGGTATTCCAAATGCGATTAGAGTCGCAGAAGAAGTATTACAGCCAATGGGTAAAACATTAGCTGGTATTCGTATTGATTCAGGAGATATTGCATATCTTACTAAGAAAGCAAGAATGATGCTTGATGTCGCTGGATTAACTGATACAAAGATTTCTATTTCTAACTCTTTGGATGAATATTTAATCCGTTCTGTACTTGAACAGGGTGCCCGTATTGATTCATTTGGTGTAGGGGAAAATATGATTACATCTAAGTCTTCACCAGTATTTGGTGGTGTCTATAAGATGGCAGCTATGGAAAAGGATGGTCACATCATTCCTAAAATCAAGATTTCAGAAAATAAAGAAAAAATCACTAACCCAGGCTATAAGAAGGTTTATCGTTTAATAGAAAATGAAACAAATAAAGCCATTGCGGATATTGTGATGTTTGCGGATGAAACAATTGATCCAGAAAAGAATCTTACTATTTACTCTCAATATGATAAATGGAAGAATAAGACACTTATAGGTGGTACATATACATTCTTTGAATTACAGAAACCTATCTTTGTGGATGGTGAATGTGTATATGAAGAAAAGACACTTGAAGAAATCAGAGAAAATGTCAAGAAGCAGGGCACATTATTATGGGATGAAATATTCCGTTTAGAATACCCACATACTTATTATGTAGACCTTTCTGAAAAACTCATTGATTATAAATTGAAGATGCTTGAGGAAAAACGCGGATGAAAATTACAGTAGTAGGCTTAGGTGTTATTGGCGGCAGCTTTGTCAAGGCACTTAAAGGACAGGGTTATGAAGTCTATGGTATTGATACAAACCAGCAGACTTTAGATATGGCTAAAGAAGAAGGGTGCATCATCGAAGGATACCTAGATGGGAAAGATATTATCCCTGAAACAGATCTCACAATCATCTGTCTTTACCCAAGTCTTGTCTTAGACTTTATTAAGAATAATCAATTTAAACCAGGAAGTATTGTCACAGATGCAGTAGGAATCAAATCTTATTTCTTAAGAGAAGCACTTTCTATTATTCCAGAAGATGTAGAATATATTTCTATTCACCCAATGGCAGGTAGAGAAAAGAAGGGGTATCAATATGCCTCTAAACAGGTATTTGAGAATGCAAACTTCATTATTGTCTATCATGATGATAATAAGAAATCAACTATAGATTTTGTACAGGAATTCTCTAAGCAGTTAGGTTTCCGTTCAGTTAAGATCATGTCACCTGAAGCACATGATGAAATCATCTCATTTACATCTCAATTACCACATTGTCTTGCTGTATCACTTATGAATAGTGATGATCAGAAATATGAGACAGGAAAGTATATTGGTGACTCATTTAGAGACCTCACACGTATTGCGAATATCAATGAAGACTTATGGGATGAATTATTCATGAATAATAAACAGTATCTTCTTGCGTCTATTGAACGTTTTGAAGAACAGCTAGACCTTATAAAGAATGCGATTCGTGATAATGATGATGAGACTTTAAAGGCTGCATTTAGAAAATCTACAAAAAGAAGAGAACATTTGTAAGAATGTTCTTCAGACTGTTGACAAACTCGATGTTAACAGTCTTTTCTTTTAAAATTGAAGAGTATGTGATAATATAGTTAATGT
>UQGS01000001.1 GCA_900540685.1 uncultured Catenibacterium sp. | reverse complement strand
AGTGGCCAACCGCCGATAAATCTGTATAGAAGTTTCTTGTCCTATGTCCTTGATTAAAACAACACAAAAAAAGCGAAAAGACGACAATCAAAGAAATATGATATTTCCACTTGACAATCGTCATTTCATAACAGATATAAGAATTCAAAAGAAAGGAGAGAAAAATATGAAAAGAATTATATCGGTGGCTTTAGTTTTGATTTGTATTTTGGCTTGTAATACATCACATGCATTGGCTTTTTATAATATGGAGGATAGAGATATAATCTTGAACACTGCTTTTAATGGGAAAACTCCAATGGTAGATTATGACTTTGAAGTTGAACCTATTAAAACTGAAGTTGTGTTTGACTCAAGATATGATTCACCTAGTTTAAGTGTACTGACGCCGAAAGGAATTCCATCTAAGTATGATTATTATAAGACATATCATACAGGTGTTACATGCAGCGCAGCAGGTTATCCAACATTAGATGTGAATATTAGCTTTTATGTAAATGTATTCTTCAAATTAGATAGTAATTTCAATTCAAAGTGTATCGGATATGAGAATCCTGTTATCCAAAGTGTGAGTAA
Organism: uncultured Catenibacterium sp.; assembly: GCA_900540685.1. Lineage (GTDB taxonomy): Bacteria > Bacillota_I > Bacilli_A > Erysipelotrichales > Coprobacillaceae > Catenibacterium. The sequence goes on along the minus strand of UQGS01000001.1, from coordinate 115,616 downwards.
TCCATTAGGAGCTCAAGGATATTCTGATGCAAAAGTTGTTGTTACTTCTTATACATCAAATAAAATCAATTTTAAAGGAACTTGTACATTAGTGGCTGGATTGACTTTAAAGATGTCAGGAAAAAAATCTATTTCATTACCTTGATTAAGAAAGGATGATGATTATGAGTAAAAAGAAACGCGTCATTTCAGAAGAAAAGACAAAAGAACTTCAAAAAGATTGGCAAGGCTATGGCGCAATGACAGTGGCATATAGTCTTGTAGTTATCATTATTGTTCTCATCGCGATTATCGCAAAATTATATTTCTAATAGAAAAACCTCTGGATTATTTTCCAGAGGTTTTCCATTTCTGTCCATATTGATCTGCTTTGATAATAGCTTTTAATAAATTCTTTGAAGTCACTTCAAAAGGCATATTTAATGTCGTAGAACCTTCTTTCACTGCTTCTAAGCATACATGCATCAATGCTTCTTCATCTACTTCTTTCATCCCTAAATCAGAAAGTGTAGTAGGTAACTCTAATGCTTCTAAGAACTCATAATAGCTCTTGAGTGTATCCTTAGGAGTATTCTCTAGTACTAATTGTACAAGTGTACAAAAAGCGACTTTTTCACCATGCATCTTACTATTAGTTTCAGGAATAAGAGTGAACGCATTATGCAAGCCATGTCCGACTGCTTCTCCACCAGACTCAAAACCAATACCACTTAAATAAATATTGGCTTCTATCACATTCTCTAGTGCTTCTGTCACTTTATTCTGCGTACAATCTTCTACAGCCTGCAATCCATAAGAATAGACAATATCAAAACAAGCCTTAGATATCGCCAAAGCACTTCTTGTCACATGACTATGAAGACAATTCTCACTATGACTCACATAACAAGCCTTTGCTTCAAAATAAGTACTAAATGCATCACCAATACCCGCTCTAAGTAGTCTTACTGGGGCATTCGCAATGACCTGTGTATCCACAATCACTTGATCTGGACTCTTAGGTAAATATAAATAATGATCAAACGTATGATCATCATGATAAATCACTGATAAAGAAGAACATGGGGCATCCGTACTTGCGGCAGTAGGTATAACGACAATAGGCTTTTTCGCATAATAACCACATGCTTTAGTCGTATCTAGTACCTTTCCTCCACCTACACCGACAATCACTTCACCATTCTTTTCTTCTACAATATGTTGTATTCTTTCAATCTCGCTCATGCTGCATTCATTTTGGAATAGTACAACAGTCATTTCCTGTTCATGTAAGCTTTCCTCTATCTGAGGTATAAACATCTCTTTCAAGTTTTCACTTGTAATTACAACTATTCTCTTATAGTCCTTTAAATCATCACCAAGACACTTTAACTCATCTTTACCTTGTCTATATCTTGTTGGTGCACCAATCATCTTGCTCATATTATCACGCTCCTATACCTATTATAGAACACAAAAAAAACAATGAGGAGAGTTTTCTCCTCATTGTTTACATATCACAAAGACCTTTGTCTTCTCCGTATACTGAATACCAATCATTATTGAAATCAGTCACAGCTTTAGAAATACTTGGATTTTCAAAGATAGCCTTTAATACACTCACTGGTGCAGTCACTGCCTGACTACCTGCATTAAATGCATCTCTTACCTGCTGTACACCCTTGAAGCTTGCTGCAAGAATCTTGCAGTCATAACCATCTTCTACAATTCTATTAGATAAATGAGCCATTAATTCAAAAGGATCATTTCCTAAGTTTCCAATTCTATTTGTATAAGGCGCAATATAATCAGCACCTGCAGCCAAAGCCATATAAGCCTGCATCAAATCATAAACAGCTGTTGCAGTCACATTTTTTCCTTCAGCCTTTAAGATTTTCATTGCCTTAACACCTTCATAAGTAGTAGGGACCTTTACATATACCTTGTCATCTACTTCTTCAAAGATCTTATGTGCTTCTTTCACGATTTCATCTGCTTCTGTCGCAATAACCTGAATATGTAAAGAACGTTCATCACCAATGATTTTTCTGATTTCTCTCATATGTCCAAAGAAATCCTTTGGGCTTGTCTTCTTTACAATACTTGGGTTACTAGTGACACCTACGATTGGTAAGTGATCCACTGCATCTCTAATTTCTTCTAAATTTACTGTATCGATAATAAATTCCATTGTTTTTCTCCTCCTATAAACTCTGTTCAGTTCTACCGATAATATCATCCTGAGTTGCTTTAGATAATACATTGAAGAATGCACTATATCCTGCAACACGTACAATCAAGTCTTTATGATTTTCTGGATGCTTCTGTGCATCAATTAAAGTTTCTTTAGAAACGATGTTGTATTGTACATGGTAACCATGTAGACGGTTAAAGAATGTACGGATTAATAATTCTAGTTTCTGTTTATTTTCTTCTGTAGAAAGCATCTGAGGTGTCATCTTCTGGTTAAGAAGTACGCCTCCTGTGATCTTTTCAGTACGAAGCTTAGATATACTCTTGAATACTGCAGTAGGACCATTCTTATCTGTGTTATGTGCTGGAGAGCATCCTTCAGCGAGTGGTTCATGTGCATTTCTACCATCTGGAGTAGCCATTGTACCCATACCCTGACCTACATTGGCACTAATTGAAGAAGTACCTGCATAACGGATACCACCAATAGGACCTCTGTTGTAACGAGTATTTGGATACTTCTTGATTTCATCAATATAAGAATCATATGCTTCTACAATTAAGTTATCTGCATAATCGTCATCATTACCATACTTAGGTGCTTCATCATTCAACATTTCCTGAATCTTCTTGTTTTCAGGTGACTGGAAATCATCTAAGATAGCATTCCATAACTGTTCTCTTGTGATCTTCTTTTCATCATAAACAAGCTTCTTGATAGCTGCTAAGCTGTTTGCCATATTCGCAATACCGACCTGAAGACCTGAAATGAAGTCATAAACAGCGCCGCCTTCTTTGATAGTCTTACCTCTACCAATACAGTCATCAGTTAATGCAGAACATAGAATATCAGGCACATCTCTTTCAGATGCCTTATCAATAAAGTTTTCTACAATAACACTATAACGTGTCATTTCTCTTACTGTTTTGTCCCATGCTGCAAGTAAATCTTCATATGTTTCCATTTCAGTAAAGTAACCATGGCCTTTAGTGAAACGTTTGTTTGTAGTTAAGTCAACACCATTATTCATTGTACATAATAATACTCTTGGAAAGTTGACATAAGACATACCTGTACAACGATATCCCCATTTACCAGGAACAGCTGTTTCTACACAGCCGATAGCACTATAATTATAAGCATCTTCTTCCTTAACACCCCAGTTAATAAATGAAGGAATAATGATTTCATCATTATTTAATGCTGGCATACCAAATCCAAGCTTCATGACTTCAATACATTCATCAAAGAAATGTTTATTCAAGTTTGCATGATAACGTACAGTTAAGTTAGGCTGAGTGAGTCTTGTCTGAGCCACTGATTTTAATACCGCAAAACTTAATTCATTGACTGCATCCTTCTTATCAGTAGTCTGACCACCAATAGTGACATTCTGATACATTGGAGAACCGGCTGAACTTAATGTATGAGCTTGTGAACGTACCTTATTGACTGTGAGTGTCTTGATCCATAAACAAGTAAGAAGTTCTAATGCGTCTTCTTCAGTGATTTTCTTTTCATTAATATCCTTGATGTAATAAGGATACATATACTGATCAAAACGTCCATAGCTTAATGAATGCCCATTTGATTCAATCTGAAGAATCAACTGAATAAACCATACAGACTGTACTGCTTCACGGAAAGAATGTGCTGGTTCATAAGGGACCTTTGCACAGATTCTACTCATTTCTAATAATTCTTCTTTTCTTGCAGGATTTGTTTCTTTTTCTGCCATAACTTTCGCAAGAGAACTATAACGAAGTGCGAATGTATGCACTGCTTCAATAACAGTTAAAACTGAATTATAGAACATATACTTATCAACACAATCTGGCTGAGCTAAATCGAGTTTTTCTTTCATTTCTCTTGTATAAGCTTCATAACCTTTCAAGCCCTGTGCAAGAATACGTTCATAATTAACTGCAAGATGTGCATCTCCTGCATTGAGTTTACCTTCCATACCAAATACACCTGTTTCCATAAATACACTCACTTCATCAGGTAGTAAAGCTTCACCTCTTGCACGTAAGTTATTATTTTCCCAGAAAGGAGCGATATCTCTTAATTGCTGTTTTGTTTCTTCAGTAATATAGAATACATCACCATCTCTCTTTTCAAAAAGATCTAATTCATCCATGATAAACTTCATTGTATATTCAGGGAATACTGGGGCATTACAGTTCTTTGTAGACTGGTTACCTGCAATAAGTGTTTTATCTTCAATATAGATAGACATGTTTTCAAGAATCTTCTTCAACATTCTTGCACGTACCATTACACGTGGCTGATTTAAGTTTTCTTTATAAGCCTCTGTCGCAAGAACAGCACGTTCTCCATCTACATAAGGCTTTTCATCCAATACTTCTTCTCTGAAAGCTTTCATTCTTTCAGTTAACTGACCAAAATGCTGAGTATTTTCCATTTTTGTTCCTCCTAAAGTTTCATACGTAAGTTTTATGTCTTTCATTACAAGCACATCATACGCATAAAAGGGCTATCAGTCAACTACAAATTATGAAAAAAATATTATAAACTTTCATATGAAACTTTTATATTGCGAAACATAACTAGAAATGATAGTATAGAAGCGAAAAGAGGGATATGATATGGAAGGAATTATATTTAATATACAAAAATTTAGTATTCATGATGGACCTGGTATTCGTACAACAGTATTCTTTAAAGGATGTCCATTAAGATGTGAATGGTGTGCCAATCCTGAAAGCCAGGCAGTGAGTCCTCAGGTTTTATACAATAATGAAAAGTGTCTCCAGTGTGAAACATGTGTACATACCTGTCCTAAAGGGGCTATAAAGATGGAAGATGGCTTGATTCGAATTGATCATAAAACATGTGATCATTGTATGAAATGTGTCAAAGCCTGTCCTGGTAAAGCTTTAACTCAGGAAGGTGAAATCAAAACAGTAGAAGAAGTTGTTGATATTTGTATGCAGGATATTGATTTCTATGAAGAGTCCAATGGTGGAGTTACTTTATCTGGTGGAGAAGCCATGGTTCAATATGATTTCATGATGGCTCTTGTTCATGCATTAAAGGAAAAAGGACTTCATCTTGCGATTGAAACAACAGGTATTGTAGATCATGAGAAGTTTAAGAAAGCAGCTCCTTTATTTGATCTCTTATTATTTGATGTGAAACAGGCTGATCCAATGAAGCATAAGAAGGGAACACATGTCACAAATGAAGTGATTCAAAAGAACTTCAAATGGGCTATTGAACAGGGACTGAATGTATTACCTAGAATACCTGTTATTCCTGGCTTTAATGAAACATTAGAAGATGCGAAAGAACTAGCAACATGTATTAAAGAAGCAGGGGCTAAAGATGTACAGCTTCTTCCATTCCATCAGTTTGGTGAAAACAAATATAAACTACTTGGTAAAGACTATAAGCTTCATGAAGTAGAAGCCTTACATCCTGAAGATTTAGTAGATTATCAAAATGAGTTCATCAAGTGTGGCTTGAATTGTTTCTTCTAGATTAATATAATGAGTGCGGAGGTAATCTATGAAAGACCGCTATAATAAAATATTAGAACTACTTACAAAAGAAAATAAAATAGAAGTCAATGAATTATCTCAACTACTTGGGGTATCCAATGTCACTATACGTAAAGACTTAGATGCACTTGAAGAAAAAGGGATTATTAAAAGAGGACATGGCTATGCCATCCTTGCGAACAAGGATGATATCAATGGACGCTTAGCTTATCATTATGAAATAAAGAAAAGAATTGCACAAAAGGCTGCAGAACTTATTCATGATGGAGATACCATCATGATTGAAAGCGGGAGCTGTTGTGCTATTCTTGCAGATACGATTGCATCAGAGAAAATAGATGTGACTATTGTGACAAATAGTGCTTTTATTGCAGGATATATTCGTGATAAAAAGAATACCAATGTGATTCTTCTAGGTGGTGCTTACCAGAAAGATTCACAGGTTATGGTAGGGCCTATTGTGGCACAATGTGCGAAGAACTTCTGTGTGGACCAGTTATTTATTGGTGCAGATGGTTATAATCCTCGTGTAGGCTTCACAAATAGTGATCACTTACGTGCACAGGCTGTTAGAGATATGGCTGAACAGGCAGAACATATTATTGTCTTAACTGAAAGTGAAAAGTTTAATTCACATGGTGTTGTTCCTCTTCAGTTAAAAGAACGTATTGATACAATCATTACAGATGATCATATTCCAGAAGAGATTAAAGTACATTTATTATCAGAAAATAAAACATTACTAACTATAGAAAACGAATAAACGGAAGGGATTTTCATATCTCCCTTCCGTTTTACTTTAAGTCTTTTATAATACGTTGTAATTCTCCTGGCTGACCATCCTTATAAGGTATCTTATAAGAAGTTCCATCTGTTAAACATAAACAGTTTAATTGTCCTTTATCAGCCACAGCGAGTCCACCATCAATACCGATCTTATTATGATAATCAGGATCATACCAGATATTAAAAGAATGATCATCATTCACATAACATAAAGGTGTATGTCCAAATATATAAGTATATTCAGGATTACATGGGTTCATATAGAAATATTCTCTAATCCAGGCAAGTAATTCAGGATCACTCTCTTCTATATGAGTCACCTCAGGATCCACACCTGCATGCACCATTACATAATGCTTACCCTGATAATTAAGCTCTATATAATTAGGTAGACTATCAATAAAATCAATAATTTCCTGTACAAACTCTTTCTTAATTTCAAAATATTCCTCATAAGGAATAGAATCCTTTTGTAAGAACTCTCTAATACTATTTACAGTACCTGTGGCACCATTCTGTTTCCATAAACGATACGCATTATTCAAATCAGAATCTAAATCATTATATTTTAAGCTGGCTGCTAAAGATTGTCTCATCATAATTTCATGATTACCCTTGATCATATGAACATTAGGCATTGCTTTCACAAAATAATATATATCAATTGAATTAGGACCACGATCCATAATATCACCTAGGATATATAACTCATCTTCATCAGTGAATTGAATCTTATTGAGCATCAGCTGCAATAACACAAATTGTCCATGTAAATCAGACATGACAAAAATTCTCTTCACTAATACTCACCTGCCTCTCAAATACATTTTATCATACACAAAAAGGAATGCAAAACAGAACATAATCATCAAAAAAAATAGTTGAATTATGATATGATTATTATAGGTGAAGGATATGGATAAATTTTATCAAAAGACCTATCTAATGATTGTTTTTAAATGGTCTTATTACTATACAAGAAAGAATATGAAAAATATTATGTGTGATATGATTGAAGATACAGATCATTATCATACAGTACGTTTTTGTTTAAAGAATCGTGTCGCTTTTTTAACTGTCTGGCATAATGGTATTATTGAAGAACAGATTACAGATGAAGAAGGGAAAGAAATCTATTTCTATCTTCATTACACATTAAAGAACTTATCACAGTTCTTATCTTATTATAGAGATTTCATGGTTGTGTTCTTAAGAGATGCAGATCCTCAACATATTAAAGTAGGGATTGTAGATCAGGATGGTTTTTCTTCTAGTTATTTAATTGGTTTAATGAAAGAAAGTCTGACAATAGAAAAGTCTAATCTAGAAGTAGACTCAGTAAGTCTTTCCTCATTAGAAGAAGTAGAAGGAGACTATGATGCACTGTATTTATCTCCTTCAGTGATGCATTTAAAAGGGGATATAGAGTCCATTGTATCAGTTCCAGTCTATGTGATTGATCCTCTTGTTTATGCAACCAATGACTTCTATACACTCATACATACAATTTTGTCAAAATAATGCATCTGACTTGCATTATTAGTAGTAAATAGTATACTAATAGTAGTAATCATTACTGATTAGGAGAAGGGAACATATGGCGGAGACAAGACTTAGAAGATCTAAACAGCGAGATACGATATATGATATGCTCGTGAATGATCATACGCATCCTACAGCAGAAGTTATTTATTCTCATGTAAGAAGAATCATTCCAGACATATCACTAGGCACTGTTTATCGTAATCTGAATGTTTTAGTCGAAAATGGGTATATCAGAAAACTAAACATTGATGGTATTACTGTACATTACGATGGTAATGTGACACCACATCATCATATGGTATGTTCAAAATGTGGAAAGATTGTGGATATACATATTCCACATGGTGCATTTGATGAACTTGTTCATGATATAGAAGAACTAGATCAAGTACACCTGACACATGTTGATATGTTATTTCAAGGAGTTTGTAATGATTGTAAGAATATGAAGGAGGATAAAAAAGATGTCTAATTTAAAAGGAACTGAAACATTAAAGAACTTAATGGCTGCATTTGCAGGTGAATCACAAGCAAGAAATCGTTATACTTTCTGGTCTAGTATTGCGAAAAAAGAAGGTTATGTAGAAGTGTCTAAAATCTTTGAAGAAACAGCTAACCAGGAAAAAGAACATGCGAAACGTTTAATGAAGCTTATGAACACTGCTGCTCAGGGTGAAACATTACCTGTTGCAGGTGAATTCCCAGTATTAATGGGTACAACTGTAGAAAACTTAAAAGCTGCAGCTGCTGGTGAAAATGAAGAATGGACACATATGTATCCAGAATTCGCTAAGAAAGCTGAAGAAGAAGGATTACCTGAAATCGCAGCTATCTTAAGAGCTATTGCGATGGCCGAAAAGATGCATGAAGAAAGATACTTAAAACTTGCTAAACAGATTGAAGACGGCACAGTATTCAAGAAAGATCATAAAGTACTATGGAAATGTAACAACTGTGGATTTGTAGTAGAATCTTTAGAAGCTCCTACAGTATGTCCAGCTTGTAATCATCCACAGGCTTACTTTGAAGAATACAAATTCTTTGATTAATAAAATTGTGTGCAAAGACAGCGAAAGCTGTCTTTTATTATACGAAAAAAGACCTCGAAAGAGGTCTTTAACGCATTTTAGCTGCCTGGATTAAATGTTTTGCAAGTACTGCAGTTGTGACAGTACCAACACCACCAGGAACAGGTGTAGCGGCAGAGGCTTTGCCATCAAGAGTCGAATAGTCTACATCACCACATAACTTACCATTATCATCCACATTGATTCCTACATCAACCATCACGGCATCCTGTCCACAATAATCGCTATTTAACATCTTTGCACGTCCTGCAGCCGCAATCACAATCTCTGCATCAGAACATGTCTTCTTTAAATTAACAGTTCTTGTATGAGTCATAGTTACTGTCGCATTCTCTTTAAGAAGCAGCATAGAGACAGGCTTACCTACAACCATACTTCTTCCTACTACAGTCACTCTTTTACCTGTTAACTCAATATCATATGCCTTTAATACTTCAATTACTGCTTCTGCAGTACATGGAGAAAAACCAGTTGTATCTCCCGCAAATACCTTCGCAATATTAATAGGAGAAATACCATCTAAATCCTTTTTAGGATTAATCATATTCTCAATATCTTTTTCATTAATCGTACGAGGAAGAGGTCTTAATAATAAGATTCCTGTCACTTCATCATCTTCATTAATATCTTTAAAAGCTTTCTTGAATTCTTCATCACTGATATCCTGTGGGAAAACATAAGAAGCCACATCTAAACCAAATGATTTTAATTTCTTAGTTGCGCCACGTTCATAACTCATATCATCAGGATTTTCTCCTACTCTTACAATCGCAAGCTTAGGCACAAAAGATAATGTCTCTAACTCTTTTGATACATATTCCTTAATTCCATCAGAAACTTTTTTTCCTCTTAACTCTAACATGATGTTCCTCCTAACTTATTAATCACACTATTAGTGATCTCATCTGCAAGCAGTTGCCCTTCAACTAATAGCTTCTCAGCACGTTTATTCATCTTCTCAGCCATTTCTCTATTCTTCATAGACTTCGTATTAATATAGACATTCATAATAGAACCAGTCAACGCACTACGTAGACATTGTACACCAACACCTACATCACTGATTGCCATCACTGAACCTTTCTCATTTAAAGTAGAAAATAACTTTAAAGACTGATAACTCAAATCCATGATCTGTAATGGTACAAGAGATGCATCCAATAAACATGACTCCATCACAAACTCCTTATGTTTCTTTTCTTCCTCAGTATTCTTAGGAAGTCTATAAGCCTCTGCAAGAGGCTTGAAGTTTTCTGCATCATCATCTACAGAAGTCACAAGCTTCTTCTTTAAGTCTTCTAACTTCTCTATGATTTCTCTTATTTCATCTTCTACATCTTTATATTTCTTCTTACCTACAGTTAAGTTACCTACCATGAGTCCTAAAGCACATCCAATAGCGCCCACTAGTCCTGAAGCACCTCCACCACCAGGAGTCGGTGAAGATGAAGATAACTCATCTAAGAAGTCTTTAATCATTTCTTTCATTTTTAACTCCCTCATACGAAAAGACACGAGAACCTCGTGTCTATTTTTCATAAATTATACTCATTTATTTGTATTAATGCAATTAATATGTTTGAAATATATACCTAAATTAATAAGAACACCTATTCCAATCAAACTAAATAGCGCAATTCCTAATGTCACAAAATAACTTTCTGGAAAGATATTGATAATAGGATCAATATCAGGATTGATCAGCCAGTAGTTATTGTTGAAAAGGATATGATGCATCATAGTAAATGCCCCGTCAAAATCAACATAGGCTGTTCCACCTACAATAAATACGAGTCCTAAAGTAGTGAATCCTGCCCATTTAAAAGGTCTATAATCATTCTCTTTGACTGTAGAGTAGATGAGATAAATAGTTCCAATCAGTACCACTAACCCAATCACTTCTAAACGATTCATTAATACCTTCACTTCATAAAAATGAAAAGCTGTATTTTTAGTCATAGGAAAAGCAGGAGTAGAAAGTGCTTTATGTGAGAATAGACTTAAATAGTGAATAATTGTCATATAACTTTCTCTTACTATCTTTTCACTTACCCCAATATTAGAGGCTATTAATGAAGAAGGATAGAGTACAGGGACAAAAGTCACTAATAAAATAGCACAATCAATAATCAAAAAGGTCAAACATACAGCTAAAAGAATACCTTTAAATTTCTTCATTATATAAGAAATCTTCTCCCTTTTGAACCTCTACTGTAGATAAATCAGGATAACCCTGCTGTCTTAATGCTTCATAAACACCAATGGCTACAGTATTAGATAAGTTCAAACTACGTGAATCTCCATACATAGGAATACGTACACAATCATCAATATACTTCTTTAAGATATCATGAGGAATACCATCATGTTCATGACCAAAGAAAAGATAGTGTTCACCTTCCTGTTTAAAATCATCTTCACTATAAACTTTCTTAGAATAACGTGTAAAGAAATGATAAATACCGGGATTCTCTTTTTCAAACTCTTCAAAGTTTTCATAAACCTTAAAAGTGAGATGATCAAAATAATCCATAACCGCTCTTTTCATTCTTGGGTCATTTAACTTGAACCCTGTAGGTTTAATAATATGTAAAGGTGTATGTGTCGCTGCACATGTTCTCATAATATTACCAGTATTCTGGGGAATAGCTGGATGTACTAATACAACATGATTCATTATTTATGTGCCTCCTCTAAATAATCATATAAAGCCTTTAATGCCTTGGCACGATGAGAGACTTTATTTTTTTCTTCCATAGTCATCACTGCAGAAGTCTTCTTTAATGGTGGATAATAGAAAATCGGATCATAACCAAAACCATTTTCACCATCAATACGATCATTGATTTCTCCTTCAAAAGTACCTAAGAAAGTCTTTGTTTCTTCATCAGGAATAGCTAAAGCCATAGCACATACGAAACGTGCTGTCTTGTCTTCTTTATCTTTCACTGCATCAATAATCCACTGATTCTTAATATCATAACTTGTATCTTCACCCATAAAACGAGAAGAATAAATACCAGGCTGTTTATCTAATGCATCTACTTCTAAACCAGAATCATCTGCAAGAGTAGGCATATGAATCATATTCATCACTGTTTCAGCCTTAATCACTGCATTTTCAGTAAAAGTAGTCCCTGTTTCTTCGATATCAGGATTATAACCTAATACATCTTTAATAGACTTCACTTCAATACCTAACTTTTCCAACATCGCAGAAATCTCTTTAAGTTTTCCTTTGTTTGTTGTTGCAACTACGATCTCTTTCATTCGCTTTCCTCCATTCCTAACGCTACTTTGACTTCATGAATAGGCATATCTTTACCAGTCCAGAACTTAAAAGAACATGCACCCTGATAAACAATCATACGTTCTCCATTCATATAATCAAGACCTCTTTGTCTTGCATAACTTAATAGCTTTGTTTCCTTAGGGTTATAAATAATATCAGCCACTTTTAAACCATCAGGTAACATATCAGCACTCTCAATAATACATCCCTCAGGATGAGGTGCCATACCAACACTTGTTGTATTGACCAATAAATAAGTATCCTTTAAATCTTCCTTAATACTTTCCTGATCAATTTTCTTTAAAGTAATAGGGCAGTCTAATTTCTCATTGAGTTCTTTAATAAATGGCTTATCAGAACGATTATAAACCACAATCTCCTTAGCACCCGCTAACGCAAGAGAAATAATAATGGCACTTGCAGCACCACCTGCACCAAGTACTACAATCTTATGCTTCGCAATACCCCATCCTTTATCACGGCAGGCCATCACAAAACCTTCTCCATCAGTAATATGACCAATGAGTTTACCATTCTCATTTTTTACAGTATTGATACTCTTTGCAAGTCTTGCCTGTGTTGTGAGTTCATCCATATATTTCATCATATCCTGTTTATAAGGCATAGAAATATTGTATCCCTTAATAGGTAATGTCTTTACAGACGTAATATAATCATCTAACTGATCTTTTGTCACTTCAAATGCTAGATAAACATCATTAATACCTAATGTTTGAAATGCAGTATTATGCATCATTGGTGAAAAAGAATGTTTAATAGGATTTGCGACAACCCCATATAAACCAGTATATCCAGTAATTGTATTTTTCATAGCACTCTCCTTTTGTCTTGTATTATACATCATTTTATCGTTATGTGTGACTGTTCTTATAATATTTAGTACAATGGATTCTAGAGGTGAAAAAGTATGATTAAGAAATTAATTATTAATGCTGATGATTTTGGTATGTGTGAAGGGAACTCCCTAGGTATCCTTCTTGCGCACGTTCAGGGACTTGTAAGTTCCACTACAGTGATGATGAATATGCCATATGCTTTGTGGGCCCTAGACAAGGCAAAGGCTTATCCTGATTTAGGAATTGGTGTTCATCTAAACCTGACTGCTGGTAAGCCATTATTACCTGGCAAGAAAAGCTATACAGATGAAGAAGGGAACTTCTTAAGACCAAGTGCTTATGAAGATGAATTCCCAGATGGAGAACCGGATGAAGTCTATGAAGAATGGAAAGCACAGATAGAAGCTTTCATTGCACACACAGGACATCTTCCTACACATCTAGATTCTCATCACTATGTCCATATGGAACATAGACAATTAGAAGTGATCAAGCGTTTAGCTAAGGAATATAACCTTCCTATCAGACAAACAAGATATGTGGATGAAAACTACTTCCCAGCACGTTGTGAATTCTATAAAGATGGTGTGAACTTTGAAACATTCAAAGAAATCTGTTCAACAGAAGGCTATGATACAGTAGAACTTGTTTGTCATCCTGGGCTTGTGGATGAAAGGTTGATAGAAGTATCTAGCTACAATATGAATCGTATCAAGGAATTAGAATTACTTAAGAGTGATGCATTCAAACAGTTCATCAAGGATAACGATATTCAGATTATAACTTACGCAGATATAAAAAATAATTAGGTAATTTTGAATAATAGTAGTAGAATGAGAAAAAAGTGAATGGAGTGACATATATGAGATACGCAGATAAGATGAATAACGTAAAAAAATCAGCCATTAGAAGTGTCATGGCTGATGCAAGTGAGAATGGTACAGTAGACTATATTAGTTTTGCGAGTGGATTTCCTGATCCAGAAGCGATTCCACAGGTAAAACTAGAAGAAGTAGGACATAAGATTCTTCAAGAAAAGACTTATGAAGTCTTGCAGTATGGCTCTGCTCAGGGTTATCCAGGTTTAATAGAATCTTCTAAGTCATTCATTAATAAGCATGAATGTATATGTACAAGTGATGATGATATTATTATTACAACAGGATCACAGCAAGGCTTAGATCTTGTGTCTAAGATATTCTGTGATGAAGGAGACTATGTTGTTGTAGAGAACCCAAGCTATTTAGGTGCTTTAAACTCATTTAAGTGTAATGGAGCAAAGCTGCTTGGTGTTTCTTTAGAAGAAGACGGTGTAAACCTAGAAGAACTAGAAGAAGCTTTTAAGAAAAGACCAAAACTATTCTATACAATTCCTAACTTCCAGAATCCTACTGGAGTCACAACATCTCTAGAAAAAAGAAAAGAAATCTATAAACTTGCAGTAAAGTATGATGTCGTTATTCTAGAAGATAACCCTTATGGTTATTTACGTATTACAGGAGAAGAAGTCCCTTCTATTAAATCTTTAGATCAAGACCATCGTGTTGTTTATGCAGCCAGTCTTTCTAAGATTATCTCACCAGGTATGCGTACAGGAATTATCTGTGCAAGTAAAGATATTATCTCTAAGCTCTTTATGGCAAAACAATCAGGAGATAACCATACAAACAATCTCTCACAATATATGATGGATGCATTCTTAAGAGAAACAGATATGGATGCGCATATTAAACATCTACAATCTCTTTATGCAAAGAAATGTAACTTCATGTTAGAGATGATCAAAAAGTATTTCCATCCTTCTATTCATGTCATTGAACCAGAAGGTGGTATGTTTATATGGTTTGATTTACCTGATGGAGTCAGTATGCCAGAATTCGTTCAGGCTTCTATTAAGAAGCATGTAGCCATCGTACCAGGTAATGAATTCATGGTAGATAGTACTCAGCCATGTCAATCTATTCGTATGAACTTCTCAGCTGCTTCTATGGAGAATATCGAAAAAGGTATTCAGATCCTAGGAGAACTAACATATGAGTTCTGCAAGTAACAAAAAAAGCCATTTCTGGCTTTTTTTTAATACATGCCACCTTGTGGCATAACAGGCTGTTGTGGTTCTTCCTTCTTAGGAAGTTCTGCCACACCTGCTTCAGTTGTTAAGAACAAGGCTGAAATACTAGCCGCATTTAATAATGCGCTACGAGTGACTTTAGTAGGATCAATAATGCCTGCTTCAAACATATTGACCCAGTCACCTGTCTTTGCATCAAATCCATAATCCTTTTCAGCAGTCTTCTGGATAGATACGATTTCTTCTTCATCATAACCAGCATTAATCGCAATCTGAGTAAGAGGCGCAAATAAAGAATTCATTACTACGTTAATACCCTTCTGGATATCTACATTCGTATCTCTGACCTGATTCTTTAATTCTTCATAGGCTTCTACTAACGCAGCACCACCACCAACAACGATACCTTCTTCTACAGCGGCCTTAGTCGCATTAAGAGCATCTTCAATTCTTAATTTCTTTTCTTTTAATTCTGCTTCAGTTGTAGCACCGACTTTAATTGTTGCAACACCGTTAGATAATTTACCAATACGTTCTTTCAAGCTCTTCTTTTCATAATCACTCTTAGTATGAGTTAATTGTGTCTTTAATTCTTCAACACGGTTATTCACTGCTTCACTTGAACTATGTCCAATAAGAGTTGTGTTGTCCTTCTTTACAATCACTTTCTTGATTGTACCAAGATCTTCAATAGTTAAATCAGAAAGCTTCATATTAAGGTCTTTGTTGTAGAATTTAGCACCAGTTAATACCGCAATATCCTCCAACATCTCTTTCTGTTTATCACCAAATCCTGGAGCCTTAGTCGCTACGACATTAAAGGCACCTCTTAACTTATTCAATACAAGAGAAGAAATGGCTTCATTTTCATAATCTTCCGCAATAAGTAATAATGGTTTATTGGCCTTTAATATCTGTTCAAGTAGTGGAAGGATTTCCTGTAAGTTAGTAATCTTCTGATTAGTCACTAAGATGAGTGGGTTATCCATTTCTACTTCCATCTTATCTGTATCACTTACAAAATAAGGAGATACATAACCCTTATCATATTGCATACCTTCATTGACTTCTAATTCATCATCAAAGCTATTAGATTCATCTACGTTGATAATACCATCTCTACCAACCTTTTCCATAGCCTGAGCAATCAATTCACCAATATGACTATTAGAAGAAGAAATAGTCGCAACAGATGCAATATCCCTGCTTGTTTCTACCTTATGAGAATTCTTTAATAATACTTCAGCCACTGCTTTAGAGGCTCTTTCAATACCTTCTCTCATAAGTACTGGGTTTGCACCTTTTTCAACCTGTTTCATACCATTCACAATCATATCTCTGGCAAGAATTGTGGCAGTTGTAGTTCCATCACCGGCAATATCATTTGTATTATTGGCTACTTCATATACAAGTTTAGCACCCATATTTTCAAAATGGTCTTCTAACTCTATTTCCTTGGCAATAGATACACCATCATTCGTAATTAAAGGAGAACCATAACTCTTCTCTAATACTACATTTCTGCCTTTAGGACCAAGTGTGACACTTACTGCATCGGCAAGAGTATTCACACCTTTCAACATTGATTGACGTGCATCACTAGAAAAACGTATTTCTTTACTCATAGCTTATTCCTCCTATTCAATACATGCGAGAACATCTTTCTCATCTATCACAATATATTCAACACCATCAAGTTTAACTTTAGTACCTGAGTATTCCTTGAATACAACACGATCACCTTTATTGAGTTCATTTTCACATTGAGGACCTACAGCCATAACCTGACCAACAGTAGGAAGACTCTTTGTCTCAGTAGTGAGAATAATACCACTGGCAGTCTTATTTTCTACTTCTTCTTTCTTTAATACGATATTCTTATTCAAAGGTTTCAACATATTTATATTCCTCCTTGTTAGCACTCTATTTATCTAACTGCTAAAAGGTATTATAGTCCGTCTTAGCACATTGTCAAGGTGAGTGCTAATTTATTTTTAGGCAGATTGGATAAAAGTGCACAAAAAAAGCCACTCATATATATAAGAGTGACTTAATCGTCTTTTCGTTTTGTATCCTTCGCAACTATAAATGTGATCATACCAAGTATTAATCCAAAATAGAAAGAGAAGAAACGCCAGAGGAACATAGAACTAGACGCATTGGCTCTTCCTAAGAATCCAAATAAGATCATATAACATCCTTCACTACCACCTGATGCACCAGGAATAGGGAGGAATGTATTAATTAAATTAATAATAGATGCTAATCCCAAGAACTGTACAAATAGGGTAACGGGAACTTTTATTCCTAAAGCTTTGCAAGAGAAGAATGGGGTAGAATAGATGATAGTAAGTTTCACTACATTACACAAGACTGTTTGTAGTAAAGCTTTCTTATTCTTCTGTAATACATTCATCTGTTCTCTGAATTCACCAAAGTAATTCTGAATTCTAAAGCATGTTGATTCATAATCCTTTATAAGTGGTGTCTTAGAGAGAAGATAGACTACTTTATCTACAATAAAGTTCTGGAACTTCTTACTCTTAGCTCCTGCAAATAATAGAGTAGTCACTACCGCATTAATAAGAAATCCTAATGCAGCCATAGACGAAACACCCACACCTTTATCTAAGAAGTAGGCTGAATCTACAATCATAATCACTGCAGTAAAGCCCATGATCACTATTTGATAACTAATAAAGCACATGAGTAAGATACTTGTAGATATCGCAGGGGAGATACCCTGGTTATTAAATACGAACACCTGGGCAAACTGTCCTCCTGAAGAAGAAGGTGTTAAACCACTAAATAAAGTACCGACAAGTCCATTCACAAAACCTTCTTTAAGAGTAAAGTCTTTTTTATAGAAACGCGCAAAAATCATTGTAGCTAGTCCATCAAATACATAATACATGAACATAATAAAACATAAGATGAACAGCCAGAAAGGATGCGCTGTTGTAATTGTCTTAAATACAGTAGAGACTTCAGATCCTACTGATAAATATAAAGAAATACCACTAATCACAAGAATTAACGCAATATTCAAGATATAGCTCTTCTTTGTTTTCATGGGAATCACCTCATTTCCCTATCTCTATTTTACCAATCTTACTCGTTATATGAAAGTAAAAGAAAGAGTAGGGGTAAAAATCCCTACTCGAATGTAATCATAATGATTTCATTTTCACAGAATACTTTGAAATGATAGTTCTTACGTGGTGCAACACCATTACTTACAATAAGTTCAGAACCACTTTCTGCATAACTTCCATGATTATACGTAATGGCGTTCTTACACTTTACAAGTGGACCAATACCAGGGAACCAGATTGTTCCACCATTACTATGTCCAGATAATTGTAAATGCGTACGTCCTTTATTTTGAGTAAAACTATCAGGATAATGACTTAAGGTAAGGACAAATCCATCAGACGCAGGAACTTCTTCCTGACTATTTATGGCCTGTCCATAAAGGGTAAAAGAACTATTACGATAATGAATCGTACGAGCACTATTGTTTAATACTTCAAATCCACCTTCGTTTAAGATATTAGTCACTTCATCTGCATGGGCATGATCTTCATCACCTAATACCGCAAACTTACCATAACCTGGCTGAAGCTTCTTTAAGATCTTCTGTACTCTTGCATCTTCAATAGGTTTACCTTCATATAGATCACCAGTAAACACAACCATATCATAGTTCTGGTCTTCTATTTCATCTACAATCTGTTCAAGACGATCAATATCTTTAGATGTATTAATATGTACATCAGATAAATCAACTATCTTAAAATTCTTAAAACCTTCAGGTAATAATCCATTACTATAATTCATTCTTGTGAAAGAATAATGTGTTCTAGAAAACAAACATGTATAACCACCAAACAACACCAATGCGAAAACAAAAACTGCAAGAATACCAGTACGAATAATTCTCTTTTTCTTCATTATTTCTTATTCATGATGACAGGAATAATCATCGGTCTTCTCTTTGTCTTAGTATAGAAATAAGTAGTCAATGTTTCTCTGATTGTATTCTTAATTTCACCAAATGTTGTCTTTTCCTGTAATAAAGCACGTAGCTTACGATCTACAGCCATTTCAGCTCCATAGATCATAGGTTTACTATCTTTCATATATACAAATCCACGGCTCATAATCACTGGCTTATGAAGTAAGATACCAGCATGTGAATCCATACTAATAAGAACAGCGACCATACCATCTTCACTTAAAATCTGACGGTCATGTAATACCGCTGTAGACAAACCAGTTAAATCATTACCATCTACATAAATATCATCAGCATGTACGCTTCTTGTCTGGAATATCTCATGATCCTTTAAACATAAGCAATCACCATTACTTAATACAAATGCATGATCAGGATTTCCACCCACTTCTTCATATAACTTCTTATGAATACAAAGCATCTTATGTTCACCATGAACTGGGAAGAAGTATTTAGGTTTAGTGAGTAACATCATTAACTTCTGTTCTTCCTGAGAAGCATGTCCAGAAGTATGAAGGTTACTGATCATAGAGTTTTCAAGAACTCTTGCACCAGAACGATATAACTTGTTAATTAAACGTGATACAGAAGACTGGTTACCTGGAATAGGGTTAGATGAGAATAATACAGTATCACCTGGTTTAATCTTAACCTGACGATGTGTACCATTCGCAATTCTATTTAAAGCAGCTAATGCTTCACCTTGAGATCCAGTACATAGAATTAAGATTTCATTATCAGGAAGATGTCTTGCTTCATCATTCTTAATAAAGAAACGATCAGGACATTTGATATAACCCATCTTTCTCGCAACATCAATATTGTTTACCATTGAACGACCATATACAAGAATCTTACGATTAAACTTAACTGCTGCTTCTACAATCTGCTGTACTCTATGTATATTAGATGCGAATGTGGCAACAATAATACGTCCTTCAGTCTTTCTGAATTCTTCCTGTACCTGTCCTGCAACTGTCTTTTCACTAATAGAGAATGTAGGTACTTCTGCGTTAGTACTATCACTCATTAATAAATCAACACCTGTTTCACCTAAGAAACTCATAATCTGATAATCTGCAGGATTAGCTACAGGAGATAAGTCAAACTTAAAGTCACCTGTTTCTACAATACGCCCATCAGGTGTATTCACAATAATCCCCATAGATTCAGGAATAGAATGGTTAGTATTAAAGAAACCAATATTAAAATATTTAGTCTTAATAGAACTTTCATGTGTAATAGGAACCATCTTAGTCACATGTGTAAGATGATGTTCCTCTAGTTTTCTTCTAATCATGGCACAAGCCAATGGAGAAGCATAAATAAATGGTATATTCACAAGTCTTAATAAGAAAGGAATACCCCCAATATGGTCTTCATGACCATGTGTAATAAATAATCCCTTGATCTTTTTATTATTCTTTCTTAAATAAGTATAATCTGGAATAACATAATCAATCCCAGGAAGACCTTCAGATGCAAACTTAACACCTGCATCAATAATAATCATTTCATCATTGCATTCAATACAGTAAGTATTCTTACCTACCTCATTTAAACCGCCTAATGCGAATATCTTTGTTCCCTGTGTTTTAACATTATGATGCGTAGAAGGGAATCTTCTTTTAGAACGGTGAGGCTTGAATGTCTTTTTCTTTTCAGTATTATTGACTGACATAACTTACTATCCACCTCTTTCTCAAAAATGTAAAATCATTCATTAAAATAATAATATAAAAAAAGTGAATAATCAACGCTGTAAGGGAATACAAGCAAAAATTAAAAAAAGATGTTCTGACGAACATCTTAATAAGAACCTTTCTTGTAAGCTGCTAGTGCAAGTGCACCAGGACCAATATGACAAGAAACACTTAATGATAAACGGTCAAAGATGACTTCTTTATCAGGAAATGCTTCCTTGATCTGTTCTAGATAATCTAAAGCAGCCTCTTTATCATAAGTATAAACACAGCATACTTCATAATCATCACCCCAGCCACGATCAAGAATATCCTGTTTAACCTGATCAATCATAATCTTACGGGCTTTCTTCATAGTACGTGAAGTACCATACTTATCTAGCTTTTCACCCTGAAGAGCTAGAATAGGCTTGATCTTTAATAAACCACCAAGAGTTGCAGCGGCAGGAGATAAACGTCCACCCTTCTTTAAATACTCAAGAGTATCTACAGTAATATAGATAGTCGCATTCATCTTATTTGTCATTAAATAATCATAAATCTCTTTAGCGCTATATCCTTTATTCACCATAGCGATTGCATCTAGAACATCAGCTTTTTGTGTAACAGAGATTCTTTGAGAATCTACTACAAATACTTTTCCCTTATACTGATCTTCATCTGCCATCATCATCGCTGTCTGACAGCTTCCTGATAAACCACTGCTCATAGGAATATGAATAATAGCATCGTGTGTCTTTAATATTTCATCCCATTTCTTTGCGATAAGACCAATAGTAGGCTGTGAAGTGAATACTTCTGCACCACCCATTAGTTTTTCATAGAAATGTTCTTGTGTTAAATTGATATCTTCTTCAAATTCTTTTCCATCTATAGTAAAAGGCATAGGAATACAATAGATACCTAATTCTTTTGCTTCAGCTTGTGTAATGCCAGAGTTACTATCTGTCATGATTGCAATTTTCATACAAGGACCTCCTTCAGTCAAACTCAATTTTAACAATTTTGAGGAATAAATCAACATTTTCTTGACTAATCAAGTTAGACGAATTACTTTAAATGTACATGAAAGGATTTACAAAAATGGTGAAAAAATACTTAGAAACACTTTATGGCATGGGAGAGAAAGCTCTTCAAGCCCTTATCATTATAGTTATTGGATATATTGTATATAAGATTTTTGATAAATTATTTACCAAGTTCATTGAGAAGTCATCCCAGGATGAAATTGTTTTAAACTTCTTTAAGACAATCATCAAGACAGTTTTTATTGTAATAATTGCGATTATGGCTCTATCACAGCTTGGTATTAATACTAGTTCTATTCTTGCTATCTTTACTGCAGCATCTGCTGCCTTTGCCTTAGCAATTAAAGATTCATTAGCCAGCTTCTTTGATGGGATCATCATCTTACTTGCGAAACCTTTTTCTAAAGGAGACCTTATTGAAGTAGTAGGTGTAACAGGAAGAATCCAGGAAATTTCTTTACTTTATACTAATCTACTTACTTTAGATAATAAGAAGATTGTGATTCCTAATTCACAATTAGCACACTCAACACTAGTCAACTATTCAAGTGAAGAAATGCGTCGTGTAGATTTAAACTTCGATGTTGTGATGGATAGTGATGTAGAATTAGTTAAGAAGGTGATCATGGATGAAGCCTTATCTAATCCTTATTGTCTCCATGATATTCCACCATTTGTGAATATGACAGAATATAAGGATAGTGCATTAAGCTTTACACTTAGAGTATGGGCGGCTACAGAAAACTATGAAATACTTAGATGTAGTTTACTTGAAAATATGAATAAGCGTTTCAATGAAGCAGGTATAGAACTTGCCTATACGACCTATGATATTCATCTAAGCAAATAAGTTGCGGAATATTCTTCAATCTGTTTAAATATAGGTGAGGTGAAGAATATGAAAATTGTAGATCAGAACGGTTTTAATGAAGCATTAAATAATAAGTATGTATTAGTAGACTTTTATGCAGACTGGTGTGGCCCTTGTAAGATGGTTGGCCCAGTATTAGAAGAATTAGATGCAGAAAACGATCAGTTAACAGTTGTTAAGGTAAACGTAGACAATGAACTTGATTTAGCATCTAAATACGGTGTTCAGTCTATTCCAAACATGATTTTCTTTAAAGATGGAAAGGCTGTTACACAGATCATTGGTTTTGCGAATAAAGACGCAATTCTTGATAAAATCACTCCATTTATGGACTAAGAGGCACCTGATTGGTGCCTTTTTTATATGCTTGTTTTTTCTCTTTATGATAAAAAATTAAGTGCAAATAATATAAAAAATGGTCAATTTGTGGAAAAGACAAATTAGCAAATGAGATTAATGAAATGCACAAAGATTTATGCTAATGAATATTGACATGTATACACAAAGAGTGTAAGATGTGACTCATGATAGTTGGATGCTATCATATAATTATATCCATTATGGAGGGGAAAATTTTATGAAGACAGTAAAGGTTTTAGTTGCTGCAAGTATGGCAGCAGCATTACTTGCTGGATGTGGAAGCAAAACTGATACAGATACTTTCAGATTTGCAAGTGAATTAGATATCCAGGGTATGGATTCTACAGTAGTTGATGATGGTATGTCATACAACGCAATCCACGCAATCACAGACGGCTTAACAGCAGTAAATGACAAAGGCAAGACAGTTCCAGCATTAGCTAAGAGCTGGGATGTAAGTGCTGATGGTAAGACTTACACTTTCCACTTAAAAGATGCTAAGTGGTCAAATGGTGATAAAGTCACTGCCAACGATTTCGTTTATTCTTGGAAGAGAATTATTAAGAATGCAGGTAACTATGCTTACATGTTAGGTGATGATGGTGCATCAGTTAAGAATGCGAGTCAGTTGATTGATCTAGGCCCAAAGGCAACAGATGAACAGATGAACACTTTAGGTGTTAAAGCAACTGATGATAAGACTTTAGTTGTTGAATTAAACAACAAGGTTCCATATTTCACAGATTTAATGGCTTTCCCATGCTACTTCCCACAAAACGAAAAGTTCGTTGAAAAATGTGGTAAGAACTATGGTACTAAACCAGAATACACATTATCTAATGGTGCTTATACAATGACTAAGTGGATCAAAGGTAATAAAGCAACATTCACTAAGAACGATAAGTACTATGATGCAAAAGCAGTTAAGACTAAGAACCTTGAAATGTTCCTAGTACAGGATCCTAAGACTGCTGCACAGAACTTTGACAATGGTAAAGTTGACTATGCAACAATCAACTCTACATTAGTAGATAAGTATAAAGGTAAAGATACTTTCACAACATTCAATGAAGGTTTCTTATTCTACTTAAGCTTAAACTTCAACAATAAGACAATTGCTGATAAGAACGTAAGAGAAGCATTATCTTATGCAATTAACAGAAAAGACTTATGTGAAAACGTCTTAAAGGATGGTTCTAAAGCTGCTACTGGTTTTGTTCCATCACAGTTATCTAAGAGCCCAGCTGGTAAAGACTTCCGTGATACTGCAGGTGATCTTGTAGGTTACGATGTTAAGAAAGCTCAGGAATACTTAGATGCAGCTAAGAAAGAATTAGGTACTGATACAATCACAGTTGATTTATTATATGGTACTGATGAATCACCAATGGATACTATGGCTGAATACTTACAGGGTTCATTCTCTAAGTTAAAAGGCTTAAAAGTAAACATGGTTGCAACTGTAAAGAAAGACAGAATTTACAACAGACAGGCAAATGGTAACTATCAGATTGCATGTACTCGTTGGGGTCCAGACTATGCTGATCCAACAACTTACTTAAACTTATTCTTAACTGGTAACCAGAATAACTATGGTAAGTACAGCAATGCTAAAGTTGATTCATTAATGAAACAGGTTCAGGCTGAATCAGACTTAAATAAACGTTGGGACTTAATGACTCAGGTAGAAAAGACTGCACTTGATGATTTAGCTTATATTCCAGTATTCGAAAAGGGTGCTGCAGCATTAAAGGCTAAGAATGTAAAAGGACTTGTTCATTCAGCAGTTGGTGTTCCTTATACATTCAAATACGTAACTATCAAATAAGAATAAACAGAACATAGTGAGAATAAACACATTATAGCTCTTGCTATAATGTGTTCTTCTTTTTTAAATGAAAGGTGTGATATTTATATGGATAAATCCATGATTAGGTATATCTTAAAGAGATTGCTTATTTCAGCAATTACTCTATTCGTTATACTTACAGTTCTGTTCATTATGACTCGTTGTATGCCGGGTTCTCCATTCAACTCAGAAAAGTTGAGTCCAGAACAGCAGAAAGTCATTATGGCAAAATATGGTCTTGATAAGCCAGTTCTTGTACAGTATGGTACATACTTAAAGAATATGTTATCAGGCGACTTCGGTGTTTCTTATGTTTTATACAAAGATCAGAATGTTTCTGAATTAGTATTTGACGCAGCTAAGATCTCATTTGCTTATGGTATCGCTGCATGTATCTTAGGTACGTTAGTAGGTATGTTACTTGGTATCGTTGCTGCATTAAACAAGAACACTATTTGGGATACAATCGCAACTATTATTTCTATCTTAGGTGTATCTATCCCATCATTCGTATTCGCGTTATTACTTGTTATCTTGTTCAGTAATGATCTTCGCATCTTACCGACAATGTATGATGATATGAATCCAATCTTCTCATCTATATTGCCAGTTGTTGCGCTATCTATGAGCGTTATTGCCAACGTAGCACGTTTCACTCGTACAGAAATGATTTCTGTTTTAAATAGTGAATACATGACTCTTGCAATGGCTAAAGGTTTAGATCGTAAGACATTAATCTTCAAGCATGCATTACGTAATGCCTTAATCCCAGTAATCACTATCTTAGGTCCAATCCTAGTTAACTTGATGACTGGTACAATGGTAGTAGAACAGATCTGTTCTGTACCAGGTTTAGGTAAGCTATTAATTAACAGTATTCGTGCTAATGACTACAACATCATCGTTGCATGTTCATTCTTATATGCATTCATGTATATCGTTATGATGTTAGTAATCGATGTATCTTATGGTATTATCGATCCACGTATCCGTTTAGGAAAGGGGGACAACTAAGATGGATGACAAGAAGTATGATTTTTTGCCAGATGATTTTGAGTTTATCGGTGATAAACAGAATATCAACATTGATGAAGTTGCTCCTGCAAGACCTGCTTGGAAAGACGTTGTTTACCGTTTCACTCAGAACAAAGGTGCAATCTTTGGTTTAGTTTGTATTATTGTAATTGCATTACTTGCAATCTTTGTACCAATGTTATCTCATTGGAAATATGATGCAATTGATACAAGTATTGCGAATATTCTTCCAAATGGTACTCATTTCTTTGGTACTGATAAATATGGCCGTGACTTGTTCGTAAGAACATGGCAAGGTACTCGTATTTCATTAATTATCGCATTAGTTGCAGTAGTTATTGATATCGTAGTTGGTATGACTTATGGTTTAATTTCTGGTTACTTTGGTGGTTTAATTGACTCTGTCCTTCAGAGAATTCAGGAAATCATTAACTCAATCCCAACACTAGTAGTATTAACTATTCTTTTAACAGTATTAAAGCCTTCTTTATATACCGTTATTCTTGCGTTAATCTTCACTGAATGGATTCCTATGTCTCGTATCACAAGAGCACAGGTATTAAAAATCAAGGAAGATGAATTCATTCTTGCTTCTAGAACATTAGGTGCAAGCAATATCTTTATCTTATTCAAGGAAATCTTACCAAACATCTTTGGTCAGTTAATCATCATGTCTATGATGACTATCCCAAATGCGATCTTCTATGAAGCATATCTAGCATTCGTTGGTTTAGGTTTAACTGTACCTCAGGCTTCACTTGGTACTTTGATCAACTCAGGTTTCGAAGTATTCACAGTATATCCAACTCAGATGACTATCCCAGCTATCATCCTTGCAGTATTAATGTTAGGATTCAACTTATTAGGTGATGGTTTAAGAGATGCACTTGATCCTACTATGAAGGAGATGTAATTATGGCTGACAGAGAAAGAATTTTAAAAATCAGAGACTTAAATATCTCCTTTAAGATTGAAGGTAAGAAAGTCAATGCCATCCGTGGTGTTAACTTAGACCTTTATAAGGGAGAAACAATTGCGATTGTAGGTGAATCTGGTTCAGGTAAATCAGTTACTACAAAAGCTATCATGGGTATCTTAGCTAAGAATGGTAATATTGAAAGTGGTTCAATCGACTATACTTGGCATGATCCGGATACTGATGAAAAACATACAGTAGATATCACTAAGATGACAGAAAAGGAAATCCAGAAGGAAATCCGTGGTCGTAAGATTGCGATGGTCTTCCAGGATCCAATGACTTCTCTAGACCCAACAATGACAATTGGTAAGCAGATCATGGAACCAATGATGTATCATTATGGAACATCTAAAGAAGACGCATATAAAAAGGCTGTTAAGCTTCTTGAAGAAGTAGGTATCACAAATGCTGAAAAACGTATGAAGAACTATCCTCACCAGTTATCTGGTGGTATGAGACAGCGTGTTGTTATCGCAATCGCTTTATCTTGTGATCCATATGTATTAATCTGTGACGAACCTACAACAGCCCTAGATGTAACTATCCAGGCTAAGATCCTTGAATTAATTCAGGACTTACAGAAGAAAAAAGGTATTTCAGTTATTTATATCACACATGACTTAGGTGTAGTGGCTAAGGTAGCAGACTTCGTAAACGTTATGTATGCAGGTAAGATCGTAGAAACAGGTTCTATCGATGATATCTTCTACAGACC
Organism: uncultured Catenibacterium sp.; assembly: GCA_900540685.1. GTDB lineage: Bacteria > Bacillota_I > Bacilli_A > Erysipelotrichales > Coprobacillaceae > Catenibacterium. The sequence continues at coordinate 87,722 of UQGS01000001.1, read as the reverse complement.
TTTACATCCATATACTTGGGGTCTTTTATCAGCAATGCCTGATTTAAATACTAATGATCCAGAATTATATACAATTCCTGGTTCACCACCTAACGTTACAAGAGAAATCAAAGGTGATGCATTTGCACCACGTAATAAATATGCATTAAATATCGATAAGAGAATTGAACCACCTATGTTCAAAGTAGAAGGTTCTACAACTCATAAGGTAGCCAGCTGGTTAATGCATCCAAATGCGCCAAAGGTAGAAATGCCTGAAGCATTAAGAAAGAGAATCGATAACATGATGAAAGAAGGTGTACCAAATAATGGACAAGAATAGTCAGACTCCAATTCTTGAAGTCAAGAATTTAAAACAGTATTTCTATCCAAGCAGAAAGTTTACTGTAAAAGCCGTTGATGGTATTTCATTCAAAATCATGCCTGGTGAAACATATGGTTTAGTAGGTGAATCTGGTTCAGGTAAATCTACTACTGGTCGTGCAATCATCAGACTATATGATCCAACTGATGGTCAGATCCTTTTCGAAGGTGAAGATATCACTGGTAAGATGTCTAAGAAAGCTCTTAAGACATTACGTACTAAGATGGCTATGATTTTCCAGGATCCAATGGCTTGTTTAAACCCTCGTAAGAAGGTTATTGATATCATTGCTCAGGGTCTTGATATTCATCATGATTATAAAGATGAAAAAGAAAGAGAAGAAAAGGTTTATAAGATTCTTGAGATGGTAGGTTTATCTAGAGAACACGCTAACCGTTTCCCACACCAGTTCTCTGGTGGTCAGAGACAGCGTATTGGTATCGCAAGAGCCTTAATTATGAACCCAGATCTAATCATTGCCGATGAAGCAATCTCAGCCCTAGACGTATCTATTCAGGCACAGGTTGTAAACCTAATGAAGAAGATGCAGAAAGAAACAGGTGCTGCTTACTTATTTATCGCTCATGACTTATCAATGGTTAAATACATCTCTGATAGAATTGGTGTATTACATTTAGGTCACTTAGTAGAAACAGGAACTGCGGATGAAATCTTTAGTAATCCTCTCCATCCATATACAAGATCTTTATTATCTGCTATCCCTCATTCTAACCCAAGAGTAGAAAAAGTAAGAAAATCATTCTCATATGATTATGAAACAAGCGGTCTTGATTATACAGCTGGTACTCAGCATCAGATCACTGATACACACTTTGTATTAGGTACTGATGAAGATGTTGAACAGTTCAAGAAAGACGCAGCAAACTTCAAATTATAACATCAAAAGACTATGACACTTATGTGTGATAGTCTTTTTTTTAGGCTCTAAAAATGTGAACTACTACACTTATTCGGTGTAAAAAGTGTAGTGGTGATACATTTATTCGATGCAAAAAGTGTATAGGTAGCACATTTGTTCGCTGTAAAAAGTGTATAAATAGCACATTTTTTCACTGCAAAAAATGTATGAAGATGGTATAAAAGATGAGGGGGGGTGTTACTATGTATCGATATGCAATAGAAGAATTATTCAAATGGAAAGAAAAGCCTATTCGTAAGCCAATGATTATACAGGGTGCAAGACATGTAGGTAAAACATGGCTGATGAAAGAGTTTGGTAAGAAAGCTTATGTAAATACTGTTTATATCAATTTTGAGAATAATTCAATTATGTCTGATTTATTCTCTTATGATTTGGATGTTCATCGTTTGGTTAAGGGAATAGAAATCTATACTGATCAAATAATTGATCCAGATAACACACTTCTTATATTTGATGAAGTACAGGAAGTACCTAGAGCTTTAACATCATTAAAATACTTCAATGAAAATGCACCTGAATATCATATCGTATGTGCTTGTTCGTTCATGGGTATTGCCTTACATCAAGGAACATCATTTCCGGTAGGAAAAGTAGACTTCATGAGTCTTTATCCTCTTACTTTCAAAGAATTTTTAACGGCTACAGGTAAAGAACGATTTGTAGAACTGCTTGATCAACAAGATTATCAAATGATTACAAGTTTTAAGCAGACATATATTGATGCATTGAAGCAGTATTATTTTGTGGGCGGAATGCCGGAAGTTGTCCAATATTTTGCGAATTATAATGATTATAATGAAGTGCGTAATATTCAGAGAAAAATTCTATTAGCTTATGAACAGGATTTTTCTAAACACGCACCTAATGAAATTGTTCCTAAAATAAGATCGCTTTGGAATAGTATTCCATCGCAGCTAGCAAAGGAAAATAAAAAATTTATATATGGTCTTGTTCGTACTGGCGCACGTGCTAAAGAATATGAAACAGCTATTATGTGGCTATCTGATTGTGGATTAATACATAAAATTAGTCGTGTAAATCAAGCAGGTATACCTTTAAAGGCATATGAAGATTTAAAGGCTTTTAAAATTTATTTATTAGATGTAGGGCTTTTAGGGTGCATGACTGGTTTGAAACAAAAGACGCTTATTGAAGGTAATAATTTATTTGTGGAATTTAAAGGTGCACTGACTGAACAATATGTATGCCAACAACTCAAGACAATAGAAGATTTGAATATATATTATTATACAAACGAAAGAGGAAACTGTGAAATAGACTTTGTGATAGATAGAGACAATCAGATAATTCCGATAGAAGTCAAAGCAGAAGAAAATTTAAGGGCGAAGAGTCTTAAAACATATAGTGAAAAGTTTTCTCCTGATATTTGTGTTCGTACTTCTATGTCTGATTATAGAAAGGAAGATTGGCTTATTAATCTTCCTCTCTATGCAATAGAAGCAATAAAGGAACTATGAAAAAACGACACATCAAGTGTCGTTTTTTAGTTAATTCATGCTTTTTTGTAACTTCTTAGCGAAAAGTATCAATACAATCATAGAGTAGCTGTACTGATATAATCCATTATATAAGATTAAGTGGTATCAAAGTGGCTTGTGAAATCTTAGGTCTTACAAAAGCACAGATATCATAACCAATAAAGAATAAACCAAATTTAGATGCTATACTTATTCCTTATATTAGAAATTGCAGCATCTCCTTCTACTGTATTTTCAGATTTTACATCTTTCAAACCATCTAGGATTGTTTTTGCTTCATCCATCTTTCTCATAGTTTTTTCATAATACTCGATATCCATAACAACCAATCTGCCATATCCATTCTTGGTTACGAATACAGGACCGTTTTCTTCTGCACAAAGACGTTCTACTTCAGCGGTATTTTTCAAATCATGCATCGGAATAATCTTCATACAATCAGCTCCTTTCTTGTGGCTATATTATAATCTATATTTAGCCACGGTGTAAGTGACTGTGAATTATTACGAATAAAAAAACGGCACAACCAGACGAATTTTTCCCTTGATCTGCTTTGCATGTCAGTAAAAAAACGCTGTCTTGTACGGCATCGGCTTCATACAACTTATTTTCCAGTATCATACGAGCCAGCTTTTGTCGGTGTAACAACCGCTTGATACGGTCATATCAGTAACGGTAGTAGAGAAAAGCGACCAATGCACAAACACCAGTCGTTATCAGAATCGTAATGGAATTGTAGGCAGTCCAAGTAATTCCGGCATGGAGCAGGTTAAAATCTGTCCAGTCTGTAACAAGGAGCTGTCGCAGATTCAGTAGCAGGAAATCTAGATAACCCTGTATGTATCTGGTTCCAACGCCTCTTGTTGTCGGTATCATTAAACTCACTTCTGTCATCATCTCGTTGACAGCATCTAACGATTTGCCATCATCAGTAAGATATCTCTTCTCTATAGGAGATACGCAAATGATGCAAAGAAAGTATGCATTGAAGTGGCATTAGAAGAAGGTATCAAGATTGATAAACCAGATAGTATTGAGGACTATTTTGGAAAATTCAAATTGAGAATCCCTAAGACTCTTATCTAGAAATGACGGCTTACTTTTAAAATAGAAGACAATGACATAAACATTTACACAGAAACTGTCCAAAGGTAATGTCCGGAGTTCACATTCCGGCTTTTTTGCTTGAGTAAATCTAAAGTATATTTAGTCGCTTGCTTTTTTTAGATATTTCATAGATGTTTCATAAATGATTAGTAGGATGAAATAAAGGAGATGATAAAAATGAAACAAATAAAAAAAGTAATGGTATTTGGAGTGTTGTGTTTCTGTACTGCACTTATAGGATGTCAAAATAAAACAAATGCATTCACAAGTTCAGTTTTAATTAGGAACAAAACATCGTTTAAGCCTATTGATGAGGCAATAGATTCTAAAGAGGAATATGTTTATGAATATTTAGGTCTTAAATTTAAGTTATCTCAAAATATTAAGACTGCTATGAATCAAAAAAGTCTTGTGATGCTTGATGCACAAAATGCGTTAAACCAAGATTTAAGATATGCTTTTTTCTCATTTAATACAGTATCAAATACGCAAAAGAACATTGTTGTTGAAGATACTAAGGAATACATAAAATGGGAAAATAGTCTTAAGAGAGAAGGTACTATTGGTATGTATCTAAAAGGAATGTCTCAAGAGGAACTAACTGATTTGACTAAATGCAAATATCATAAAAAAATAGGCACTGCTGATGATAAACAATATGAATATTACATAAGCTACCAGACTGAGGATTTTCTAAAGGAATTAATGAAATCAAACATAGAAATAATTGATCGATTAAAAGAAACAGAAAATGGCTTTGTTTTAAAAGAAAAGAAAGATTTAGACAATACAGAGGTTTTTGATGAGTAATCGTGCTATTTATTATATAACAAGAAAGAAAAAAAGGTCTCTTATTATTTTGATTGTTGTTACAGTTGTTTTTTCTAGCTTATATGTATCTTTAAATGTTATTAAATCCACAACACACTTAAAGAACTCAATATCTAGAACTGCGCAGACTTCTTTATCAATTTCCAAAAAAGATCAATCATTCTTTGATCATAAGGCCTTTAAAGAAACCAAGAATTATATTTTGCAATACAATGGAATAATAAAACCCAAACAAATAAAAGTCATTGAAGCAATGCAGTCAATAAAAAGAGATGATTTACCTGAAGAGTATCAGAATGTTTTATCATATCAGGCGATAAATCAAACAGAAAACCATGCTTTATTCAAAAGTGGTAATTTTATATTAGAAAAAGGAAGACACCTCAAAAAAAAGGATTTAAACAAAGTGATGATTCATGAACAATTAGCAAAAAAGAATCATTTAAAAATAGGAAATTATATAACATTACAGAATAATCATCGATATAAAATTATAGGTATTTTTTCAGGCAAAAAACAAGAAGCATATACTGGATTGACTTCGGATTTTAGTGAAAATATGATTTTTATCGATTATCGATCATTACATACAAAGAATGTGAATCAAATAATTATGTTTTTTAATAGTTCACAAGAAGCTCAAATGACTATGAATCATCTTCGACAGAAATATATAGATTATGATATTGAAGAAGATCGTCAAACATATAAGGAAACCTTAGAAGCAATTAATTATATACAATACATTATCAAGTTAATAGTATATAGTTTTATTGTGGTTGCTATAGTTGTTCTTTCTCTTATTTTAATTTTATGGTTAAGAGAAAGAATCCATGAAATAGGTATTTTATTATCAATAGGAATAAGTAAAATAGAAATCTTAGGTCAGTTTATTATTGAACTTCTTTTGATTTCATTACCTGCAGTTATTTTATCCATTGCTGTAGGTAATGTATTATTTAAATTCATCATTAATGAATTATTAAAACATGAATATTCTTTGCTTGTTACAAATGGAATAGAGCAAGAATTATCTGCATTTTTAGCAAGTTATGGAATTTTAGTCACTGTTATATTGTTGTCAGTTGTCATAGCTTGTGGAATGTTCTTGACTAAAAAACCAAAAGAGATTTTATCAGAAATGAGTTAGGAGATTATAATGAGTGTATTAGAAATATCGGAATTAAGCTATAGATATAAGAATTCAAGAGAGAATATATTATTAGATGTCAATCAAACTTTTGAATTAGGTCAGTTTTATGCGATTATCGGTTCCTCTGGTGCTGGAAAGTCAACGCTGCTTTCTTTACTTGCGGGTTTAGATGAACCTCAGGAGGGAAATATTTATTTTGAAAATGAAGATATTAAAAAGAAAGGTTATAGTTATCATAGGAGAAATCATATTTCTTTGGTGTTTCAAAACTATAATCTCATAGACTATTTAACACCTCTGGAAAATGTGAGATTGGTGAATAAGAAGGCATCACCATCATTGTTATTAGAACTTGGATTAAATCAAAATCAAATAAAAAGAAACGTCATGAAGCTTTCAGGTGGACAGCAGCAAAGAGTCGCAATTGCGAGAGCTTTAGCATCTCATGCACCTATTATTCTAGCAGATGAACCAACAGGTAATCTAGATAATAGTACAGCGAACGAAATCATTGAAATATTGAAAAAAATGGCTAAAAAAAGAAATAAATGTGTTATCGTTGTCACACATAGCAAAGAAGTTGCAAATAGTGCAGATGTTATTTTGGAACTCAAGGATAAGAGATTACAGGTTGTTGAATGGGAGGATAAGATATGATAAGAAATGCATTTGCATATGTAACAAGAAAAAAGCTTAAGTCTTTAATCATTATTGTGATTATAGCGACGATGTCTACTTTTTGTATTTTGGGTTTAGGAATTAAGAAAGCAACTGATGTATCATCCAAGAAAAGTCTAGGGAATATTACCAATAGCATCTTGCTAGAAATTAATAGACAGGTTAATCCTGGGACACCTAGAGGTGGAGGAAATGTAAAAGAAAGAGATATTAACAGGATTGCACAGTGCAAGGAAATTTATTCTTATGTAAAAAGAATTAATAGTGTTGCAGATTTATTAGATCATGAAATCATTGAAACGCCAGAAACACTAGCTAATCAATCTCCTGAAAGAGCTAAAAACTTTAAAAATACAGTAATGCTGACAGGCGTTAATGATTCCACTAGAGAAAATAAATTTGTATCAGGAACTTATAAATTAGTAGAAGGAAAGCATCTTCAAAATGAAGATAAAAATAAAGTTTTAATGCACAAGGATTTAGCTCAAAAGAATCATTTGAAGGTGGGAGATCATTTGAAAATAAAATCAAATTTATATGATGCAGACAATGAAAAACAAGCTAATGAAATTGTTGATTTAGAAATCAAGGGGCTTTTTGATGGTCATAATAAAGGTAGTGTCAGTGCAGCACAGGAACTCTATGAAAATACTTTAATCACTGATGTGCATAGTGCAGCTCAGGTTTATGGCGATACAGAAGAGACAGCAGCTTATCAAGATGCCACATTCTTTGTAAAGGGACAGTATGATTTGAACCAAGTTGTGAAATCATTACAAAAACTAGATATTGACTGGAGGGAATATGTTCTCATAAATGGTGCTTCTAATTATCCTGCCATGTATATGTCTATTTCATCTTTATATAGTATTGCGAATAAATTATTTTATGGTGCATTGATTTTTGCAGGTATTATTGTTGCTTTGCTTCTTCTATTATGGATTAATGCGAGAAAGAGAGAGATTGCAATTATGCTTTCTTTAGGTATTTCTAAAGTAAGGATTTTTGGTCAGTTTATGATAGAATTATTATTTATGATAATTCCTTCTTATGCATTATCTTATGGTCTTGCGTATTATTTTTCACAATCATTTGGTCATATGATATTAAACAATGTAACGGCTGATATTGCTAAGCAGCTTGCAAACCAGGGAGCATCAAATCAATTGGGTGCAGGTGCCGAGGTTGATGGTTTTAATAAGATGATTACAAGTTTAAATGTACATGTTTCAATGGATACAATGCTAATTGTTATTGGTTTTATGACAATAGTTATGGTTTTAGCACTTGTGATATCATCAATGAGAATTCTTAAAAATAAGGAAAAAACATTGATTTATGAACGTTAGATATTATGTATAATAGAAGAAAGGAGGGATATTATGGACTTATTAGTTGTAGAGGATGATACTGTTATAAGAGAGGGTATTAGTGAATTTCTATCAGAATACGGCTATCATGTCATTGAGGCTAGAGATGGTAAAGAAGCATTAGATTTATTTAACAAAGAGATCAAACTTGTTTTGCTAGATATACAGATTCCTTTTATAAATGGCTTAGAAGTTCTAAAAACAATAAGAAAAGAAAGTGATATCCCTGTATTAATGTTGACAGCATTTAATAATGAAGAGTACAAAATAGAAGCTTTTACGCAACTGGCAGATGGCTATATTGAAAAACCTTTTTCACTGATTGTATTAAAGACAAGAATAGATGCATTAATAAAAAAGTATTATGGTTCTATAGAAAAGTTTATATATAAGAATATAGAGATTAATTTTACCAGCTATACAGCAAAAATAGAGGGAAGAAGTATCGAAATAAATCCTAAAGAATTAAAAATATTAAAATGTCTTCTAAATCATGAAGGTCAGGTGCTTTCAAGAATGCAAATTATTGATCAGGTATGGAAAGAAACAGACGACATTCCCTATGATCGTGTAATTGATGTCTATATCAAAGAACTTAGAAAGAAACTGCAGCTCGACTGCATTACAACAATAAGAAATGTAGGCTATAAATTGGAGAGAAAATGAAAAAACTAAAGATATTCCCTAAAATGTTTATTCAAATATTTTCTGTTTTGTCAATTATTGTTCTATTAATTCACATATCTATTTATTTAATTTTTCCTAAAACATATTTAGATACGAGAGAGGCTGAAATTAATAAAACAGCCAATGAGATATCATATAGTCTAGAAGGTAAAAACATAAATGATATTAAACGGGCAACAGAACTTTATTCTAAAAACAGCGATATTAAAGTATTTGTAAGTAGTGAAAAGAAAGATAATGAAGTAGAAGTTTCAAATGATTTAAATATTAATTTAGATAGTCCTAATAATTCATTAATTATTGAAGAGAGAAGTATTACTTTAAATGACGGTCATCAATTATATTTGAAATTTATTTCTACTGCGGATATGTTGCAGGATGCAAAGAATTTGAGTTTAGGCTTCTTACCATATTCTTTATCTATTTCTCTTTTATTATCCGCTGTCGTTTCTTTAATCTATTCAAGATCAATTAAAAATAATATCGATGAAATTAAAAGTGTAACAGATCAAATGATACAGCTAGATAAGAATGCTTGTTTAGTTCATACCAGTGATGATGAAGTAGGTGAACTCAAAGAACAGATCAATGAACTCTACTTTACTTTATTAAAATCAATAGATGATATAGAACTCAAAAATAAAGAAATAATAGAATTAGAAAAACTTAAATATGATTTCTTAAAAGGGGCTTCACATGAATTAAAAACACCTCTTGCAAGTCTTAAAATCATTCTAGAGAACATGATCTATAATGTAGGCAAATATAAAAATAGAGATGCTTATTTAGAACAATGTGTGGATATAGTAGATGGTCTTTCTAGTAATATTTCTCAAATATTATCTATCTATTCTATAGATCATCTCAAGAATGATGAAGAGGACGTTATTATACAGGAAGTTCTTAAAGAAGTACTAGATAAATATGAGTTGTTAGCACAACAGAAGAATATCCTGGTTAATAATAAGATAGGCTCGGAACATATTTATATTGGAAGAAATGCTTTCAATGTGATTTTATCTAATTTGATTAGTAATGCAGTTAAATATACGAATAATTGTGGAATAATAGATATAGGTATGGATGAAGATTGTTTTTATATAAAGAATTCCTATATAGAGAGTCAAATCGAATTGAATAAGGATACAAGTCATGGACTTGGTTTATATATTGTATGCAACTTGTTAAATAACTACCAGATAGACTATGAAATTATTCAGAATCAAAATACGTATCTCTTTAAAATATACAAAAAAGATTCTCAACTATGAGGGGCGGATTGTAAAATCGGAGTGATTCACTGTTTATTCCACTATCGTAAAGCAACAGCCGAGGTCAAGGAATTGCTTAAGGATTCATTGAACTAGAAGAATTATACAGAATTAGATTATTATAAGGGTTTTGATGCATTATACTAATTAGACAAATTGTAAATAATAGATTGGGAAAAGTTCGTAAAGTTAGAACTTATTTTCTCGTTTAAAAAGGCTGGGTAGTAGGCACGAAAAAAATGGGCATTACCTTACGGTGATGCCCATTTAGCAGGGACTGTCAATGTACTGTCCTTGACTTTTGAATCAGTTTAATCAAGTGTCGTTTTAATCTTAGTTCATAGTTTTCTGTAACTTCTTAGCTACAAGTACTAATACAATCGCAAGTGCATCAAGAATAGCTGAACCGATATAACCCATTACATAAGATCAAGTGGCATCAAAGAAACTTGCTGAAATCTTAGGACCTACAAAAGCACCAATACCATAACCAATAAAGATTAAACCATAGTTTCTGTTGTAGAACTTAGAACCAAAGATGATCTTAACCATAGGCGCAAATACTACTGGTAATCCACCAAATGAGAATCCTACTAAGGTGATGCATAAATAAAAAAACAACCTAGAGCTAGATAGTGACATCTTTACTCAGATTGTTTCTATGTGGAAACCAGAAGAAGAATATTTCAACTGGCATAATATATGGATCCCAATTAAATAGAAGGGTCCTTTTTTGGTTTTACTTTATTTTCTATTCTATTTCCATCTTCATCTAATTTATAGAGGTTATTATATGTGACTTCTATATGTTTCTGATAGAGTCCGATATTAATGATTCTAGAAATTACAGCATAAATAAGGGCAGTAAGAGGTACACCAATCAGTACACCGATAACACCCCATAGATTACCAAATATAGTAATACCAAGTAAGACAAATAAACCACCAATACCTACAGACTTACCTACAATCTTAGGATATACCACATTACCTTCAAACTGCTGTAAGCATAGATAAATAATCGCAAAAGCAAGCATACTCTTACTCTGTGCTGCAGCCACTAAGATCAGTCCTGCAAAGAAGGTAATGAAATTACCAAACATCGGTACAAAGCTGAATAAGAAAGCCATGATCGCAATTAATTCTGGGAAAGGCATACTAAATAAACGCATCGCAACATAGACTTCTAACATAAAACATGTCGCTTCTAACATCTGTCCAGTCACAAAACTATTAAAGTAATGATTGGCTTCACTCATGATATCAAAAGCGATACCTGCACGTTTATGACCTAATATATAGGCAATCAATTTTCTTCCTTGTTCAAGATGTTTTTCTTTATTTGCAAGAAGATAAAGAGCCATAAAGAATGAAGTGATGGCAGTAATGAAAGAACCACCAATATTTGATACAACTTCTGTTGTCTTAAAATGAGGATTACCTAAGAAGTTTCCTGCAGTAGAAAGGATTGTACTTAAATCAATAGAAGCAAACCACTTCTGTACTTCATCAACGGTCAATGCGTAGTCAATATTAAATCTTTTACATAAAGATGTGATATAAACAGATAATCTACTTGCATAATTATCTAAGTTAGAGAATAAGAGTGAAAAGCTTTCTCCGATTCTAGGAATAATAAAAGAGAAGAACATCACTAATATTAATAGAATACATACAATAGTAATGGTCATTGCCATACCACGTGTGCCTTCTAATAAGAATTTTGGGAGTTTTGAATCAGGATTTTTCTTCATCCACTGACTTTTTGCTTTCACAAGTAATTTTTCTACAAGTTTCATTGGGATATTGATCACAAATGCGATCACTATCGCAATATAGAAAGGTCTTGCAAGTCCTAATATATTAAGGAAGAAGTCCCATACAGATTCTAAATTAAAGAGAATAAAAGCTAAGACAATACCATATGTAATATATTGGAAAATCTTATCATCGGGTAAATTGAAATTTTTGTTGTCCATAATAATCACCTAAGCAAATACTACCACAAAACAGAGAGGAAATTAAGGAAGAAAAGGTTGAGGAATAGAAGAAATTTGCTATAATGACACACGTGAAAGGAGAATTTAAATGAACACTATTATCATTAATAAAATTATGATGCATATGCTTGATTTTGAACATCGTAAAATATACTTAAGTGAAGACTTCTGTGTATTAAATGATACAACTCAGGAATATTATCATAAAAAAGTAGAAAAAGCCTTATACAGTCCAGCTATTAAAGAACTTGTAGTCCCTTCGCTTCATGAATTATTACTTCGTGCAGATAAGATGCTTGAAGATGATGAAGAATTTAAGAAGCAGGCAAAGGAAATCAGTGAAAAGTTCTTTGCGTTAGGTTCAGTGATTGAAGAAATGCCTAATAGTAATATTCTTTATGTAGACTGTTATCGTGATGGTGTACATATGATTGCCGCTTTAAAGCTTAATTATAAATATAATTCTGTATCTCTAGTAGAAGAAGAAAATGTCCGTATTACAAGAAGACAGGTTCTTCCTCAGATTGGTACAGCGGTTGATGAAGCGATTATTATAGATACAGATCATAAGAAGCTATCTCTTATTGAGAAAAAGTATCTCATTGATGGTAAGATGGATACTTATTTAAATAGTCAGTGGATCAAGGGTGAAGAGAAACTTACAGATCGTCAGAAGATTTCTACTATGAAGAAAGTAGTAAATAAGATTGATGATATTTATCATGTCAATGATAAAGAAGCACTTCCGCTTGTAAAACAGGAAATATTAGAAAGAACTCAGATGGGTGAACTTGTGAAACCTATAGAAGTAGTTCGTAAGGTCATGGAAAGAGATTATCAGGCTCAGGAAGAATCAGAAACAATGTTGAAGGATCTTGGGATTGGTGAAGATGATACTATTTCTTTAAATGCTTTAGGACGCTCTGTAGAGGTTGTAAAGATCACTCTAGATGAGAATATTCAGATTACTATGCCAGTAGATGAATATGTGAATGGATCTACTTTTGAAAAGAAAGAAAACCCTGATGGAACAGTTTCTATCGTATTAAATAACATTCAAGATATCACAATTAAGTAAACGTTTACATTTTTTTGCCTATATTGCCTGAAATGAATGAATTTTAGTCATATTTAATGTATAATGAAGTTTATGAAGGGAGACATATAGGTATGTTAGATAATTTCTTGATAAAATTGTTTTTTGAAGGAAAGTGTTTGGAAGCATATAAAGTATTCGGGGCTCATCCGGATAAAAAGGGCGTTCGTTTTACAGTATATGCACCACATGCAAGAAGTGTTCAGGTTGTTGGTAATTTCAATGACTGGGACGGTACTCAGCATTGTATGGAGAGATATAATGATGGAGGCGTGTGGACTCTCTATATTGAAGGGTTAAAGCAGTATGACCTTTATAAATATAGAATTGAGACACCTTCTGGAGCTATTGTTGATCGTGCAGATCCATATGCCTTTTTCAGTGAAATTAGACCAGGTACAGCCTCTAAGGTATATAACCTAGATGGTTATCGCTGGCATGATTCTAGATGGATGAAATCACGTTCTAATAACTATGATCGTAACATGAATATTTATGAAGCGAATCTTGGTTCTTGGAAGATGAAAAAGGAATTTACAGATACATCTGACGGAGAATTCTATTCATATGAAGAAATGATTGATGAAATCATTCCTTATGTGAAGAAGATGGGCTATACACATATTGAAGTAATGCCTTTAAATGAATTCCCATTCGATGGTTCTTGGGGATATCAGGCAACAGGTTATTTTAGTGCGACAAGTCGTTATGGACATCCAAAGCAGTTAAAGGATTTCATTAATGCGTGTCATAAGGAAGGTATTGGGGTTATTATGGACTTCGTACCTGCTCATTTTGTAAAGGATGGACATGGTCTTTATCAGTTTGATGGAGGCTGGGTTTATGAATATGCAGATGTGAATAACCGTTATTCTGAATGGGATTCAGTATATTTTGATGTGACAAAAGATACTGTACGTTCATTCTTAAAGAGTGCCGTTCACTTCTGGGCAGAAGAATTCCATATTGATGGTATTCGTTTTGATGCTGTCAGCAACCTTATTTACTGGAAAGGTAATAAAGACTTTGGTACAAACAATGGGGCTTTAGAGTTCTTAAAGACTATGAATGAACAGATTCATGAGAGATATCCTGCATTAATGACTATTGCAGAAGACTCAACTGATTTCCCATATGTAACTAAAGCTGTGAAGGATGGCGGTTTAGGATTTGATTATAAGTGGGATATGGGCTGGATGAATGATACTTTGAAGTATTTCAAAGAAGATCCAGTTTATCGTCAATATGATCATAATCTATTAACTTTCTCAATGATGTATTTCTATTCAGAAAGATTTATTTTACCATTCTCACATGATGAAGTAGTTCATGGTAAAGCAACTATTTTAAATAAGATGTGGGGACTTGATGGAGACAAGTTCGCACAGGCAAAAGCTTTATATACATATATGATGACTCATCCTGGTAAGAAGCTTAACTTCATGGGCAATGAATTAGGTGAATATAAGGAATGGGATGAAAGAAAGGCATTGGCTTGGAATATCTTAGATTATCCACAGCATAATTCTTTCCATCATTTTATTCAGGATTTAAATAAGATGGTTGATGAACATCCAGCTCTTTATAGTATGGATTATGATCCAGAAGGATTTAAATGGCTTGTTGTAGATGATCATAATCAGAGTGTATTTTCATATGCTCGATTTGATAAGAAGGGCAATTGTTTAGTTGTAGTAGCTAACTTCATTGGTAATAGTCATGAAAACTATGCAGTACCTGTACCATTTGCAGGAAGCTATAAAGAAATCTTGAATACAGATAAAGCAGATTATGCAGGTTCTAATTATACAAATACACGTGCTTTAAGATCAAAGAAGGGTACTTGTATCAATGAAGCACAGAGTATTCATGTGAAGTTAGCGCCATTTAGCGCTGTGGTATTTGAATACCATAAGCCAGCTAAAAAAGCGTCTTCTCCAAAGAAGACAAAGAAAAGTGTTGTAGTAAAGGAAGGAAAGTAGTAAATGTTTAATACAAAAGAAGAATTTAAATATGAATTTTCTAAGCGAATCATTGAATCATATGGTCGTACAGTAGAAGAAGCACATTTAACAGAAAAGTTCATGGTACTTGAAACTATGGTACGTGACTATGCATCTGTTAACTGGGCAATGACAAAGATGGCAGTTCAGGCTAAGCAGCAGAAACAGGTTCACTATTTCTCTATGGAGTTCTTAGTTGGTCGTCTATTAGTCAACAATATGATGAACTTAGGTATTTATGAAACTGCAAAAGAAGGTCTTGCAGATTATGGTATTAATATCCATGATCTAGAAGAATTAGAATCTGATGCTGGTTTAGGTAATGGTGGTTTAGGCCGTCTTGCTGCCTGCTTCATGGATTCTTTAGCTTCTTTATCTTATCCAGCTTTCGGTAATACAATTCGTTATGATTATGGTTTCTTCAAACAGAAGATTGAAAATGGATATCAGGTAGAAGTACCAGACCAGTGGTTACGTTTAGGTAATATGTGGGAAGTAAGAAAACCTAAGCATGCAACAGAAGTTAAGTTCTGGGGTAAGGTTATCTGGGATGATGCAACTGGTGGATGGAAGCATGTAGATTATGAAGCAGTACGTGCTGTTCCTTATGATATGCCAATTGTTGGTAATGATACTAAGGTTACTAATACATTAAGATTATGGAAAGCTGAACCTAGTGAAAATATTCCTACAAACAAGGATTTCCGTCAGTATGCTCAGGAAGTCAATGATATTTGTCAGACATTATATCCTGATGATTCTACTCATGCTGGTAGAGTATTACGTTTAAAACAGCAGTATTTCTTTGTATGTGCTGGTATTAATTCAATTATTCGTGCACATCTAAGAGTATATCCTGATTTAACTAACTTCCATGAAAAGAACGTTATTCAGTTAAATGATACACATCCAGTATTAGTTGTTCCTGAATTAATGCGTGTATTTATTGATGATTATGGAATGGAATGGGATGATGCATGGAATATCGTATGTAAGACTTGTGCTTACACTAACCATACAATCCTTGCAGAAGCATTAGAAAAATGGCCTGTTGATATGATGAGAGACTTATTACCAAGAGTTTATCAGATCATCGAAGAAATCAATAGACGTTTCATTGGTTTCGTAAAACAGCAGACTGAAAATGATAATGACTTATTACAGAGAGTTATGATCATTAAAGATGGTCAGGTACATATGGCTAGACTTGCAATCGCAGGTTCATTTAGTGTCAATGGTGTAGCTCAGCTTCACTCTGATATCTTAAAAGAAAGAGAAATGAAGGATTTCGATACTTTATATCCTAACAAGTTCAACAATAAAACAAATGGTGTTACTCATAGAAGATGGCTTGCATATTGTAACCCACAGTTAACTTCATTAATCAATGAATCAATTGGGG
Source organism: uncultured Catenibacterium sp. (assembly GCA_900540685.1). GTDB lineage: Bacteria > Bacillota_I > Bacilli_A > Erysipelotrichales > Coprobacillaceae > Catenibacterium. Next base: position 71,318 of record UQGS01000001.1, on the reverse strand, counting down.
ATAGCTGGATGCATAGACCTGATGATTTAGAAAAGTTAGCACCATATGTCAATGATTCAATTACTCAGAGTAAGTTCTATAATGTAAAACAGCAGAGAAAACAGATTCTTGCTGATTACATCAAGGAACATAACGGTATTGATGTAGATGTAAACTCTATCTTTGATATTCAGGTTAAGAGATTACATGCATATAAGAGACAGTTATTAAATGTAATGCATATTATCTACTTATATCAGAGAATGAAAGAAGATAGCAGCTTCAGAATCTATCCACATACTTATATCTTTGGTGCAAAAGCCGCTCCTTCTTACTATTTAGCTAAGAAGATCATTAAGTTAATCAACAGCGTAGCTGATAAGGTAAACAATGACCCAGAAACGAATAAATACTTAAAGGTTGTATTTATTGAAAACTATGGTGTAACTATCGCTGAAAAGATCATTCCTGCTGCAGATGTATCTGAACAGATTTCTACTGCTGGTAAGGAAGCATCTGGTACTTCTAACATGAAGTTCATGATGAATGGTGCTTTAACACTTGGTACATTAGATGGTGCCAATGTAGAAATTGCAGACTTAGTAGGTGATGACAACATTGTGATCTTCGGTATGAAGGATGATGAAGTTAACAACTTAAAGGCAAGTGGTTCTTATAACTCTTGGAATGAATACAACAACAATCCAAATATCAAGAAGGTTGTAGATTCATTAGTAGATGGTACTTTCCATCCATCAAGAGAAGAATTCAAGATCATCTTTGATGAATTAATGAGCAGAAACGATGAATACTTCTTATTAAAGGATTTTGAAAGCTATAGACTTGCTCAGGAAAAGATCAACAACTTATATCAGGATCGTGCTAACTGGTCTAAGATCTGCTTAGCGAATATCGCTAAGAGTGGTCATTTCTCAAGTGATAGAACTATTGAAGACTATGTAAAGGATATCTGGCATTTAAATAGGGTAAAAATCTAATGAAAGATACATTCGTACTAGATGTAGATGGTGAAGAAGTAACTTGTGAAGTTATCTTGGGATTTACAGATGACGCAACAGGTAAAGAATATATCATCTATACAGACAACAGTTCAGATGAAGATGATCAGTTGAATATCTATGCTTCACAGGTAGATCCTGAAGATGCAGATAATATTCTTCCTATTGAAACAGAAGAAGAATATGCATTTGTACAGGAAGTATTAGACTCAATGATGTCTGAAGAAGAATAACCAAAGGGCTTAACTGCTGAGGCAGTTAAGTCTTTTTTTGGCTTATGTTGCTTTCTTTTTCAAATTTAGATACTCTCTTTTTTTATCTCATTTTTATGATAGAATAAGAAATGAGAAAAGGTAGGGATTTGAATATGCAAAGGGAATCAATACGTATGTATGCTTACGCAATTGATTTTGATTTGATCAAGGTCAATTTGTCGTTAAATTACTATAATGGGATATCAAGTCAGTATTATTTAAAGAATCTAGATACAAATGAAGTGAAGATACTTAAAGGTGAAGCGACTGAGAAAGAAGATGGATTCCAGTCGTATCTTTTGCATACAGATTTTTCTGTAGGTACAAGATATAAAGTATTTGATAACTATGGTTTAGCTTGTTTCTTAGACTTCAGTTTACTTTCTATGAGTAAAGAGTTTGATGATCATTTTTATTATGATGGAGATGATTTAGGCAGTCATTATACTAAAGCATCTACATCGTTTAAGGTCTGGTCACCTCTTTCTACAGAGGTTGTATTAAAGATATGGAAAGATAAGGACCTTCATTATTATCCTTTAGAAAGAGGGGATAAGGGTGTCTATAGTACAACAATTAAGAAAGATCTAGATGGTTATGAATATGTTTATATTATTGGAATGAATGAGCAGTCAGTAGAAACAGCTGATCCATATGCTTATTCATGTACAGCTAATATGCATAGTTCTGTTGTCATTGATTTAGATAAAGTGAGAAGAGTAGATTATCCTTTGACAGAGCTTAAACATAATACAGATGCAGTCATCTATGAAGTAGGTGTCAGAGACTTCTCTGTTGATAAATATGGACAGATTACACATAAAGGTAAGTTCTTAGGGTTCTGTGAAGAAGGAACAGTCACTGAGAATGGCTTCTCATCAGGTATGGACTATTTAGATATGCTTGGTGTCACTCATGTACAGCTATTACCAGTCAATGATTATGCCACTGTAGATGAAGATCATCCAGATTTACTCTATAACTGGGGTTATGATCCAGCTCAATATAATGTACCTGAAGGAAGCTATATTACTGATCCAAATGATGGTTATAAGAGAATTCAGGAATGTCAGCGTATGGTACGCTGTATTCATAAGCATAATATGCGCGTTATTCTTGATGTAGTCTATAATCATATGCATGATGTGAATAATAATACATTAGAGAAGACAGTCCCTTATTACTTCTTTAGAAGAGATGAGAAGGGTGAACTATCTAATGGTTCATGGTGTGGAAATGATTTAAATAGTACAGCTAAGATGTGCCGTAAATATATCTTAGATATGTGTAAGAGATGGCAGGTTCTTTATGGTGTAGATGGCTTTAGAATGGATCTCATGGGTATTGTGGATATTGATACAGTCAATATGATTTATGAACAGGGTCATGCTTTAGATTCTTCATTTATGTTGTATGGTGAAGGATGGAATATGGGTACTGCATTACCTGATTCAGAAAAAACAACCATTGAAAATAACCATAAAACACCTCATGTTGGTTTCTTTAATGATCATTTCAGAGATACAGTCAAAGGACCAAATCAGATGGAAGTCAAAGGCTATACATCAGGGGATACATATAAGACCAATGAAGCGATTATTGCGATGTGTAACTACAATAAGTTCTCATCATTGGAACAAAGTATTAACTATACAGAATGTCATGACAATGCGACTGTATTTGATAAATTCATTATTTCTAATGGACATGAAGATGAATACTGTCGTCAGAAGAGATGTATATTAACTCTTGCCATGACAATTCTTGCCCAGGGTGTTCCTTTTATCCATGCAGGACAGGAATTCCTAGGTACTAAGAATGGTAATCAGAACTCTTATAATGCAGGAGATGCAGTCAATAAATTAGACTGGGCACGTCATGATCGTTATATGAATGTTGTACAGGCGGTTAAGTTCTTTATTGATCTAAGAAAAAACAACAAGTGCTTTAGATATTATGACTATGAAGATATGCATCAGCATGTATTTATAAACAATATCTACTATCGTATGGTAGAATATCATTTGACACAGGATGAAGGAGACTATAAAGAATTCAAGATTTATTTCAATCCTTCATATGATGTGATTACTATTGGTATTGAAGAAGACTTTAAGATATTATATAGTATGTCAAATGAAAGAATAGAAAATGGACAGCTCAATGTATTTGGTGTATCCATGGTTGTATGTGCAAGATAGGAGAATGTATGAAATTAATTGTAGGACTAGGAAATCCTGGTAAAGAATATGATATGACAAGACATAATACAGGATTTTATTGTTTAGATGTATTAAGTGATGAAATGAATCAGTCTATTGATAAAGAGAAATTCAAAGGCTTATATACTAAATTCAAATATAAGGGTGAAGATGTTATTTTATTAAAACCTCAGACTTATATGAATAATTCTGGTGAATCTGTTGCAGCAGTGATGCAGTTCTTCAAGATTCCAGTAGAAGACCTATTGGTTATTTATGATGATATGGATATGCCTACTGGTAAGCTTCGCTTAAGAGAAAAAGGCAGTGCTGGTGGACATAATGGAATCAAGAGTATTATTGCGCATGTTGGTACTCAGAATTTCAAGCGTATTCGTGTAGGTATTTCTAAGAATAAGCTTTATAGTGTTGTGGACTGGGTACTTGGACACTTCTCTAAAGAAGAAGAAAAGCTTATCTCAGAAGGTGCTAAACAAGCAACAGAAGCTGTATTATGTTATTTAGATGATGGTTTTAATAAAGCAATGAATAAATTTAACTAGGTGATTGTTATGGAGAAAATACTGAATCTTTTAAAAGATAATCAGGCCCTACGTACCTTAGATACAGACAAAGGAACTATTGTCACAAACTCAACTAGCGATGAGGCTTACCTCATTGCTGGTTCTTTTTGGCATAATCCAAGAAAAATCCTGATTATTAAAAACAACCAATATGAGGCATTTAACCTCTATAAAACATTAACGGAACTTGTGAATCAAGTTGTTTATTTCCCGGCTGATGAATCATTACGTGTAGAATCAGTGGCTTATTCTTATGAACTATTAGGTGAAAGAATTAATGCACTCTATGCCATGACACAGGATAAACCAATGATCTGTGTCTGTCATATGCATTCTATGACACGTTATATTACGCCTGTAGAACTATTTAAGAAGAGTATTATCAGCTTGAAGAAGGGCGATACAATAGATCCTTTAGAACTTAAGAAGATGTTACAGTCTATTGGATATAAGAATACCCAGAGAGTTGATTCACCTTTCTATTATTCTAGAAGAGGTGAAGTACTTGATGTTTATACAATCCAGTATGAACATCCTGTACGTATTGAATTCTTTGATGATGAAATAGAAGAAATCTCTTTCTATGATAAAGACTCACAAAGAAGAACAGATAAAATAGAGTCTATTGATATCCTTCCAGCTACAGATATGATGTATGAAGATGATGGTTTACCTCAGGTAGAAGCATCTATCAAGGCATTAAAAGAGAAGATGACAATCAAGGATGATTTCAAGGATGAACTTGAACAGACTTATGCCTTAGATATTGAATCTTTAAAAGCACATGACTATAATCCACGTATTTATCAGTATTTAGGTTTATTCCCTCAAACTGCCACAATTATGGATTATGCAAGTGACTATACTATTATTACTGCATCTTTGGCTTCTATTCTTGCATCTTATAAGACATATATGGAAGAGAATTACCTCTATTATCATGAACTAGAAGAAATAGGACAGATGATCAGAGGACTTAAGCTTATTAATAATCCTCAGGATATACTTAAACATCAGAATGTAGACTTTGTCCGTTTTAGAGAAAATGATAAGCAGATCATGTTTATGACCCAGCCTGTCATGATTTCTATGGCCAATGAAAAAGTCTTCATCAGTCAGTTAAAGGACTTACTTACATACAATCGTGTCATGATTGGTGTAGATGAAAAGCGTCAGATAGATGTACTCGTCAACTTATTCACTGATCATGCCATTCCTTTTACTCTTACAAGTGCTACAAATAAGCTCTATGATGGAGTAAACCTCTTCCTAGGACATTTACCTTGTGGAATGAACTTTGTGGAAGAGAAGACTGTATTACTCACAAGTCAGGAACTCTTCAAGGTGCAGGAAACTAAGAAGAAATATATTAAGTACAGAGATGCGACTAAGATCTCTGACTACAATGAATTAAAGGTAGGAGACTATGTTGTTCATGATACAAGTGGTATTGGACAATATATGGGTATTGAAACATTAGTTGTAGATGGTGTACATAAGGATTATCTACATATTGCCTATAAGGGTAATGATATCCTCTATGTTCCAGTGGAACAGTTCCAGTTAATTAGAAAATATTCATCAAGAGATGGTAAACCACCTCGTATTCACGCTTTAGGTTCACCTAAATGGGCTAAAGAAAAAGCAAGAGTCAGACAGAAGGTAGATGGTTTGGCGGATGATCTGATTAACTTATATGCAGAAAGAATGAGACAGCCAGGTTTTGCGTTTGAACCTGATGGGGATCTTCAATTAGAGTTTGAAAGTGAGTTTGGTTATGAACTCACTCCTGACCAGGCACAGGCTGTAGAAGAAATCAAGAAGGACATGGAAACACCTCGTCCTATGGATAGATTATTATGTGGGGATGTTGGTTTTGGTAAGACAGAAGTGGCTTTAAGAGCCTGCTTTAAAGCCATTGTATCTAAGAAACAATGTGCTTTCTTATGTCCTACGACTATCCTTTCATCTCAGCACTATCGTACAATGCAGAAGCGTTTTGAGAAGTTCCCTGTGAATATTGCGTTACTCAATCGTTTTACAACGACTAAACAAAAGAAACAGATTCTATCTGATTTAAAGGAAGGCAATATTGATTTATTAGTCGGTACACATCGTATTCTTTCTAAGGATGTTGAGTTCAAGAATCTAGGATTACTATGTATCGATGAAGAACAGCGTTTTGGTGTAAGACAGAAAGAGAAAATCAAGAACCTTAGAAAAACAATTGATGTATTGACTCTCACTGCCACACCTATTCCTCGTACATTACAGATGTCCATCATGGGTATTAGAGGACTCTCACAAATAGAAACACCACCATTAAATAGATTACCTGTACAGACATATGTCTCAGAAAAGAGCTGGGCATTAATTAAACAGGTTATCGAAAGAGAATTATCACGTAATGGTCAGGTATTCTATTTACACAATAGAACAGAAAACATCTATGAAACAGCTTCTACTCTCCAGACTCTTTTACCTAATGCACGTATTGGGGTAGGACATGGTAAGATGGATAAGACAGAACTAGAAGATGTCATGACTGACTTTGTGGAAAAGAAATATGATGTATTAGTATGTACAACGATTATTGAAACAGGTATTGATATACCTAATGCGAATACAATTATTATTGAGAATGCGGATAAGTTTGGTTTGGCACAGCTTTATCAGATTAAGGGTCGAGTAGGTAGAAGTGAACGTATCGCGTATGCTTATCTTCTTTATACAAAAGATCGTGCGATGACAGAAGAAGCTCAAAAGCGACTTACAGCTATTAAAGAATTCACACAATTAGGTTCTGGTTATAAGATTGCGATGAGAGACCTCTCTATTCGCGGTAGTGGTGATATTCTTGGTGGTGAACAGGCAGGCTTTATTGATCAGGTCGGTTTTGATATGTATATGAAGATCTTACAGGATGCGATTGATGAAAAGCAGGGTAAGATCAAGGAAGATGAGACTGTCCCATCACGTAATGTCCCTGTAGATGGTTATATTCCAGAAGATTATGTAGAGAGTGATATGGAAAAACTAGAACTTTATCAGCGTGTCTATAAAGCCAATGATCTAGAAACACTTAAACGTGTAGAACATGAACTCACAGACCTCTATGGTGTTCTTCCATCACAGGTACGTAATATCGTAGTCAAAAGAAGATTTGATATCCTTTCACATGATCCACTTATTGATGATGTAAAGGATGGAAGTCAGGGACTAGAAATACGTTTCTCTCAAGTGTTCTTAGAAGACTTAGATGGACAGAAGTTCTTTGCGTATGTGAATCATATGTTCAAGAAGCCACAAATGAAATACACAGATGGTAAATTAACTATTGTGAGTGGTATGGAACCCTACTATGTATCCGCTTCTACTGAGTTCTTAGATTCAGTTTTGAAACAATATTATAAAACACACACTAGTGTTTCAAAATAAAATAAGGTAGAATTAGGAAAAAGGGGAAAAGTATGTATGAAAATTATTGATTTACTAAATGAAGATAAAGTCACTTTATCTTTTGAAGTATTTCCACCTAAGACAAGCAGTAAATATGAAAATGTCTTAAAGGCTGCAGAAAAGATTGCGTCTTTAAATCCAAGTTTCATGTCTGTGACTTATGGTGCAGGTGGAGGAACAAGTGCACATACTGTTGCACTTGCGAAAGATATCCATGAAAAATATGATGTTGAAGTCATGGCTCATTTGACATGTGTTTCTTCTACAAGAGAACATGTAGAGCATATGGTCGAACAGTTTAAAGAAAATGGTATTGAAAACATCATGGCATTAAGAGGAGATATTCCTGCAGATGGTAAGGTGGGAGAAGATTACCAGTATGCCTGTCAGTTAATCAAGGAACTTAAAGAGAAAGGTGATTTCTGTATTGGGGCAGCATGTTATCCAGAAGGACATGTAGAATCACCTAGTATTAAGGAAGATATCCAGCATTTAAAAGAGAAAGTAGAAGCTGGTGCAGACTTCTTAACAACTCAGATGTTCTTTGACAACAATGTTTTCTATAACTTCTTATATAAGATCAAGGAAGCTGGTATTAATGTACCTGTAGTCGCTGGTATTATGCCTATTACTAACGCTAAACAGGTTAGCCGTGCTGTACAGATGTCAGGTACATCTATTATTCCTTATCGTTTCAAGATGATGGTGGATGCATTTGGTGATAATCCAGAAATCATGAAACAGGTAGGTATTGTCTATGCATCTGAACAGATTATTGATTTAATTGCGAATGGTGTAAAACATATTCATGTTTATACTATGAATAAGCCAGATGTAGCCGAAGGTATTATGAAGAATTTATCGGAGCTTCTTAAATGATAGAAATCAATCGTAAAGAAGCTTTACGTTATTTAGGATACCGTCAATCCATTGAAGGTGATTTGACTGAAATCAATAGTGCATTAGATAACTGTATCGAAGTATTACAGAAAACAGCTGTACCACGTCATATAGTCAAAAGATTCCCTCTTTCAATAGAGAATCATACAATTACTATTGGTGATATGGTTATTCATAGTCGTAATCTAGAGAATAACTTAAAAGGATGTCATGCTGTTTATCTCTTTGCGGCTACAATCGGAATAGAAGTAGATCGTCTCATTAAACGTTCAGAACTCACTAAGATGAGTGATGCAGTGATCTATCAGGCAGCAGGTGCTGCCATGATAGAGGCTTATTGTGATGAAGTGAATGAAGAACTCAATCAGGAGGCACATAAGAATAATGAATTCTTAAAGCCACGCTTTTCGCCTGGTTATGGAGATCTCGCATTAGATCATCAGAAGGATTTTATGCGTTTATTAAAGATGGATAAGATTGGTATTAGTTTATTAGAAAGTCTCTTAATGGTCCCATCCAAATCAGTGACGGCGATCATTGGTATTACACATCACGCACAGCCTCGTCATACAAAAGACTGTGCCAATTGTCCTGCACAATGTGAATTCAGGAGGGTAGAGTAATGGGATTTAAAGAAAGACTGACAAAAGAATGGTTATTCTGGGATGGTGGTACTGGTTCAGTACTTCAGAGCTGGGGCTTACAGGCTGGTGAACTACCTGAAACATGGAATATCAACCATCCAGAAAAGATTATAGAATTAAATAAAGGTTATCTAGAAGCAGGATGTGATATCATCAACACCAATACATTTGGTGCCAACAGATTGAAATATCCTGATAATCTAGAAGAAATAGTTACAAAAGCAGTAGAACATGCAAAGAAGGCAAGAGAACTTACAGGACGTACAGATGCCCTTATTTCTCTTGATTTAGGTCCTACTGGTAAACTCTTAGAACCACTTGGAGATTTATCGTTTGATGATGCAGTGGATATTTATGCAGAAGTCATTGAATACGGAACTAAAGCAGGGGCAGATGTGATCCTTATTGAAACAATGCAGGATAGCTATGAATTAAAAGCTGCAGTACTAGCCGCTAAGGAACATTCACACTTGCCTGTATGTGCCACTGTTGTATTTGATGAAAAAGGTAAGATGTTGACAGGTGGTACACCTGAATCAGTCGTTGCCTTACTTGAAGGGTTACATATTGATGCATTGGGTATTAACTGTTCATTAGGTCCATCACAAATCAAACCTTTTGTAGAAAGAATGATTAAAGTCTCTTCTACACCAATTATTGTGACACCTAATGCCGGCTTACCTCAGACAGATGATGAAGGTCATACTTATTATGATATGAGCGCAGATGACTTTGCGTTAGAGATGAAAGAGATTGCCTCTTTAAATGTACATGTATTAGGAGGATGTTGTGGAACAACACCAGAATATCTATCTAAGACAATCAACTTAGTGAAAGATTTACCTATTGAACCACCTGTAAAGAAGAATATCTCTGTAGTGACTTCTTTCTCACAGGCTGTAGAAATAGGTCCTAAACCAGTGATTATTGGGGAACGTATTAACCCAACTGGTAAGAAGAAATTCAAACAAGCCTTACGTGATGGAGATATTAACTATATCTTATCTGAAGGTTTAAAACAGGAAGATGCAGGAGCACATATTCTAGATGTCAATGTAGGTTTACCAGAAATAGATGAACCTAAGATGATGGTAGAAGTAATGAAGAAGTTACAATCTGTCATCGCATTGCCATTACAGATTGATACATCGGACCCAATCGCCTTAGAAGCAGCCTTAAGACATTATAACGGTAAGGCTATGATCAACTCAGTCAATGGTAAACAGGAATCCATGGATGCTGTATTCCCATTAGTAAAGAAATATGGTGGTGTCGTCGTAGGACTTGCCTTAGATGAAGATGGTATTCCTGATAATGCGGCAGATCGTATTCGTATTGCGAAGAAGATCTATAATGAAGCAAGTAAATATGGTATTGAACCAAAGGATATTGTGATTGATGGATTGGCTATGACTATTTCATCAGATCCTACTTCAGCCATTGCGACATTAGAAACATTACGTATTATTAGAGATGAATTACATGGACACTCTATTTTAGGTGTCTCTAATATCTCTTTTGGTCTTCCACAAAGACCAATTGTGAATGCGAACTTCTTTACTATGGCGATGCAGTCAGGACTTAGCTGTGCGATCATCAATCCTTCATCAGAAGCAATGATGAAATCATATCGTGCTTATCTTGCCTTAAGTGGACTTGATACAAACTTTACAGAATATATTAGTGCCTATGGAAATAGTGCACCAGCACCTGTGAAGAGTGAAGCAGTTGATATGTCTTTATATGAAAGTATCAAGCGTGGTATGAGTGAAAACGCAGGTAAAGCGACAAAGAAACAGCTTGAGACTAAAGAAGGACTAGAAATCATCAATGAAGAATTGATTCCAGCTCTTGATGAAGTCGGTAAAGGCTTTGAAAAAGGTACAATCTTCCTGCCACAGCTGTTAATGAGTGCTGAAGCAGCTAAAGCAGCCTTTGCAGTCATTAAGGAATCCATGGCAGGTAAACCAAGAGAAATGAAGGGAAAAATCATCATTGCGACAGTTAAAGGTGATATTCATGATATTGGAAAGAATATTGTGAAGGTCATGTTAGAAAACTATGGCTATGATGTCATTGATTTAGGTAAAGATGTCCCACCTGAACTGATTGTGGATACTGCCATTAAGGAAGATGTGAAACTCGTAGGACTTAGTGCATTAATGACGACAACAGTTGTCAGCATGGAGGATACGATTAAACTATTAAAAGAAAAGAAACCTGATACATTAACTGTAGTAGGTGGAGCCGTTATGACTCAGGAATATGCAGATCGTATCGGTGCAGATTGTTATGCGAAAGACGCAATGGAAACAGTGCGTTTTGCGGATAAAGTATTTGGAGGAGAATAGAATGAAAAGATTATTTACAGTATTAACTTCTATCGCATTAACTTTTGCGTTATCATTCTCAGCAGCTTTTGCGAGTGATGATGCATTTCTTAAATCACAGAATTATTTAAAGACTATTACTTTAGATAGTCCTGATGCCGTTATTGCGTATGAAGCAACAGGTATGGAAGCTGATTATAAGGCTGATGCTTTATTAAACAACTTCAAGGAAACAGATTATACAACTGCAAGTTATGGTGATCTCGCAAAGTCAATTATCGCCATCTCTTTATTAGGTGAAAATCCAAAAGATTTCAATAAGACTAATTTAGTTGAAATCCTAGAAAATAGAGTACAGGAAGATGGTACTCTTACAAATGATACAAATGGTGGATGTGGGGCTACTATTTGGACATTAATGGCTTTAGAAACAGTTAACTCACCTAAGGTAAAAACTGTTGCAGATAAGTTATCTACTATGGCTATGGATAATGGTGCTTACTGGTATGAATATAAGGGACAGAATGCCGATTTAGATACAACTGGATGGGCTATGGAAGCATTAAGTGTTGCAGGACGTTCTACTTATGAAGCAGCTATCTCAAAAGCATATACTTTTGTACAGTCTAAATTAAATGCGACTGATGGTTCTTATGATATCGGATGGGGTGGAAATGCAGATACTCAGTCTTGTGTATTAGAAGGATTATCTACTGCAGGTTATACATTAGATACAAATGCATATAACTATTTACTTTCTTATCAGAATGAAGATGGTACATTCAATGCCTTAAATTACAGTTCATTCCAGTTAGAACCTAACGCTTATGCATCAGTAGAAGGGGCTAGAGCCCTTGGCGTTATTAATAACGGAAGCTTTGTATTAATGGCTAGAAGAGATTATACAAAGACTACTACACCAGTAGTGACTGAACCAGAAACACCTACTACACCTAACACAACTACACCAGCTGTAAAGCCAGAAACAACTACAACTACTACTGAACCAAAGAAAGAAACAGTAAAAGTAGTCAATACAGGTGATAACACAAATGCGATGGCATATGTAGTCGCAGCTATCGCAGCTGTTGGTGTGATCGTATTAGTTATTAAAAGTAAAAAGAAATAATGAAGAAATTCACAACTAAACAATTAGCGATTGCCTTTGTCGCAATCGCTTTTGTCTTTATATTTGGCTTTACAGCTTATCGTGGCGTAACGGGACAATTTGAGCCTCAAGCTACTATTAGTAAAGAAATAAAGAATAGCACAAAGAAGAAAGAGATATCTAAAACAGTAGAGACAACACAAATAGAGTCAAAAGAAGAATCAAAGAAGACTGATACAAAATCATCTGATTCTTCTAGTAAACAAGAGACCAAGAAACAAGATACAAAAAAGACAGAGACAAAGTCTACTACTAAACAAGAGACTAAGAAGCAGGAAACAAAGAAGACAGAAACAAAATCTTCTTCTACTAAACAAGAGACAAAGAAGACAGAAACAAACAATTCTTCTAATAAACAAGAAACCTCTGCTCCTCAACAGGTAGAAACACCTAAGCAGGATACACCTGTTAAACAGACTGTTTCAGTGCAGGTTATTGGGATCAATACAACTATGATGCAGGGGAATATAGAAGTAAATAGTTCTTCTACAGCTTATAGTGTCTTAAGAGAACTTGCAAAACAGAATGGTAAGAGTATCTCTACAAAAGGGTTTGGTTCTACTGTTTATGTATCAGGAATAGATGGATTAAAGGAATTTGATCATGGCCCAAGTTCTGGATGGATGTATAAGGTCAATGGCACACCACCTAATATTGGGGCAGGAGCTTATAAGTTAAAAGCAGGAGATCAAGTCATCTGGTATTATGTCAACGCTGAACAATAAGACAAGAGAAATATGTCTCATAGGTATTCTTGCAGCAGTTAATATTGCCTCTAGAGTAGCCTTACAGGCACTCCCTAACTTTAAACCTGTTACATCTATCATTATTATATCTGTACTCTTATTTGGACTCTCATTTGGGATTAAACTGACAGTAGTCACTACTGTTGCATCCAATATGATCTTAGGTATGGGGACATGGACAATCTTCCAGATTCTTTCATGGGTTGTCATCTGTTTACTCACTCAATGTATCAGTGACTTCTATAAGAAAATCAACAAAGAACCACCCTTATTCTTAATGGCTATATATGCCTTTTTAATGGGTTATGTCTTTGGATTTGTCGTCTCCCTTGAACAATTGATCATTGGTGGTCCTGTCTGGTTTGGTATCTATTATGCACAAGGACTCTTATTTGATACATTCCATGCAGCAGGTAATTTTGTCTTTTACTTACTTTGTGCACCTATACTTATGCGTTTATTTAAACAGGAAATGTCTCAATATACAAAAGACTATTACAAGTGATTCATTACGGATCACTTTTTTTGTTATGTAATAAACATATTATCAATATCTCAAAGATACATTTTACATATGATATAGAAAGTCTATAATCACAAGTGGATGGAGGTTAGAACTATGAAACCATTATTTCCACGTGTTCAAGAAGTAGAGAACATATTTCACAAAATACTCTCAAGTAAAGAAGCTTGTGCAAGACTAAGAGAAACATTCAATTCAAGCCTAGAAGATTTTCAAGGATCAGAAGAATTAAACAATGAGACCTTTTCAAAAATCGTTCTAGACAGTTATTCTAATCAGGATATTAGTGCATTGTTACTGGCTATATGTGGTAAATCTATGTTTGATTTATTACGTGATGCTTATTTGATTCCTCAAACATTTCATGGTAAAGCAGGAGAAAATCCAGTACTATTGACATCACCTTATGGAGACCTGTTAGAGGGGAAGGATGTCTCACACCATACGATGAGACGTTTTAAAGATATCCTCTCACATCATCAGCCTGTTCCCCGTTCCCTTGTTTATTTGGCTGATGGCTATGATATAGAACGTTATTATAAGAGTGACGGTTCAGTGGATCAAAGAAAGACAGATGCAGTCAGAGGCATTCTGTTATTATATGCACTTCCTGATACAAAGAAGCTTCATCTGACAGCTGCGCAGGTTTATGCAATCATCTGGGATACATTCTTCAGTATTCAAAAAGAAGCCCCTCTAGCTCGTGTCTATTATGGACAAGAGACAGGAGAGAAGAATGATAAAGACTATGATGAAATCGCGATTTTACTTCCTACTCATCTGTTTAGAAGACAAATGGTTGAACATATGGAAATCATTGATGGATTAGTATTATCTTGTAGAGAAAAAATGATGGCTGAAGCCGGCAATGATAGTTTGGAGTTGTAATTATGCCTAGAATTGGATTAAGAATTATTAAAACAAGTATTGCCGTTTTCATCATCATGGTATTATTCACTCTCTTTGGTGTACAGAGATCACCTTTCTATGTCCTTATAACCACAATTATCTGTATTCAGCCAGATAAAGAGAATGAAAAGAACCAGGCACTTGTAAGAGCCCTCGGCACACTTATAGGAGCTATTACAGGAGCTATTGTCATGTTCTTACAGCCTTTCATCCATATTGATCTCGCATGGGATCTACTCAATGCATTATTTATCATGTTGACTATTTACTTAACAGTCTTATTCAAAGTACAGCATATGGCCTTTATGGCATGCGTTGCATATTTAAGTGTTGCAGTGATTCCCCATGCAGGTATTTCACCTTATGCATTTTTATTCTATCGTGTCTTAGATACATGTATTGGTGTAGGGGTTGGTTATCTTGTTTGTACATTACACTTGCCAGTTAAAAGAAGAAATGATGTTCTCTTTGTAGCTGAACTAGATGATATGGAACAAACAGCCCACCAGCAGTTAAATGACTTCAATAAGACACAATTGAATAAGCTAGTAGATGATGGTGCCTTGTTTACTATCATCACAAAAAGAACACCTGCATCCATGCAGGCAGAAATTGAACATCTTAAGTTACATCTCCCGGTCATCGCATTAGATGGCGCAATATTGTATGACGTACCAAAAAATGAATTACTCTGTACCTATTCATTACCGCAAAACTTAGGTACTAAGATCACTCAATTATTAGATGATAAACATCTTAATTACTTCTATCACGTTCTTAAAGACGATGTATTACTCACATATTATAATAGTTTCGACCAGTCCGAACAAATGGACTATTATGATATGATGCGTCAATCCCCTTATCGTAATTACATCTTTGGTATGCCTACACACTCCTATCAACCCCTTTACATAAGTGTATTAAACACAAAAGAGATCATCTACGATATCATAGATGATTTGATAGACTTAGGATTACATAAACAATTGAGATATTTTGTAGAAGAAGATTATTTTGAAGGCATGTGCTTACTTAAGATATTGTCTTATGAAGCCACTCCTGAAAACATGCTGGAAAGATTAAAAGAAAAGTTAGGTATTAAAGAAAGTCTTGTCTATGGTTCATCCGATTCAATATGTGATGTTATAGTACCGGACAATGATTTCAATAGCATCGTAAAAAGTATTCATAGCGAATACGAGGGAATCCAAATGAAAAGAAGACAGCCACAATAGCTGCCTTCTTTTCGTTCATGGGGGAGTCTCAATGTATATTCAGTTCATGATTGATATCATGGATTTTTTTATTTGTATACTTACTTGTAACTCCCATGATGAGTGCTACTAATAATACTGCAATAATAGTTAGAATAATATAGATCATAAGAATCACCTCTTTCATGCCTATACTATACAGGTAAGTTGTGTAATTCGTATGTATTCTCTATGTATTTATTATGTTTTTTTACAATCCTTCCAACATTTCATCAAATGTGATACCTAGAGAAAATCCAAAATGGAAATAATCATCTAAAGCATCCTGTAACTTAATAGGACTATAACCATTTCTTAAATCTAGAATATCCTGGTTCACTTTAAAGAGTAGATCAACAGAACTGTTCTTTTCAGGCATTTCTTCATGATTCTTGATTTCATCAATCTGTAAGTCATACGCAATACTTATTAATAAGCGCATACCTTCAATATAAGTGTCTAAAAGAGCGTTTTGATCAACCTTAGTATCTTTATCCCAGAATGTATAAACATGTCCTAGTTCGCCTGTATTATACACACATTGCATAAATGCAAGAAGCTTATGATCAATCTTCTTGATATCTAGAATATGACCTTTAGGAATATCTAATTCTCTGTTTAATACTAACTGATATAATTTTGACAATTCATTCATTTAAATCACCTCTTATATACTATTATAATCAAATAAAAAAGAGAATCACGTAGATTCCCTAAATAATTCCTAAACCTTCAATTAAAATTTTAATACCTATTAGAATAAGAATAATACCACCAGTGATCTGTGCTTTCTGTTCATATTTATTCCCGAACACATGACCAATATAAACACCAGCAGATGCAATCACAAATGTAGTTAAGCCAATAATAGAAATAGCCATGAAGATATTGATTGCTTCAAAAGAGAACGTAATACCTACCGCAAGTGCATCAATGGCAGTCGCAATCGCCAGCATCAACATAGTCTTCCAAGAGAAGTCATCATTCTGTTTCTCTTCTTCAAAAGATTCTTTAATCATATTGATTCCAATAAATGCGAGTAAGACAAACGCAATCCAGTGATCAATAGAATCTACTAAACTACTAAATGCGGAACCTAGACAATAACCAATGAAAGGCATCAATGCCTGGAATCCCCCAAACCATACACCGCATAATAATACATTCTTAATAGAGAGATTCTTTACAGATAATCCTTTACATACAGATACCGCAAAAGCATCCATGGATAAACCAATACCGATTAATAATATTTCTATACTAGACATATTTATACCTCAACAGGAATATAATCTTCCTTTACAACCTCATAATGCATATTGGATGCAGTCAGTTCATTGAGTTCATCTAAGAAAGATGTATCTCTTAAATAAACATCATAGTGAACCTCATCATCATATTCAGTATTCATTAATAATAGATTCTTAGATTGTATTAAATAAGATACCTTACGGCTGAAGTGATAGTCAACACTAATGCGATATAGTTTAACAAGTTCTTTATCGACTATTTCTGCTTCTTTTAATGCATCTGCAACACTATTTGTATAAGCACGAGTTAAACCTCCTGCCCCTAGTTTAATGCCACCAAAATAACGTGTCACAATCGCAATCACATTATCAATCTTTTGTCTCTGTAATACATTCAACATAGGAAGTCCTGCAGTACCTGATGGTTCTCCATCATCATCCGCTTTTTCTAAAGGACCTACTCGATAAGCTACACAATTATGTGTTGCATCATCTTTAGAATAGAGTTCTATTAAGTCTTTTATTTCATTTTCATCATTACATGGAATCAGGGTAGTAATGAACTCTGATTTCTTAATAATGATTGTATTTGTCGTTGTTTCTTTGATTGATCTCATAGTTTCACCCGTTCGTATTATAGCGTAAAAGTTGTAAAATAAAAAGAAATAAACTATAATGTACGTAGTGATTTATCACTAATGAGGTATTGAAATGAGTAAAATAGGTATTATTGCAGATAGTGGCTGTCAGATTGATATCAATGGTGAACATGAGGGTATTTATGTTGCACCATTATGTATTGGTCATGATAGTCAGACATATTTAGATCAATTAGATATTACAAGTCTTGATGTATTTAATCAGATGAAGGAAACAGATGATATGTATACTACATCTCAGCCTTCGACTGGTTCTTTAATGAAGGCTATGGAAGAAGCGAAGAATGATGGCTGTGATGAGTTAATTGGAATTCCTATCGCAACTGGTTTATCATCTACATTAAATGGAATGCAGGTGGCTGCTAGTTCAGTAGAAATGCCAATTACTTTGATAGATTCTCAAGGTACAGCATATATTCAAAAGAAGCTTGTGGAAGCAGCACGTTATCTTGTAGAGAAAGGTAAAACTGTTTCTGAAATTAAAGAGAAGCTTGAAGATATGATTAAGCATTCAGGTACTATTATTTTTACACCAAACTTGAATCATTTGAAAAAGGGCGGTCGTATTACACCTGCAGTCGCAATGCTTGGTAATATGTTGAAGCTTGTGCCAGTCATGGAATTAAATAGTGAATTAGGCGGTAAGATTGATACTTTAGGTAAAGTAAGAACAACACGTAAGGCATGTAAGCTACTTGCGGATCGTTGTATTGAAAGAGGCGCAAATGCGAAAGATTATACGTTTGCGATTGAAGATGTTCTTGTGCCTGAAGAAGGTCAGCGTGTGAGAGACTATCTTGAAGAACAATTAGGTCCATGTCAAGTTACCATGAGAGAGCTACCTACAGTGGTAGGTGCTCATATGGGAATTGGTGGTGTAGGAATCCAATTCATCAAAAATCTCGCAGAATAGGAAGCAGATGATGAATCTGCTTTTTTTCATATAGAAAGGAGGATGCCCATGCAAAGAGAATTTGAAATGGTTGTACAAACAAGTGCAGCAACACAAAGTTTACGTTATTTATTAAAAAGCGGTGATATGACGTGTATCACCAAGGGTGAAATTACTAAAAGACTAGATGCAGCAGTCCTTTTACAGGAATTAAGCTTTCAAGCTGTTATGACAAGTGGTGAAGTTGTAGAGGATATGTTGGAGGACAATTATGAGGATTATGATGAAACATTAAGAGATTCTCTTAAGACTCATGGTATTACATTTAAGGACTATACCTTTGCGGTGACTTATAAATATGATGAAGAAGCCGTCTTTAAACCTTTCTTCTCTAGACAATATGGGGCTGACTTAGGCTTTTCGCTTCCTTTAGTGGATGATATGAAATATGCAAATATGTGTGTCTGTCTTGCATTAATTAAACTATCAAGAGAATATGTACGTACGAGTGTTGGTATCACTCATGACTATACAGATGTCAAACCTAGTATACATCTTACATTTAAGCCAGGTATATTCTTACCTAAGCTCATTACAGAAAAACCTTATACAGAACTTACATTCAATGCAGTCTATGCAGCTATATATAAACTGCGTGCTGCGATACGTTTCTTCTCATATGATCATACAGAAGAAGCTTATAAGAAGTGGATTGATGTCATAGAAGAAATGAGTACACGTCCCTATGATGGTATATTAGATGATCTAGATGAATTAGATTATGTACCATCACAAAAGGAAGAACTCTATGTTTATGAAGATAAGGTCAATGGTGGAGGAACAGTACAATGTTTAAATAACTCATTTTATGCATTAATACTCTGGGCTGCTATATTGACTAAAGTCATGAATGAACAGTTCTTATATGAAACAAACTACCCAGATATGAACTTATGGGATTATTAATAAAAAGAAAATTATCATAACACCTATAAATAGGTGTTATCAGCCTTAACTTTAACGCATGAATTCTTTCTCTTCGCTATAATAGTGTTAGAAAAAAGAGGAGGGAAAGAATATGTTAGAAAGTTATAAAGAAATTACATCAATCTCATTAAATAAATTAAAGGACTATTTAGATGTCATTGATGTATATCATGATTCATTTATTGATACTTGCAGAAATCAGAAGAAAATAGAAGGTTATATTAAGGAACACCAAAAGAAATACTTGGGTCTTGCCTTAAAGAAGCTCTATGAAATCGATGATATGCAATGTTTAGAAAATCATCTCGTAATGATTGAATACTTATTTGGAGAACATCCACGTATTCAATCATTGAATAAGAATTTATGTAACTATATGCTGCACAATGGATCACCATTAGATGTATACCGTATTGTGAGACATTTGATGCCTTTCTCATATCTTGCGCTTATCTCTTTATTAGTAGATAAAGAAGTGATTACTTATGCACAAGCTGCTTATTTCTCTTTAGTAGAGGAAGATATAGAAGGGGCATATGAATACTTACAGAAGTGTGAAGTAGAACCAGATGAATCACTTTTAAATCTTTATGCATCTTATGACTTAATTGGTTATTTCCAGCTTGTGGATCATTATAGTAAAAAGGTATCTTACCAGGTATCAGGAGGCATAAGATGGGAGAAAAAATGTGGGCTGTCTTCTCATTATTGATGAATTCAGAAGAATGCATCAGTGCAGAAGATATACAGCGTCAATTAGAAGAAAAAGGTTATGATATTGGTTTAAAAGCTGTATATGCAGTGATTAAACAGATTAATGCATTTACATCTTTAATGTTTGGAAAAGAAATCATTAAAGCAGTCAGACGTTTTGGTTATATTATAGAAACAGGTTGTTTTGATGAAGCACAGATACAATTACTTATAGATATGGTGAATTATCGTCAGGACTTAAGTAGTGCAGATAAGAGAGAACTTATTGATAAACTATTAAAGTTCTCTCCAGCTAAACAGAAGAATTATTTAATCATCCCAGAATTAGAAGATGATGAAGATGAAGTATACTCACTTCGTGAGAACTTAAAGAAAATTACTAACGCTATACGTAATAAGAAGGATATACGTTTCCAGTATGTAGACTATACTATTCAAGATGATCATCCTATAGAAACACATTCTACTAAAGGGAATGCAGGATTGAATCATGAGTTCTATAATGTGAGTCCTTATAATACAGTCATTGTGGATGGTCATTACTATTTACGTGCTTATTATAATAAGCATAAGGATTCTCTGACTACATTCCGTATTGATCGTATTAGAGAGTTAGATTATAGTCGTACTTATTATTTTGATTTTGATGATGAAGAAAAGATGAGTGAATCATTAAAACAGTCACTTGCGAAATCAATGAATAGTTTCTTTGATGGAGATGAAATTACACTACATATTAAGTTTGATGGTGTACTTATTAGAGAAGTTGTATCACGTTTAGGGAAAGATATTACTATTAATAAGACTATTTCACCAACAGAGAATGATCATCAATGGTATGAAACACGTGTAGAAGGTATTATCTTTAATACAGGTCTTATGAACTGGATTAGACAGTTTGGTTCAATGATTATTGTGGTAGGTCCAGAGAAACTTAAGAAAGCTATTACTGATGGATTAGAAGAGAACTTAAGCTACTATAAAAAATAGGAGATACATGATGTATATACTACAACTATGTCAAGGTGAGTTAAGTAACAATGTTGGCTTATTTCATACAATAGAGGAAGGTAGAGAGTTTATATCACAATTACATGGTTATCATTATGAAGTGATAGAAGGGTTTGAGTATGAATACTTTGATCCTACTATTGTACCTGATTATGTAGAACTCAAATATAATGGTCATATTGTACCTTTGACTTCATATATGTTTACAGGTGATGGCAAGGTAGATATTTATTGGAATGAGATGACTGACTTATCTATACCAGGAAATGGAATGATAGAAGGAGCAACAAGAGTGGATGCTTATTCTATTCCTAATGATGAATTGAAGGACTACATAGAAAAAAGAGAACATAACTATAGATGTGTTAAAGAGTACTTAGAATCTAAAGGACATGATGTAGAGAGAGCTTATTTTGGTTCTGAAGATGGCGAAGCCATCTTGTATAGAGATTCAGATGAGTGGCATTTCTTAACTCATATGGATCCTGATTTTGTGGAATCTGAAGACATATTAAAAGACTTAGACATTTAGGTGTCTAAGTCTTTGTGTTTGTAGGATAGATTCTTCAATGACTTGTAGTGTTTCTTCTTCAGTATAAATAATGTCTTCTATATTCATTAATATATCCAAGTGAAACATTTCTCTTTTAATTGTAGGTTCATTCAGTATAAAACTGTGGTAGCCTTTCTTTCCTTTCACACCAAATAAGACCTCGTGATCTTCCTGATAGGCAATTAGACAGTGTTCAGGAAATTTAAAGTCTTCCTTAATAAGATGTAGATAGAAGTTATGATGGTGCTTGTTAATATTCATTAATCGATGTAAGAGTAATTGTATTTCTTCATTATCAAATGGTGTAATAAGTGATGATGAAATATCATCAATAACTCCAGTCTGTATTAATTCAAGTAAACCACCTTTGGTAAAATACAAATGAAATTCATCAGATAGCAGAATACTGTTTATATGCTTTCTATAATGATCTAAATCATTTAGTAATTCTTCCTTATCTCTCATACAATGTCTTTCTAACATATCGTTATCTAATACAAATAAGATGTTAGGTTTTCTTTGGAGAGAAGAGAATGGAAGGATTTCTTTGTTGAAAAAAGAATAAAATGGTAGATAACCCGAATCTGAATAATGATAAGAACTATAGGGATATCCTTTCATAAATAATTGTTCAAATTGAGTATGAAGATAATCATTAATTTCATCCTTCAACAACATTCCTGAATCTAATTTATTGTTGATTAATAACGTATAATTTTGACTATGAATAGAATAGGGATACATATTCTGACTGTTAAAAGTAGAATCTGAATGCTGATAAATATATTTGATAGTACAATGGTCCGATAATAATGTAGGAAAACAATTTTCAAACTGTATTAGATTATACATGTTCTGATAATTAGATATATCGTTATCTAAATACAAAAGATGTTCTAAAGATATATGTCCATCAAGGCATACAGTATGATTGATTAATTCATAGATTTTGTTGGAAGCAGGTAAACAGATTTGCAATTTATGATCAGTTGTACTTGCATCATTAAGAATAAATTGGGTAAATATCAATAAATCATCAAGATTTGAAGCACATGATTTATTGATGTCAAACTGATATTCTGTTGTAAATGATAAAGGTTCAATGTAGTGGATATTTTCTACAATGGACTTAATTTTAAGGAGATAACTGTATTGGTCTAAACCAAGCTTTTCTATTTGATATGCTTTCTTTAAATCATACTTTTGCTGGTCTGTAAGAGTAAGATGAGAGATTATTTTTTGAATAGTAGCATAACTAGTAGGAAAACGTTTCCCAGAAATATATTTCTGGAGAATAGTTCGATCTATTTGAATTTCATTTGCAAGATTTTTAATACTAAAAGGTGATTCTTTTATATAAATAGAAAGTAAGTCTGAGAATTGTGACATAGGTTACTCCTTGATATATGATTGTAAGTAGAATATGCTTTCTTCTTTTGTATAGACAGATTCTTTAAGTTCCTTGAATAGAAGTGGAAGCAAATTCAAACTTTTATTGATAGTAGATTCTAATACAGTAAAAGATAATAAGTGATTAGAAATGAATGACCCTGTTGTACCTGTCATAATGACAACATCTTTATCAAGGATGTTGTTTTTTAATAGATTTAATTCTGTATTGTATGGAATATCTTCTAACATTTTTATTAAGATAGATTGAATTTCTTTAGTAGTAAAAGGCTTAAATAGTGTAGATGGCAATCCAAGAGGTAGGTAATGTTTTGTAATAATAGGTGATTGACAATATAATTGGAATTGATTTTCCTTAAATGATTTAAAACGATAGAACAGTTCTCCTTTATATGCCTCATTTCCTATATAGTGACTTTCTAACAATTGTTCATCTATATAAGGAAGAAGAAACACATCTCCACAATAACAGCATACTTTTTGATTTTCATTGGATAGTGTTAATAGACCATTAAGCTTAGCAATATCGTTATAATAGGATTCTACAAATAGACTGGTATTTATAAAATGATCATTGAATTCCTTTTGATTATTACTTTGATTAATTAATAATCCTTGTGATATATCATTGTTGATCAACAGGAGTTTATCTTTTGAACTTATAGAAAAAGGATATAGAGAATAACGTGTTGGACAATCTATATATGTGTAATGAACTGACACATGATTTGATTCTAGAAGAGGCAATAGTTTTTCTAACTGAAAGAGATTCATTGAATAATGTATAGATTGATTTGATAAACATAAGATAATATGAGTATCCAATTTTCTCTCTTTTATAAATGGAAGAATAATAGGATAGAGTGTATCATTCACGTTTAATATGATATCTACAGTTTCATTGTCTAGTGATGACAAGAAAGAAAAGAGAAGCATTTTTAATTCTTCTTTATTAGTTGCCTGTGTCATTGGTTGATTAAAGTGAACTTGAATATGACACTTAGCCTGACTTTGATTATGTATTGAAAGTTGACTTATAAAAGAATTTAAATTGAGAAGATGCTTATATGTGTCTAATCCTATTCTTTCTATCTTATATAGTTGAGATAATTCTTCTTTCTGTGAATTTGTGAGAGCAAGATGATTAAGAATCTTGTCTAATATTTCATGATTAGCAGGTAATTGAGTGCCAGAAATATATTTTTGAATCATAGTTCGATTGACATCAGAAAGTCTTGATAAAGACGCAATTGATAATTTTGATTCACTAATATGCTCTTTTAAAACGCTTGCAAACGTATATTTGTCCATTTATCTCCCTCCGATACTTCTCTATTTACAGTATAGATAATATATTATGATTGATTTGTAATATGTCATTATTGGTTAAAAAATGTTATTTAAGAAAATATTACAAGCTAAATATGTTGTTGGTGTAAAAATAATATTACTTGGCGTGTCACACATTTTGGAACACCTAATAATCCGAAAATCCCTCCTTTATAATTAATATAAAGGAGGGATTATAATTATTGAATAGTATTATTAGTTTAAGAAGTACTGTAGTTAATAAGACAATATTATTTTAAAGGAAGAAGGGAAAATTATGCGTAAAGTAGTTGCGTTTTGCTTGTCATTTTTG
This sequence comes from uncultured Catenibacterium sp., assembly GCA_900540685.1. Lineage (GTDB taxonomy): Bacteria > Bacillota_I > Bacilli_A > Erysipelotrichales > Coprobacillaceae > Catenibacterium. Next base: position 46,228 of record UQGS01000001.1, on the reverse strand, counting down.
ATGGCACTGTCAGTTTTTATCGTTCCTGTGCAAGCTTTAGATAAGCAAGATGATTATTTGAAAGTCAATTATGTAGTTGAAAAGACGTCAGAAAAAGATGCAACAATTAAAATTGATGTAAAAAATATTTCTGATCATGCTGTAAAGAATATTGATTTAAAAAACAGTATTCCGTCAGAATTTGATATTGAAGGAAATAAAAATATAACAATTGATTCATTAAATAGTTCTGAAAGTAAAGTGGTTTCTGTCAAAGTAACTTTAAAAGATAACATTTCAATCAAAGGTGATGATAAAACTAAAGCTGATGGTGGAAATCAAAAAAAAGTAGATAAACAAAACAGTGCTACTAAAACTGGTGATTCAACAAAAATAGGATGGTGGATTGTATCTCTAGTTATTAGTATTTTTGTTATTATTGGAGTTCTTAAGTCAAAAAAGGCAAGAGCACTATTATCTTTGTTCATTGCAGCAGCTATGGTAGTTGGTAATATTGGAACTGTTAAAGCTGCAAATAATATACAAAAAGAAATGCAGCTAAAAGAGAATGTTGTATTTAACAATAAGAATTATGAATTTGGTTTAGATGTTTCTTATGAGATTGAAAATGATGGTGAAATAGGAGACCAAGATACTATCTCAAGGGGTGAATGGATTAATCGCTTAGTAGCGGCTATGCATTATGAAAAAATTGAAGATACTCTTGATCAACCTTATTTTAGCGATACAACTGGTACAATTGTAGAAGATAGTATTAATTATGCAGTTGCTTATGGAATTGTAGATTTAAATAATCAAGAATTTCATCCTCAAACAGTTGCTTCAAGAGAATTTATTGCTGTGACAACAGTTAAAGCATTAGGTTTTCAGCCAGGAGAGGATTTATCTTGCGCAGATGCAGGTGATATTACTGACTTAAAAAATGCATATTTAGCTGTTGATTTAGGTATTATTAATTTAATCGATAATCATTTTTATCCTACGGGAAATGGTACACGTGGTTTAGCAAATCAAGCATTAAAGGTTGTTGAAGATGTACTTTCATCAACAAAAGTGAGTGATACACCTCAAAGTGATATTACTTATGCAGATGGTGTCATTGTCTTAAATGAAGAAGAAGCAGTAATTGATGGAACAACATTAACTGTGGATGCAGACGGTAAGACAAAAGGAGTTAAGGTTGGAGATATAATTGCAGTAAAAGATTATGCTTGTTATAAGGTTACAGCTGTACAACAAAATGGTAACAAAATTGTTTTAAGTACAACTGAACCTAAGAGGGAAGAAGCAATCAAGAGTATGAATATGCAAGGAAAACTTCATGCTGATGTTTCAAAATTTGAACCAGCAGAGGGAGTCCGTATGAGTGCTCTTGAGGGAAGAAGTATATCAACTCCTAACTATGGAAAATTTCCTTTTGAGGTTGAAATTCCTGGTTCAGATCATATAAAAATAAAAGGATCACTTGACTTAAAAATAACAGCTGATGCAATCGTAAATTTTCAATTAGGTATGAGAAAACCTATATGCAAAAATGTTATGTTTACATTAAATCCTGATGCAAATTTGGAAGCAGGAATTTACGTAGGTGATTCAGAAGGCGCAATTGACCAGCAAACTTTAGATGGTTCTTGTTGGCTTTGCCTTTGGTGCACAGCCACTCATTGGATATTGTATTGGAGCACACAATAAAAAGAGACTTAAAGAAGTTTTACGCTTTGATGCTTTAGTCATTATATCCTTTGCCTGTATTATGACACTTGTATTATGTCTCTTTACACCTTCTATCATGTCATGTTTCATGAAGGATCAAACAATTGTCTCACAGGGAAGTACAATGTTGAGATGCTTATCTATCTCTACACCTTTTGTAGGTGTTATATTGATACTTACAACACTCTTTCAATCAGCAGGTTATGCGACAGGCGCAATGATTATTTCTTTATCAAGACAGGGTGTGATATTCTTTGTTGTAATGGTTGTCCTTACATCATTATTAGGTTATATGGGTATTCTTCTTGCACAATGTATCAGTGATATTATTTCACTTATTATAGGTTTATTACTCGTCAAAAAAATGAGGCTCGAATAATCGAGTCTCATCTTTCTTTAGTCTTCATAGCTTAAGGCTTCAGCACCCTGTTCACCAGAAGAGATTCTAACGACATTCTCTACATTATAGATAAAGATCTTACCATCACCCATATGACCAGTGTATAGAACACTTCTTGCTGCATCTACAACTGTCTGTACAGGAATGCTAGACACAACAATTTCAGCCTTTACCTTAGGCAATAACTGGATATCAACCTTAGCACCTCTATAATAAGCAGTCTGTCCTTTCTGAACACCACAGCCAGATACTCTTGTCACTGTCATACCAGCAACTCCAATATCGTTCATAGCTACCTTTAAGGCATCCATCTTTTCTGCTTTCGCAATAATTACAATCTTACTGATCTTACCTTCTCCATTGACTGCAACAGTAGGAACAGCTTCTGTAATACTTAATTCAGGAGCAGAAACAGTTGCAGCAGTAGCACCAGTATAAGTTTCTGTTTCTAATGCGAAACCTGCATAAGCACTCTCTAAACCATGTTCAAGCTTATCAAGACCAGTGATTTCTTCTTCTTCAGTAACTCTAAGACCAACAGTATGATTAATAACTACGAATGTAATAGTCATTAATACAGCAGTCCAAACACCAATACATAATAAGCCAAGTAACTGAGTACCTAATAACTTAAAGCCTCCTCCGTAGAATAGACCCTGAGCCTTAGGCATTGTGTCAGTACCGCAGGCAAATAATCCAACACAGATAGTACCAAGTAAACCATTACCAAAATGAACAGCAACAGCACCAACTGGATCATCGATATGTAATTTATAATCTAATAACCAAGTAAAGAAACAAACAGTAAATCCAGATAAAATACCAATAATACAAGCACCCATTACGTTAACTGCATCACAACCAGCAGTAATGGCAACTAAACCTGCAAGTGAACCGTTTAAGCTCATAGCGACATCAGGTTTACCATACTTTAACCAAGTAAAGATCATAACAGTACATGTTGCAAGTGCTGGTGCAACTGTAGTAGTTGCAAAGATTGTAGCGAGCTGTGTACCGTTCTTAGCAGCAGCACCGTTGAATCCATACCAACCAAACCAAAGAATAAATACACCTAAAGCACCAATAGTTAAACTATGACCAGGAATACCGTTTGGTGATCCATCTTTATTAAACTTACCAATACGAGGACCAAGAAGCTTAGCCCCAATTAAAGCAGTTAAACCACCAACGTAGTGAATAACTGCACTACCTGCAAAATCATGGAATCCCATTGCGGCTAACCAGCCATTTGGTCCCCAAACCCAATGGGCTTCAATAGGATAAACAATTAATGAAATAACGAAAGAATAAATACAATAACTTAAGAACTTAGTTCTTTCTGCCATAGCTCCAGATACGATAGTTGCTGCAGTTGCACAGAACACTAAGTTAAATACGAAACTAGACCAATCAGTAGATGCAAAGTTAGTTAATGGACCATTTCCAAAACCAACCCATCCAATAAATCCGTTAGCTACATCACTCCCACATAAGAAGCTATAACCTACAATAAGAAAAGCAACAGTTCCTAAACAGAAATCCATCAAGTTCTTCATGATGATATTTCCTGCATTCTTAGCACGTGTGAATCCAGCTTCTACCATTGCGAAGCCAGCCTGCATAAAGAATACAAATGCGGCACCAATTAAGTACCATATACCAAAAACCTCAGTTAAAACCTTTGCCATAAGCACTCCCCCTTTAACATGTTTATGTTTTTACCTTTCTGGTATGACTGCATTATACGGAGAGAAAATAGTCATGTCAATAATAAATTATCATAATAACGCTAATTTATCACATAGAAAAATAGGATTAAGCGAAAAATAAAGCCTTGTATTCATGATAAAATGAAATATTTAATGATAATAAAAATTTTAATGAAGTGATAAAAAATATTAAATAGGCATCTATTTTCATGATTAGATATGAAAAATACGATGTAACAAGAAAAATCATGGTATACTTTTTTTAAGGGTAATTATAAAAAGGGGGAGTGTTTTTTATGAGTTGTATTACGCGTATTAAAGAAGCAAGTTTAACAGAAACAGAAAAAGAAATAGCACAATATATATTAAATCATATCGAAAGTGTACTTGATGATTCTGCAATTAAACTTGGAGAAAAGACACATTCTTCATCTGCGGCTATAGTAAGATTTGCGAAGAAGCTTGGTTATACAGGTTTTCCACAATTAAAGATAGAACTCGCAAAAGATCTAGTCGAACAAATACCAGAAGTAGATAATTTATTACATCCTGATGAGGATATGGCAACACTCATGGCAAAAACCCATCAATCTCAGATAGTAACGATTGATAAAACATATCAGCTTCTTGATGCTTCTTCATTAGAAGCTGTTGTGAATAAATTAGAAAAGGCTAAGCATGTCTATTTATTTGGAGTAGGGGGTTCTTCTATTGTCTGCGAAGATTTTAGACATAAGCTTATGAGAATAGGAAAGCCTGCAAGCTACTATCCAGATATTCATCTACAGATGACATTTGTGCCGGCTATGAGAGAAGAAGATTTTGCGGTCTTTATTTCATATAGTGGAGAAACAAAAAGTATTGTGACTGCGGCTAAATGGGCTAAGGAAATGCATATTCCTACTGTGGCTATTACCCAGTCTGCTTATAATAAGTTAGGTAAATTAGTGGATCATGTATTGACTATTCCTTCACAGGAACAGCCATTACGTATTGGAGCTATGAGTTCTCGTTATTCTTCACTTATTGTGGTAGATCTTCTCTATTATGGATTAGTAAAACGTAATAAAGAAGAATATTCGCAGAAGATTATTGATACAAAACGTATTATTAGTGAATTAGAAAAGTAGGTGTAGGTTATGGAAAAGATAGAGAAATGGATATCCAACAACAAGGATATTGAACAAGAATTAATACGACTGAGAAGACATTTTCATGAACATCCGGAAGTAGGTCATCCTCTTCCTCAGACACAGGAATATATAGTAAAGATGTTGGAGATGTATGGTTATGAAAATATTATTGTGAATCCAGGAGGAAGTATTGAAATATTAGTCGGTCCACATGATAAGAAGATTCTTTTACTTAGAAGTGATATGGATGCATTACCTTTAGTAGAACATACGAACTTACCTTTTAAATCTATTAATGGATCGATGCATGCCTGTGGACATGATATGCATGCATCTATGATGCTGATGTGTGCCAAACTATTAAAACAGAATGAAAAGAAACTTAAAGGACAGATCAAGATTGTCTTCCAGCCTCATGAAGAAGGACTAGTAGGATGTAAGATGATGATAGAGGATGGTGTATTGAAGTATCCTCGTGTAGATGCAGCAGTAGGGTTACATGTCATGCCCGCTACAGAAGATAAGACAGGGACTATACGTACAATCCGTAAAGCGATGACAACCGCTTCTACAATCTTTGAAATCAATATTACCGGTAAGAGTTCCCATGGTTCTATGCCAGAAAAGGGGATTGATGCTTTACGTGTGGCTGTTCATATCTACCAGCAGTTACAGGAAATTATTCCTAAAGAAATAAGCATGAGTCATGATGATGTACTTACAATCGGTATTATGAATGCAGGTAAAGCACATAATATCATACCAGAAACAGCTTATATGAAGTGTTCACTTCGAAGTTATCGTCCAGATGATCAGGAATATATTATGGGAAGAGTGAATGAGTTAGTTCAAAGTATTGCCTCTATGTATCATGCTCAGGCAGGTATTACAATCTTACAGCAGGCACCTAGTGTCTATAATGATCCTACATTACTTAAATCTATTATAGACACAGAAAAAGATGTATTTGGTGGTTATATCAAGAAGTTAGAATCACCTCTTACTATCTCAGAAGACTTTGGTCATATTACAGTCAATGTACCATCTGTCTTTGTGACTTTAGCTGCAGGATGTAAACAGGATGGCTATATTTATGGTCTCCATAATAAAGCCACTGTCTTTGATGAAGGATGCTTAATGTATGGCCTGTATTTCTTATATAATGCGGCAATGAATTGGAATGTGAAGTACTAAATATCTTGCATTCACAAAAAGAGAACAGGTATAATATTTAACAATGATGAATGGGAGAAAAACAGAAAAAATGAACAAGATTGATCAGAAAACAGTATATACGATTAAAGCACTTTGTGCAGATATGATTCAGAAAGCAAATTCAGGACATCCAGGACTTCCTTTAGGGGCTGCTGGATTCACTCATGTATTATGGTCACAGGTATTAAACCATGATGCTAAACATCCTGAATGGATTAATAGAGACCGTTTTATTTTATCAGCAGGACATGGTTCTAGTATGCTTTATAGCTTATTACATCTATATGGTTATGGTTTGACTATGGATGATTTAAAGCAGTTTAGACAGTTAGGATCACTTACACCAGGCCATCCAGAATATGGACATACAGTAGGTGTAGATGCGACTACAGGTCCATTAGGACAGGGCTTAGGCATGGCTGTTGGTATGGCAATGGGTCAGGCTCATTTAGCCACTGTATTTAATAAACCAGGTTATGATCTATTTGATCATTATGTTTATGCATTAGCTGGTGATGGATGTATGATGGAAGGTATCTCTTCAGAAGCATTATCACTTGCTGGTACACTTAAGTTAGAAAAGCTCATCATCTTATATGATTCAAACAACATTTCTATCGAAGGTAACACAAATATCACATTTACAGAAAATGTATCAGATAGAGTAAAAGCATTTGGTTTTGAAACATTAACTGTAGAAGATGGAGATAACTTAGACGAAGTACTTGCTGCATTAGAAAAAGCAAAGACTATTAAAGGTAAACCTAAGTTCATTGAAATCAAGACTACAATCGGTAAAGATAGTCCAAACGAAGGTTCAGAAAGCACTCATGGTGCACCTCTAGGCGTGGATAACATCAAGGCACTTAAAGAAAAGCTTGGTCTTCCACAGGAAGAATTCTATGTACCAGAAGACGTATATGACTATTTAGCTACTACACAGAAACGTGTAGATGATCTATATGATGCATGGACATCTATGCAGGATAAATACTTTGAAGAATATCCAGAAATGAAGATTGTATGGGAACAGTATTTCAATACAGACTTTGAAAGAATCTTCAAGGATAACCCATTATTCTGGGCTAATAAACATCACAATATCGCAACACGTGCTGCAAGTGGTGAAACAATGAACCTTATTAAGGATTTTGCCCCTAACTTCATTGGTGGTTCAGCTGACTTAGGACCTTCTAATAAAACAGTATTAAATGGTGAAGGTGAATTCAGTGCAGATAACTATGGTGGACGTAATATCCACTTTGGTGTAAGAGAACAGGCTATGGCTGCAGTAGGTAATGGTTTAATGTTGTATGGTGGATTAAAGGCATATGTTGCTACATTCTTTGTATTTAGTGACTATGTAAAACCTATGGCTCGTTTATCTTCATTAATGAAGCTTCCACTTACTTATGTATTTACTCATGACAGTATTGGTGTAGGTGAAGATGGACCAACACATGAACCAGTAGAACAGTTAACTATGCTTCGTGCAATGCCTAACATGTATGTATTTAGACCATGTGATGAATTTGAAACAAAAGCCGGCTGGTATGTCGCTATGAGTTCAAAAGAAACACCTACATCTCTTATTCTTTCTAGACAGGACTTACCTAAGATGGTAGGAAGTAATAGAGGTGCCTTAAGAGGTGGTTATATCATTGATGACTGTATGAGTAAGCCAGATATCATCATCATTGCATCAGGTTCAGAAGTAGACTTAGCCGTAAAAGCAAAAGAACAATTAAAAGACCCTAACTTAAATATCAGAATCGTTTCTATGCCTTGTCAGGAATTATTCAGAGAACAGTCTGAAGAATACAAGGAAGCTATTCTACCATCATGTGTAGAAAATAGAATTATTGTAGAAGCAGGAAGCCGTTTATCTTGGGGTGAATTCGCAGGATTCAAGGGTAAATATGTCACTATGGATACATTTGGAGCTTCAGGTAAGCCAGCAGACTTATTCAAGGAATTCCATTTAACTGTAGAAGACGTTATTAACGCAATCAAAGAATTCTAAACAAATGTATTAAAGCCTCCTATAATAGTATTATAAGGAGGCTTTTTATGTGGATTCTTTATGCATTTGGTTCTGCCTTTTTTGCAGGTCTCACTGCAGTACTTGCAAAATGTGGTATTGAACATACAAACTCTCATCTAGCCACTGCATTACGTACAATTGTGGTACTTGTCTTCTCATGGATTATGGTAGGAATAGTAGGCTCATTCTCTACAATCCATACAATCACTCATAAGACATTTCTATTCTTAATTCTTTCTGGAATATCTACTGGAGCGAGCTGGTTATGTTATTTCAAAGCATTACAGCTAGGTAATATTAATAAAGTTACAGCTGTAGATAAGACAAGTGTTGTATTGACGATCATTCTTTCTCTTATATTCTTCAAAGAAAGTGTCACAGTCTATAAGATCATAGGTATGATCATTCTTACAACAGGTACATATTTAATGGTAGAAAAGAAGGAAGAAAATAAACAGACAAATAATGCCTGGTTACTTTATGCTGTGCTTTCAGTTATTTTTGCAAGTTTGACGACTATACTTGGTAAGATAGGAATCACAAATATTGAAAGTAACCTAGGAACAGCTATTCGTACAAGTGTTGTACTTATAATGAGTTGGATTGTGGTCTTTGTGACACATAGTGAAATGAATATGAAAAGTATTCCAAAGAAAGAATATCTATTTATCGCTTTATCAGGCTTAGCTACAGGTGGATCATGGTTATGCTTCTATCATGCTCTGCAGACTGGACCAGCAAGCTTAGTCACTCCTATAGATAAGCTCAGTATTCTATTTACTGTGTTATTCTCTTATCTTATTTTTCATGAAAAGCTATCTAAAAAAGCATTACTTGGATTAATACTAATTGTCTCTGGTACATTAGTTATGCTTCTCTAATATTTTTATTCACAAACCTTCTCTGTGGTGTTATTATTACAGTGTTAGATATAACTAACAAGGAGGAAAAGAATATGAAAGACTTATTCAAAAACAAATTATTATGGTCATTTGTAGGTGGTGTAGCCGCTACAGTGGCAGGTAGTAAGTTCGTAAAGAGTGACTGCGCAAGAAATGCAGCAGTTAAATCAGTTGCGACTGGAATGCATATCAAGGATGAAGCTCTTGCAACTTATGACACAATTGTAGAAGACGCAAAAGATATCTATGCTGAAGCAAAAAGCAAGAAAGAAGCAAAATAGGAAATAGCCATTTCCTATTTTTTAGGTGATAAGAGAATGTTAGAGTATCAGATTGTACATGACATACCAGGACGTATGAGAATACGTTATGGACGTTATCGCTTTTCTAGAAATAAAGCACTTGCTTTACATTTCGCATTATGTAAATGGGATATGGTTGAATCAGCCGATGTCAATGAAAGAACTGGTTCTATTTTATTTACTTATAGTAAAGAAAATAGGGATGCTTTGATTGACAAAATCAACTCTTTAGATATACCTCACTTTGATGATGCACCCTATGAAAAGCTCATTAAAGAAAACAAATATCTTATAGATCACCGTGATATCAACGATCAATACATTGGAAAATTCACTGGTATTATCGCAAGAAGATATGCCTCTAAATGGTTTCTACCCTTACCAATAAGAAACGTATTAACTATATATCATACAATCCAGTATGTGAAAGAAGGATTAGATTCTCTTGTACATAAACGTATAGATGTTCCCGTACTAGATGCCACAAGTATCTCTGTTTCTTTATTATCAGGACAATGGGGTACAGCACGTAATATTATGTTCCTATTGAATATCTCTTCATTACTTGAAGACTATACAAAGAAAACAACATCATTGCAGTTGAAAGAAACATTGTCTGTGAATATTGATAAAGTATGGGTATTAGAAGAAGGAAAAGAAAAACAGATTCCTACTTCACACTTACAAAAAGAAGATATAGTGATTGTACAGACAGGATCTATGGTACCAGTCGATGGTGAAGTCATGAATGGTGAAGCTATGATCAATGAATCTAGTTTTACTGGTGAACCATTAAGTAAGATGGTGAAACAAGGTAGTTCTGTCTTTGCAGGTACAGTTGTAGAAGAAGGAAAGATTTATGTAAAAGTAAGAAATCTACAACTAGACAGTCGTATTAATAAGATCGTAGATATGATTGATACGAATGAATCACTCAAAGCAGGTATTCAGTCAGGTGCAGAACATTTGGCTGATGCGATTGTCCCTTATAGTTTTGTGGCTTTCTTTGGATTATTACTTGCGACTAGAAATCTTACACGTGCCTCATCAGTACTACTTGTAGACTATTCATGTGCGATCAAGTTATCTACATCTATTTCTATTATTAGTGCGATGCAGGAAGCAGGTCGTCATTCAGTCATGGTTAAGGGTGGTAAATACCTAGAGGCAATGGATCAGGCAGATACAATTGTCTTTGATAAAACAGGGACTCTCACAAATGCTCAGCCATTTGTCCAGAAGGTGACACCTCTAGGAAACTATACACGTGAAGAAGTATTACGTATTGCAGCTTGTCTAGAGGAGCATTTCCCACATAGTGTAGCGAATGCGATAGTAAAACAGGCTTCACTTGAACAGCTACATCATGAAGAAGAACATGCAGAAGTCAAGTATATTATTGCGCACGGTATTGCGACTATTTATCGTGATCAGCGTGCTGTCATAGGTAGTGATCATTTTGTGTTTGAAGATGAACATGTGACTAAAACAGAAGAAATAGAAACACTTATTAATAACCTTCAAAGTGAAGGAGCGAGTTCTTTAATATTCCTCGCAATAGGAGGAGAACTTGCAGGTATTATTTCTATTTATGATCCATTAAAACCAGAAGCAAAAGAAACTATTCAAAATTTAAGAAATAGTGGTTTTAAGAATATCATTATGTTAACAGGTGATAGTGAAAATGCGGCTAAGCATATTGCGGAAGAACTCAATATTGATGGCTATTTAGCTGGTGTATTACCAGAAGATAAGGCAGAATATGTGAAAAAGTTAAGAGATGAAGGACATACTGTTGTCATGGTAGGTGATGGTGTCAATGATACCCCAGCCTTGTCCTGTGCAGATGTGTCTATCTCTTTACAAGATAGTTCAGATATTGCGAGAGAACTTGCAGATGTGACATTAACTTCATCATCATTAGAAGAAATAGTGGTATTTAAACAATTATCTGCACTATTAATGAAACGTATTAAACGTAACTATACAAGAATAGTCACTTTAAATACTGGTTTAATCTTATTAGGTATGTTTGGTATCTTACCTGCGAGTACAACATCACTTATTCATAATGGTTCTACATTTATTTTTGCGATATCATCTTCTACATCATTATTAGATAATTGATGTATAGCCCCTATTTTGGGGCTTTTTTATTTCCGAGGAAAACATGTTATGTCAACTTAAGTTTACGTGATAGTTGGTGGAGGTAACTGATTTTTAGGCCTACACTTGTAGAGGCACTATTCATAGAACTTTAAAGTCCAGAATATTCCCTTAATGGACGATATCAAAGACAAGTATATATTGAACCTTTACGACTCGTGACTTCTCACACGACATTCTTCTAATAGTGATAGTATTTCAATGCTCTCTAGGATTTGTATAAACTACTTAAACTTGTCTTACAGTATGAATAGGTTTGCCAGTTATGAGATTTTATAGGTGATTTTACATCATTCAATTTTTTTATGCTATTTAATCCATTTCAACTTCTTTCCACTCATAATAGGATTAAATATGGGTACTCTCGAATTTCCTGACGTACAGAACAAAAGTAATCGAATAAAGCTTTCATATAGTAGTCAACATAAGATGTTCTGTACCATCCTGCTTATAAACCTCATAGAATCTCATAAATAAACTTCCATGATTGAATAACTAATATCTTCTTGCATGATCATGGAAGTTTTTTGTTGTATTAATCAATATAAATTGGAGGGGCTATATGAAAAAGAAGGGCATATTGTTTGTATTTATTATTCTAATCAGTATAGTTACTATAACGGCTAGATATTACAGTACTGACCATACTGTATCTAACTGTTACTATACACAGATTCCCCGTAGGGATGTGAATAGAGAATCATGGCTCATCGATGATCTTGGTCACAAACAACCTATTGGTAAAGAATATGTTCTTGTTTGTTTTAATGCGATGGGAGAATCAAGTCGTGTCACATTTATTAACACCTATGATCCGGGAACTTATATTAAGTTAACTACAAAGAAGAACATAGTCACTAATCAAAGGATTGTATCAGAATCAGACGTTCCAGAATATGCTTTAGACAAAATCAAGCATTATGGAACAACCTAGGAGGCTGGATATGTATTATGAAGTAATTAGCTATAGTATTGGCATCATGTATATTGTATTTATGATCTCCTTATTTGGTGCATCTGTTTATCTCTTTTTATTAGTAGTCAAAGCTCTTAAGAAGTATATTAATTCTAAAGAAGTAAGAGAAGAGAAAAAGGTTCATGCGAAATCATTAGGAGAAGCCCTTAAGGAAAACAGATTACGCTGTAAGATGACTCAAGAGTTTGTCGCTGAAACATTAGGTGTAAGTAGACAGGCTGTCTCAAAATGGGAGAATGGAACAAGTGATCCCAATACAACTAATCTTATAGCTTTATCAAGATTATATAATGTTACACCAGAAGATTTACTTAAATGTATTCAAGAAAAGAGCCTGTCTAATGAATAGACAGGCCAGACAAAAAGGAAAATATATTATGAAAAAAACATTCTATAAGTATACTAATAAATTCCTGGTTTCAATGCAAATGAATACAAAAAAACAAATAAAAAACTTTAATTAAAACCCCTTATAAATATTATATTATAAATAATAAAAAAGCCTTGCGGGAGTTGCATCCCAATAGGCTTTTTTATTTAAGGAGTGGCTTAATATCAATTAAGTTCCTCTATGATTATTGTAGAAAACTCTATTACTAAATTCAATAAAATTCAAAAAACTAGAAAAAATTATAGATTATCCTTTAATCTTAATGTGTGTAGGATGATTTCTAGTTTCTTATTCTTTAGATTATGTGCTTCTATGATTGATTCTAAGCTCGCTTAGTCTTTCCAATTACCCACAATATCGAAATATAGTAGGTAATATACAATATTCTTCTTTCATTTCTTGATTATGTTTAATATTAATAGACATAATGATTGAATAGGATACATCAGGATATTCTTTACTTCATAGATCTTACTATAAGTGAAACAGTTCTTTCTTGATATAAATTTTATAGATTAACTCCAATAGAATTAACGGTTTGATGGGTATATTGCCCATCTTTTTAAATACGCGAATTTTACATCTTCTTTAATGGAAAGGAGATTCGTAGGGTGGGTATTGCTATCACGTTTACGTGATAGCGTATCCTCAAGCTATGAGGATGTAAATAACGTGTTTAAGAAGATTGAGGAAGTTAGTAAGTTATCAGGAGTGAGTAAGCGTACATTGCAGTATTATGATGATGAAGGTATATTGCCTGTTAAACGATCAAAGAATAATTATAGACTCTATGATGATGAGACAATGGAAAGACTATGGGAAATCTTATGGTATAAGGAAATGGGGTTTGATTTGAAGAAAATCAAACTCATTCTAGAAGGAGGAAAACAGGAAACTGTAATAGAAGAGAAAGTAAATAAAATCAATAATACGATAAGAGTATTAGAAGAACAAAAGAAAGTGATAGAATATATACAGAGATATTCTATTCCAGTAAAGAGTGAAGAGAATAATAAGACATATAAAGATCAGATAAAACAAATAAGAAAAGAACAAGGTATGTAGGAGGGAAGAACTTATGAAGATCAGTAAAATGATTGATGATGTCAAAGATGGAATTGATGATGCAAGAGTGAAAGTAGTTAAAGCAGTTTCTGATGCAGAGATAGATAAGCGTGCTAAGGAACTAAGTGATGCTGCAGGAGATAAATTAAAAGATATTGATATACAGAAAATGGGTACTGAAATATTTGATACAGTTTCTCAAGGTGCAAAAGATGGTGCTTCATTTGTATCTCAAGGACTTAAAGATGGTGGAGATATGCTTTATAGAGGTGCTGAATCTTTTAAGAAATCTGTTGAAGATTTTAAAGACCATAAAGAAGTCAGTCTTGACGATCAATTACATGATGCGGTGAATAAGTATAATGCGGAATATGCAGAGTTTGAAGGCTATGGTTCATCTATATTAAGACAAAGAGAACGTTCAGTAGATGTGTTGAATAATGTAGAAATATTGATTAATAGTATTGCGAATCATCCTAAGAGTTTTGATGTAGATCTTCAGGATATTCAAGTAGAAAAGAAGAAGTTTAAAGATGTATGTGACTATGCTGTAGATGAATTAAGTGCAGCAAAGAAATCCGCATTAAGTGTAGGAGCAGGATTATCATGTGGTGTTGCTGTTGCAAGTTTAGCACCTAGTGCAGCAATGTGGGTTGCGACAACATTTGGTACAGCATCTACAGGAACAGCTATATCAGCTTTATCAGGTGCTGCAGCAACAAGTGCAAAATTAGCTTGGCTTGGAGGGGGTGCTCTAGCAGCTGGTGGTGGAGGAATGGCTGCAGGAAATGCATTCTTAGCTCTTGCAGGACCTGTTGGATGGTCTATTAGTGGTGCTACATTACTTGCTTCAGTGGTGTTATTTGCTAATAAGAAGATGAAGTTAGGCAAAGAGAAAAAAGAAGAGATTGAAGCAGTTTTACGTAATGTAGAATCTATTAAAGAGATTAATTATGCAGTTAAACAATTACTTGATAAGACATCAAAGTTAAGAGAAATGTTGAATACTCAATATGGTCAGTGTATGCCTTGTTATGGAAAGAATTTCTTAGAACTATCTGAAGACCAACAAATGTTGTTGGGGACTCTTGTGAATAATGCAAAGTCACTTGCTGCAACACTTAGTGAGAATGTAGAGGTGTAGTGTAAATGATGGATAAGACTACAATTATTAAAAGTGGACAGGAACAAGCTGTTGCTTCCTGGATTAACTATTTAAATCAAGTACGCTTGAATCAGATGGATGAGGTGTTGAAGCAAGAACAATCTAATTTAAATGAAGCTATGGCTACTATAAACGAAACATTAAATAAAATTAGTGTAGATATAGTTAATAATGGAAAAGGTCGTGGTGGCGTAAAGGGAATGCATGGGTTTATTGCAGAAGTTTCAGAATGTGGTATTGGTAACGCACGAGAACAGATAGTGGGTAAAGTTCCTATCTATAAGTGGATTAATGATAATGGTCCTGATGATTTGCAAAGAGGAAATATATTGATTCAACAGAAATTTGTGAATTCAGGTGGGCATTTATCACTATATGCTATTCGTCAACATTTTAATCAATATCCAGACTATTTAGATAACAATAAAGCTTATCAAATTCCAAAGGACCATTATGATAGAATTAAATGGCTACTCTCTATTCCAGAGGAAAAGGCTAATAAGATGCCTACTTCTACAGGTGAATTTTCATTGAAACAGTGGAAAGAAGTGCATAAGTTCTTTGAAGAAGGAGATATTCCTTTTGAAAAAGTAGAACCATCTAAATTAAGATATGATGAGGTTCAGAAAGGTAAATATGAGGAGACTTTTTCAAAAGAAGTTGATAGCTTAAAGAAAACAAATAAGGAAAGAGTAGCTCATGCAAAAGAGGAAGCTGCACCTAAATTATCTGAAGGCGTAAAAGCAACAGTTGTTTCTGCAGGAATTGAAGGAGCTTCATCATTATGCTTAGAAATCAATAAAAAGAGAAAAGAAGGAAAGAAACTTAAAGATTTCAATGGTGATGATTGGAAAGATATTGCAGGAGCAACAGGAAAAGGCACTTTAAAGGGTGGTATTAGAGGTGCATCAATTTATACACTTTCTAACTATAGTGCAACACCTGCAGCAGTAGCGAGTGCTATAGTAACAGCATCTTTTGGAGTGGCAGATCAAGTTTATCAATTAAAACAAGGACAAATAGACGAACAAACATTTATAGAAAATTCTGAAATGTTGTGCTTGGATGCATCAGTAAGTGCACTATCTTCATTTGCAGGACAAGTACTTATTCCTGTACCAGTTATAGGTGCAGTTATTGGTAATACAGTAGGAACTATGATGTATCAGATTGCAAAAGATAACTTCTCATCTTATGAACAGAAGATATTTGAAGAGTATAGAAGATCGATATATATTGTGGATAAAGAACTCAATGAACAGTATCAAGAGTTTGTAGATGAAATGGGTAAAGATATGCAGATATTTATGGAATTACTTGATAAGGCATTTGCACCAGATATATCTCTTGCGTTTGAAGGATCTATTGAGTTAGCTAAATCATGTGGTGTTCCAACTGAAGAAATATTAGTTGGTAAAGATAAAGTAGCAGCATATTTTCTAGATTAAGAAAGGTCTGATTAGTTCTGAAATATCAGGATTATTATTGAAAGAGTTAATTGACTGAAGTATGATAAGAGTGTTCTTAATGATGTAAGAACACTCTTATTTGTATTTTTGCCACGCTATTGATAAATACTGGGAAAAATTAACGTTTTGTGGAATATTTTATGGTTATGATTACTAAAAGTTGTTTTGCCACGCATTTTGGCTATTTTATGTAGTGTTTATCAGGGTTTTGTAGGTAAGGATTCATAATAGTTAACCCCTGTTGGGGACGGAAACTTGACACTACAAAAAGCATAGATGTAGTGAAGCGTTATTCATAATAGTTAACCCCTGTTGGGGACGGAAACGGAGATTCCCGTTATCTCCACTCTTCTTGATATCGATAATTCATAATAGTTAACCCCTGTTGGGGACGGAAACGTTGTTGACTTTCTTGTCACATTCGAACTGTTTGATACGATTCATAATAGTTAACCCCTGTTGGGGACGGAAACCTGATAATTCCTTTTTTTATGTATGTATCATTTGGATAAAATTCATAATAGTTAACCCCTGTTGGGGACGGAAACTTTGCTTCTCGTTCTTTCTCAAGCTTTTGAGCAACTTGAATTATTCATAATAGCTAACCCCTTTAGGGGACACACAAAAAAACATCCCCTAGAGGATGTTTTTTAACAATCTGATAATGTTCAATAACCTATAAAGTACTTAAACATCTCATTTTATTGTTGTAGGTTATGCATAGATTTCTTAATTCTTCTCTAATTGTGTCTTTATCCCATACTTTATCTGATATTCTAATTTACTCCTTTACTCATACTGTAAAGGAGTAGGAGTATTTTATTCCCAATTTTTACTAAATTTTAAATAATTATTTGAAAACAAAACAAAATACTATATAATAAACTATTCGATAAAATATTCATCTCATTTAAACAATGAAAGTTACAATTATCGGATGGTGGATGAAAGGATACAATAAATATTATGTTATAATATAGTAAGCGTATACATTATTGAGGAGGGAACCTGATGTATAAGAAACTAAAAATAGAACTGGCTACAGACAAAATAGACTTTAGAAAGTCTTCTTGTTTTCAAGGAGCACTATTTGAATTAATGGATACAGACTATGTATCTATTCTTCACCAACAGAATAGACATCCTTATAGCCAATATGTTTATAAAGACAAAGACAAAGTATATTGGACAATATGTACATGTGATGAGGATTCATCACACTATATGATGAATCCAATATTGGATGATTCTATCCAGCAGATTACTTTAAATAAAGAAAAAGAACCCATTTCATTTGTTTCTAAACAGTTAAAGATGGTATCCCAGGAACAATTAATGGATCACTTCTACAATAAACCTGCAGAAAGATATTTAGAAATAAGAATACTTACACCTATGTCTTTTAAAAGCTATTGCAGATATATCAACTATCCTGATTTACGCTTAATTTATCAGAGTTTAATGAATAAATATGATTCTGTACTTAAAGAAGCCAGTATGTTTGATGAAGATACATTAGATATGCTTGTAGAAGGAAGTGAGATAGTAAAATATAATCTTCGCTCTTATTTATTCCCCTTACAGGGAGTAAAAATTCCTTCTTTCTTTGGTACTATGACTATTAAAGTCACAAGTACTGATACAGCTGCAAAGTTTATAAGACTATTACTAGAATTTGGGGAATATTCTGGTGTAGGTATTAAAACAGGTTTAGGAATGGGCGCTATACAAATCGTAAGGAGGGATAATGGATGACAGATCATGAAACTAAAATCATCATAGGAAGCTTGCTTCATGATATAGGTAAAGTTGTTTATAGAAAAGGAATGGATAGTCGTAAACATAGTCAAAGTGGTTATGAGTATCTTAAAGAGTATACAGATGATAAAGATATTCTAAATGCAGTAAGATATCATCATGCTGATGCTTTACGTCAATCTTCTATTGAAGATGATTCTATTGCGTATATTACTTATATTGCGGATAATATCGCTTCTGGTGCAGATAGAAGAAACAAAGAAATAGAAGACAAAGGATTTGAAATACATACTGCATTACAACCTGTATTTAATCTCTTAAATGGGAATAAAGGTAATTTATATTATCATGCTGGAAGTTTAAAGGATAATATCAACTATCCTACCAATACAAAAACAGAATTCAATCCATCACAATACAGTGAAATATTAAGTAATATATCTTCTAACTTGAATGGATTAGATTTAAAAGATCATGCTTATATCAATTCATTATTAGAAGTATTAGAAGCCAATTTATCATTTGTGCCTTCTTCTACATCTAAGAAAGAAGTGGCTGATATATCACTATATGATCATGTAAAACTCACAGCTGCATTCGCCAGTGCTATCTATGCCTACTTAAAGAAACAAAATATTACTGATTACAAGACAGAGTTATATAAGAATGCATCTCTATTCTATGATAAGAAAGCATTCTTACTTGCTTCACTAGATATCTCTGGAATACAGAAGTTTATTTACACTATTACAACTAAGAGTGCATTGAAATCTTTACGTTCACGTTCTTTCTATCTAGAAATCATGATGGAACATATTATTGATACACTATTAGATAAACTTCATCTTTCACGTGCCAATCTTATTTATAGTGGTGGTGGTCATTGCTATATGATTCTGCCTAATACGAAAGAAACACAAACACTATTTGATGAAGAAATCAATAATGTGAATAAGTGGTTCTTAAAACACTTCCAGACAGCTCTATATATTGCAGGTGCTTATGTTCCTTGCAGTAGTAAAGATCTACAGAATGAACCAAACGGTTCTTATTCAGCACTTTATAGAGATCTCTCTACAAAGCTTTCATTAAACAAATCTCATCGTTATACAGCCACAGAAATCATCGCATTAAACAAGATACAGGCAGATGACTATGAAAGAGAATGTAGAGTATGTAAGAGACTAGGCAAAGTGAATGAGAATGGAGAATGTTCTATCTGTGAATCTTTAATTAAATTCTCTAAGAAATTAATGGATATGGATTTCTTCTCTATCACTAAACAAAGTAAACAGGGTTTACCATTACCTGGTGACTATTACCTTGTATCTGATAGTGAAGAAACTCTAAAAGAAAGAATGGTCAACGATGACTCTTTTGTAAGAGCCTATTGTAAGAATAACCCTCATACAGGTAAGAGTATTTCTACTAAACTATGGGTAGGGGATTATCATTCTGAAGATGAATTTGTAAAGTTGGCTGAGAAATCAAAAGGTATCAAGAGAATTGCTGTACTTAGAGCGGATGTAGATAACTTAGGACATGCCTTTGTAGCAGGTTTTCCAGATAAGTATATGACACTCTCTCGTACAGCCACATTATCAAGACAGTTATCTTTATTCTTTAAATATCATATCAAGAGTATTTTAGAGAAAGGGTCTTATTATATTGATTATGAAGAAGGTCATCCACGTCATGCAGCTATTGTTTATTCAGGTGGAGATGACTTATTTATAGTTGGTGCATGGAATGATGTCATTGAACTTGCTGTTGATATAAAAGATTCTTTAAAGGCTTATACAGAAAATACACTCACTATATCAGGTGGTATTGGTTTATATACATCTACTTATCCAATTAGTGTTATTGCTGATGAAGTGGCAGAAATGGAAGATAAGTCTAAAGGTCATGAAGGTAAGAATTCAATCACATTATTTGAAGATGGTAAAGATCATAAAGAAGGTGAAGAAGATCATATTAGTGATGGTACATATACCTGGGGTGACTTTACAGAAAGAGTTATTAAAGAGAAATATGCAGTATTAGACCAGTTCTTTGGAAAGTCTATGAATGGTGATAAGTCTGATACAGAAAGAGGAAAAGCGTTCTTATATCACTTATTAGAGTTAATTAGAAAGAGAAATGAAGGAATTAACTTTGCGAGATTTGTTTACTTACTTGCAAGAATGGAACCTAATTCTAAAGCAACTATAGCTGAAAAAGAAGCATATAAAGAATTCTCAGATCATATGTATAAGTGGTATCAAAATGAAAAAGACTGTCGTGAACTAAAGACAGCTATTAACATATTTGTTTATTCTCTAAGAGAAAGTGAGGAGTAGTTTATGAGTTTAGATCTAGATAAAGTAGAAAATACAATTAAAGTATTAAAAACAAAAAAGAATCAGAGGGGGAAACCTGTTGGATTATTAACAGTTTCACAAATTAGAAACTTATTGGCTATGTCTGCAGATATCCTCAATGAAGTATTAGAATACCCAGAAGAGAACTTATCTGAAGAATTATTAGATAGAGTAAGTTATCTCACAGTAAGATTCTATTATGAAGCAGGTCGAGATGAGAAAGTGAAAAGCTTTATTGAAACAGCTAAGCTTCTTCCTTTCTTAAAAAGTATTAAAACTAGAAAAAGATATATTCAATATTATCAGTATATGGAAGCATTAGTTGCATTCCATAAATATCATGGTGGAAAGGATCAGTAGGATTATGTATACAAAAATTCAGATTAAAGGAAAAATTGAAGTATTAACAGGAATGCATATTGGAGGTTCGTCAGCTTTTGCTGCAATTGGTGCAGTTGATTCTCCAGTTATTAAAGATGTACTTTCAGGTTGTCCAATGATTCCAGGAAGCTCATTAAAAGGAAAGATGCGTACACTACTTGCGAAAGAATATAATGAATCAGTTGCGGATAAACCTGATCAGGATTGTGAAAGAATCAAAAGAGTATTTGGTAGTGCCGAAAAGAATCATATAAAAAAGAGTAGAATCCAGATTTCTGATATGATTCTTTCTAATGCTGATGAATTAAGAAATAAAGGTCTAAACAGCTTAACAGAAGTTAAGTTTGAAAATACAATTAACCGTGCTACTGCAGTTGCGAATCCAAGACAGATTGAAAGAGTTGTAAGAGGTTCAGAATTTGATTTAGATATCCTTTATGAAGTAGATAATATGGATGATTTATATGAAGATATTGAACTCATTGCAGAAGCCTTCAAGATGCTTCAGTTTGATTATTTAGGTGGTAGTGGTTCTAGAGGATATGGTAAAGTTAAATTCACTAATTTACATGCAAAAGCAGCAATTGGTCAATTAGATAAGAGTGTAAAAGATAAAATCAATGAGATTTTAAGTAAAGTATCTCAATAATGAAAGGTGGTAGGCACCATGAACTATAAGATTTATAAAATGATTTTTACACAGGGTGTACATTTTGGTGAACATTCCTTAGAAAAATCAGAAATCACTTTTCAGGCAGATACTCTCTTTTCTGCTTTATGTATAGAAGCACTTAAGATTGATAAGTTAGAGACATTATTAAAAAGTGTTAAAGAGAATCATTTGGTATTCTCTGATGCATTTCCTTATATGAATCAAGAGTTTTTTATTCCTAAACCAATGAAGAAGATTGAACAGGTGGTTCAAAGTGAAGATATGACAACACGTAAGAAGTTTAAGAAACTAGAATATATACAGGTTTCTTTATTAGATCAGTATCTTAAAGGACAATATCCTATTAATAAAGGTTCTGATATTAAAAAATTAGGTGTACATGCATTAAAAACTTCTGCATCAATTAGAGGAAACGAAGAAGCAGTTCCTTATCGTGTAGGTATTTATCGATTTAAAGAAGAGAATGGCTTATATATAGTTGTAGGTTATGATTCTCAAGAAATATTAGACTTATTTGATGAATTATTCGAAATGTTAAGTTTATCAGGTATTGGTGGTAAGAAGAATTCTGGCTTAGGACACTTTGATTTAGAAATAGCAGAATTACCAAAAGAATTAAATAAACGTCTTAATACAAAAGGTGAAGTCATGACGCTCTCAGTATCTCTTCCTACAGAAGATGAACTAGATGATGTTTTAGATGATTCACGTTATTTACTTGTAAAAAGAAGTGGTTTCGTAGACTCATATACTTATTCTAAAGAACAGCGTAGAAAGAAAGATATTTACTTATTTAAAGCAGGTTCTTGCTTTAATAAGACTTATGAGGGAGATGTTTATGATGTATCTTCAGGTGGGAACCATTCTGTGTATAAGTATGCAAAACCATTATTTATGGGGGTAGAAGTATGAAGAACTATTTAAAGTCTTATCGTATACATTTAAAAGTAGTAGGCCCTGTATTTATTGGGAGTGGGAAAGAATTATCTAAAAAGGAATACTTGTTCTATAAGAATAATCAGATTGCAGTCATTGATATCGCAAAGTTTTATCTAGAACTAAAGAAAATCAATAAGCTCAATTCTTTTGAAGCTTTTATGTTAGATGAACATGAAAATTTAGGTGTTTGGATAAAGAAGAATCAGATTAATAATTCTATTATTGATAAATGTATTAAGTATACTTTGGATAAAGGGGATATCGAAGAAACGAAAAGAAGAAATGTCATGTTGGAGTTTGTAAAGGATCCTTATGGAAATCCTTATGTTCCAGGTAGTTCTCTTAAAGGTATGTTTAGAACAATCTTTCTTGCAGATAGATTAATTAATCATTCAAAGGATTATACGATTCAAAGAAAGCAGTTCAAAGAGAAAGTATTTGAAAAAGAAACCAACAAAAAGAGATATTTATCTAGAAATATCCAGGATATTGAAGCAAAAACCTTTAGAACATTACATAGACCAGATACAAAGTATGATGATGCAGTCAATGATATAATGGCTGGATTTATTGTGAGTGATAGTGAACCATTATCAGTAGAAGATCTTACATTAGCTCAAAAAGTAGATGTACATGTTAAGAAGGGGGCTAAAAACTTACCTTCAGTAAGAGAGTGCTTAAAGCCTGGTACAGACATTGTATTTACAGTTACTATTGATACAAGCATCTGTCCATATACTAAAGAGGATATTTTAGAATCCATTAACTACTTTGATGACAATTATAATAAGTATTTTGTTGAACCATTCACTGCAGTTCAGTACATAGATGATGAATCTGTATTTCTAGGTGGAGGAAGTGGATATGCTAGTAAAACAGCTGTTTATCCACTATTTGATGGAGAAGACAGTGAACAAACAGTGCGTATAGTTCAGCAGATTATGGTTAATACAACAACATTTGATAAGAAGACAAGACGTAATCTTCATAAACATGAGGATGACTTACGTCTCTATGGTATTTCTCCACATACAATCAAATGTACATATTATCATGATCAGTTACTACAAATGGGTTTATGTCAATTAGACAAAATAGAAGAACTTAACTGATACTTGGGTAACCAAGTATCAGCTTTCTCCTTCTCTTTTAAGGGACAATACAAGGAGGAAGCGTTATGAGTATATTGTATATTGATAAAAGTAATTGTGTGATAGGTAAACAGGATAATAGAATAACAGTCAAGTATAAAGATGGAATGGTTCGTACTATTCCAGTAGAAAGTATTGACGGTATTACTTTATTAGGGCACGCACAAGTCACAACACAATGTATCCAAGAATGTTTAAAGAAAGGTATTTCTTTATCTTATTTTTCTAAGGGTGGTCACTATTTTGGCAGGTTATCTTCAACAGGTCATATTAAAGTTTCTCTTCAAAGAAAGCAGGCAGGTTTATATGACCAAC
Source organism: uncultured Catenibacterium sp. (assembly GCA_900540685.1). Classification (GTDB taxonomy): domain Bacteria; phylum Bacillota_I; class Bacilli_A; order Erysipelotrichales; family Coprobacillaceae; genus Catenibacterium. The sequence continues at coordinate 21,998 of UQGS01000001.1, read as the reverse complement.
CATTCGCATTAGAACTTTCTAAGAAAATCATTTATGCTAAGATACACAATCAGATTGTAGTATTGAGAAGATATTCTAAAAGCACAAATCATAATATAAGTGATATTGAATTACATATGAAGAGCGCTTTAAGAAAAGTGAATTGTGTAAAGAATATAGAAGAACTCATGGGATATGAAGGATGTGCTGCAAAGTATTATTTTAAAGGCTTATCCATCTGTATTGATGATGCATTTAAGTTTGAAGGAAGAAGTAAAAGACCGCCTCGTGATGCATTTAATTCTATGTTGAGTCTAGGCTATTCTATCTTGATGAATGAACTCTATGGGGAAATAGAGATAAAAGGTTTAAATGCATACTTTGGATTTCTTCTTAGAGATGCAGAAAAACATCCAACACTTGCAAGTGATATGATGGAAGAATGGAGAGCTGTTCTTATAGACTCTACTGTTATGAGTATGATCAATGGACATGAAGTGCATATTGATGAATTTTATTCAGATGATGGAGAAGGGATTTATATCTCTAAACAAGCATTGAATAAATTCATCAAGAAACTAGAAAATAAGTTTCAGATATGTCAGAAATACTTAGATTATATTGATTATCCAGTAAGTTTCAGAAGTGCGATATCTTTTCAAATGAGTTCACTAGTAGACGCTATTATACATGAAGATGTATCAATGTATTCTCCTATTATGATTAGGTGATCATTATGGAAAGAGAAGATTATTTCTTTGAGGTTGATGAGAATAAATCAATCAGAAAAGTGTTCGTATTGATTATCTATGATATTGTGGATAATAGAAAGAGACAAAGATTTGCGAAATGGTTATCAGGCTATGGAGTAAGAGTACAGAAATCAGCTTTTGAAGCACACTTAAGAAAGAATAAATTTGATAAACTAGTCAAAGGTATACCTAAAAGAATAGGGACTCAAGATAGTGTAAGAATATACAAGATTAATGGAAAGGGGCAGATAATATCCTGGGGTAAAGATGAAAGTGAAGAATCTGAGGATATTATTGTGATATAACATGGGTAAAAAGATTTTGTTTTCTCCTGTAGGAGGTACTGATCCAATATCTGAAAATAACTACAGAGATGGTTCTATGTTGCATATATGCAGACAGTATAAGCCAGATAAAGTTATTTTATATTTATCTAAGGAGATGGCTGAAAAGCATCACAAGTATAATCCATATGGATACTGCATAGAGAAATTAGCTGAATTACAGAATAGACATATAGATGTGGAATATATAGAACGTAAAGAACTTACAAGAGTACAAGAGTTTGATTACTTCTATAAGGATTTCAGAAATATATTAATGGATATTATGGGAGATATGGATGAAGATGATGAATTCCTTTTAAATATATCTTCTGGTACACCAGCAATGAAGAGTGGGTTAGTTGTATTAAAGACATTAGGAGAATTACCTTGTCGTACAATACAGGTTGTAACACCAACAGGTAAACTTAATGAACATTCTCATAAAGAAAATGATTATGAGACTTTATGGGAATTAGATGAAGATAATAACCCAGATTCTGCAAATAGATGTATAGAAGTAGAATGTCCTACATTAGCTATTATTAAGAAAGAAGAAATTATTAAGAAGCATATAGAAGCTTATGATTATTCTGCAGCATTACAAGTAGCTAAGACTATTAAGAAGAGTGCTATGGATAAAGGTTATTATTCTTTGATTGAAATGGCTAAGTATAGAGAATCATTGGATTATAAGAAAGCATTAGAGATGTCTTTAAAGGAAAAGGCTTATTGTTTTCCTGTAAAGGATGATAAAGGTATTAAACTATTTGAGTATGCATTAAATATTGATGTAAAGAGAAGAAGACATGAATATGCAGACTTTATTAGATCTATTACACCTTTATTTGTGGACTTATTTGAATTGGTATTAAAACATGAAATAGGCATTGATATTAATAAGTATTGTAAAATAGAGAAGAAGAAAAAGCATTCTATGCGTGTATGGGATTTAGATAAACTAAATGATAGTGATGTTTTGAAATCATTGAATAATTACTATTTAAATGGTTTTAAAGAAGGTCCTATATATTCTGAACCATTGGTTGTATTATTGAATGATTTCATACCTAGTAGTAGAAAAGAAGCAGCAAATCTAGTTTCAGATCTACGTAGTGTAGAAGGTAATATTCGTAATATTACAGCACATGAAATGGTTTGTGTTACAGATGATGTAATAAAGGATAAGACTAACTTCTCTTCTAATGCGATTATGAAAAAGATAGAGAAAGTATTTAGTTATACAGATTTAGATATTAAGGATGAATACTGGAATAGTTATGATTTGATGAATCAGTTGATTATTGAAAGAATTGATTAATTAAAGTATGATAAGAGTGTTCTTGATGATATAGAACACTCTTATCTATACTTTTTGCCACGCTACTGACAAATACTGGGAAAAATGAAGGTTTTGTAGGAAATCTTATGGTTATGAATACTAAAAGTAGTTTTGCCACGCATTTTGGTTATTTTAAGTAGTGTTTATCAGGGTTTTGTAGGTAAGGATTCATAATGGTTAACCCCTGTTGGGGACGGAAACACTACCATGATGTAATCATTATTAACTCTATAAGTATTCATAATGGTTAACCCCTGTTGGGGACGGAAACTTTCCTAATAAAAAAAAAGAGGTTGAAAATGATAAAATGAAAAATTCATAATGGTTAACCCCTGTTGGGGACGGAAACCCTCAAACTGTCTGCCTGTTGTTCCGATCTTTCCAATTCATAATGGTTAACCCCTGTTGGGGACGGAAACTCATCTTCTTTTGTTAAATATATAATTTCTCCTTTTGAAGATTCATAATGGTTAACCCCTGTTGGGGACGGAAACGATGTATGACCTAATTCTTTCGCTAACTCCGCTAATATTCATAATGGTTAACCCCTGTTGGGGACGGAAACATCCGGCAAATCAACTTCATCTGATGTCGCATATTTCAAATTCATAATGGTTAACCCCTGTTGGGGACGGAAACCCTTAGCAAATATTTTTTGGATGTCTTCAGCTTCAATATTCATAATGGTTAACCCCTGTTGGGGACGGAAACTGTTATTAACATTGGCGATGTGAACCACTCCCGCAAGGGAAGAACCCGACAGTTTCATGGTCGGAGGCGTAAGCCAAAATATTTTAGAAGGCATTCATCCCACCACCTATAGAGGTGGGGGTGTTCTGCCAAAATTATGATAAAGCTACTATATTTGCCCAAAAATGTTCCTAAAATTAGATACAGGAAAATAGCTGTATGTAAAAATGAAGAATTTTGCATTTTCTGACATATATATAGCGAGAGGCGAAGAAGAAAGCTTCGAATCATGAGTGACTTCAAAAAGCTCATGGAAAAAATTTATATTGCACAGGAGGAACAAACAATGGCAAACAAGAATGTAAAAAGAATTTCAATGATTTTAGCTGCGCTCATGGTTGCTGGAGCAGCAACAGGATGTGGCGCAAAGAAAGACACAAAAGTGGAAAGTACGAATAAAGTAGCAACGAATTCGACTAAGCTTGACGAGGACGCAATCAAAGATACATATACTGGTATCGATGATATGTATGTATTAGAAGGTTCCAAGGACGTGGATTACCTTGATGGAGTGTTATACGATAGCTCTATCGTAAAAGGTATTGATGTAGACAGTTCTAAAGTAGACACTTCAAAAACAGGAAATTATAAGATTACCTTCGGTATTACAACTGATCGCACAGCTTATGACGCATTCAAAGATGCTTTCATCAAGTCTGAAACTGTAAAGGATAAGTTGTCTACTGATAAAACCAAGACAGATAAAGAATCTACTGATAAGACTAAAACTGAAACAGTTAAGGTTAAAAAAGATACAGTCGTTGTAAACAAGGATGAAGCGCAAAAGCTTGCTGACCAGAATAAACTAGTCCGTACAGATAATGGAGAAACTGTTAAAAAGTCTGATGGAACCGAAGTTAAAACAGAACAGAAAGCTCCTGCTTCTACAACTGTAACTGGAGGCGACGTGGTTGATGCTTCTACTAATACAGAAGTAAAAACTGAAACTACAGCTACACCAACAATGAGTCCAGAAGAAGAAACTAAGAAAGAAGAAGCGAAAAAGGATGATAAGAAGGAAGAAACTAAAAAGCCTTCTACATCTGGTAGTAAAGACAATTCTGGTAGCACAAACAAACCAAGTTCTGGTTCAAACAATGGAGGAAGCTCTAGCAAACCAAATTCTGGTTCAAACAATTCAAATAGTGGAAGCAGCTCAAACAACAAGCCATCTCACACACACACCTGGGTTAACGTTACAAAAACTGTGAATCATCCAGCAGAAACTCATCAGGAAGATGTTTATGAAAATAGACAGGTTAAAGTAAAAGATGCCTGGAATGAGAAAGTTTACGTTAAGACCGTAAAGACGTGCCGTCAATGTGGATTTAGTACATCCAACCCTAGTGAGATGACCGACCACATGTTAGAGTATGGACATTCTTGTAGTTCTCGAGATATTTACGAAACAGTTCATCACGACGCTGTATACGAAACTCAGAGAGTAAAAGTTGGTACAAAAACTGTTACTGATAAAGCGGCCTGGACAGAAACAGTAGTTACCGGTCAGAAATGTTCTTCTTGTGGAAAAAGAAAAACAAATTAATATTGTCCTAGTTTAAATAAGAAATGGATAGACTCGATCATAGATGGTTGGATCTATTTTTTGCCTATTTTTTCTTGTGATGATTCAATTACAAACAAAAAACGCTCAGTTTATGAAAAATGTTGCTACTAGATCATTAAATTTAACTTAACGCCTAATTTTCTACTTTATAGCACTCTAACTCAAGTCATGATTTTTTGAATAGTTGTAAAATAATCTTAAAAGGTTAGGTGAGTGCTATGATAACTGAAAACCAGGTAAAAAACTATTTAAGATCTAAGGATAAGGATTATGTAAACAAGCTTATTGAATCATTATATGAACAGAATGATGAAGATATTGATCCATCTCATAAGGCATGCCCTTTCTGTGGTTCAGTTCATTTCAAGAAGAATGGAAAGGATAAGAACGGTCACCAGAGATATATCTGTCTTGACTGTCACAAATCCTTTGGTGATAGAACCAATACCTTATTTTACTGGTCTCACTTCACTCTAGACCAGTGGCGTCACTTCATTGAACTAGAGCTATATAAAATGACTCTAGATAATGAAGCTCACATCTTAGGAACAAGCAAGACAACCTGCTTCTATATGCGTCATAAACTTTATCATGCAGCATCTGAAATCATGGGTCATCAGAAATTATCTGGTGAAGTTGAAATAGATACACAGTATAAAAGTATCAACCTAAAGGGAACACGCCCTCAGAATATGCCCAGATACTCAAAGAAAAGAGGTAAACAGGCTGCATATAGAGGAATATCTCATCATAAGGTTGCCATTGTATGTGTTACAGATGAAAATGATCATATGATGATGCAGGTATCAGGTCTTGGAAGTGAATCATTCGATAAATATAAAGCGAATGAAGACTACTTTGAAGATGTGAAAGAGTTCATATCAGATTCAAAGGCAAGCATACAGCAGTTTGCCAACTATCTTGAAGCAGTAAACAATAAGATTAAAACATCTCCTATAGAGAAGAAATATCTTACTGATGATGGTAAATCATTAGGTGCTGTCAATCAGATGATGACAGAAGTAAGCTCAATGATACAGACAACAAGAGGCGTTGGAACCAGATACATACAGGGGTATCTAGATTTCCTGCTTCTCAAGAAGCAGGCTAACTATAAGTTCAAGAAAGAGGAAATGGCTTCTGAGATCCTTAGAATGATTATAGATACCGAAGCTTTCAGTAATGAAATGGTAAGAGCTACACCTATGCCTATTTCACTTAAGGAAGCGTATTACGAGTATCGTTATGGTATTTTTGCTGAATAAGATAGCCTATAGCAACACTTTTCTTAAATTGAGCGACAAAAAATAAAAAAGTCTCCGATTTTTAGTGCAATCGAACGAGTTTAAAAATGTTTTTCTTACATATTATAATCGGTACTGTTTTTATCGTACCAAAAATAGACCGGAAAGGGATAACCGGTCGAAAACAATTTTCGGTCTTTCCATTGGCTTAAGTCCAATGTAGAAATCATCCGCTACAATGCTCTACTGCTGATGTGTAAGATATCAAAGAACTAAAAGTTCTAAAAAGAAAGGAGTATTCCAATTGAAGAAAACTATCTTAAAAAGAAGTGTGGCTTCGACGCTTTCTTTTCTGATGGCATTCTCCTCAGCAGTTCCTATCTCTGTCGTTTATGCGGAAGAATCAGGGATTGAGAGCGAGATTGCTCAGGACTATGTAGCGACACTTAGCCAGACGCAAAATGGGACGACCTCTTTTGTAACCGATGGAAACAAGACACAGGAACCTGCAACTCATGCAAAGGGAGACAAAGTCGAGGTTGCTGTTGAACCGGAAGATTCATAATAGTTAACCCCTGTTGGGGACGGAAACACTTCTGCTGAGTTCCAGTTATTGCCAGTAAGAACCATGGAAATATTCATAATAGTTAACCCCTGTTGGGGACGGAAACAAGATTTTTCCTAATTCCTTTAAGCCTTTCTTTTGATTCATAATAGTTAACCCCTGTTGGGGACGGAAACTTCATCCAATTTTTCTAATGTTATACCATGACTTTATTCATAATAGTTAACCCCTGTTAGGGACGGAAACTGTTGTTGTAACCTTCTTTGTTGTCATATTTGATTCATAATAGTTAACCCCTGTTGGGGACGAAAACTTGTGTCAATGACTTCATAGTCATCGCCATAGAGTGCTTCAAATAATTCATAATAGTTAACCCCTGTTGGGGACGGAAATCTCTTCTCTGAGAGCTGTAGTGCATTCAGATCAAAAATCGTTCATAATAACCTCACATTCCTTTCCGCCTGCAGCTCCAAGGCACACATAGAAATGAATAATTCTTGTTTGTGCAGGCATCTTATTTTATATTTTAATTGAAGGAGTCTTACACTACAAAGCACGGTGGGGTGAGTTGTAGATTCTTGCAACTCGTTCAAGTCAAAACAGTATAATAACCAGTGCAAGGCTGATCTTTTCAAGCACACATGAGTATGTCTTTTAAGTCTGCAGATTAATCATTGACTTGAGTTTAATCTTTTAGTGTTGATCAGTCAGTCACTGAGCTCCTTCTCTATATTCTTATAAGGAGCCTTTTATTTATGGAGATTGTTTACCCTAGATCTTGTGGTGTTGACGTGCACAAATCTTTCATTGTTGCTGTTATCTGCATCTCTGAATCCGTCAAACCCAAGTACATTAAAAAAAGATTCTCAACCTTCAATAACCAACTCATTCAATTCAAGAATTGGCTTATTGAAAACAACTGTCAAAATGTATGCATGGAATCAACCGGCAAGTACTATATCCCTGTATACAATGCATTAGAAGGCCATATTTCTAATGTCGTTGTTGCCAATCCTAAATGGGTCAAGGCTATCAAAGGTGAGAAGGATGACAATAAGGATGCCAAATGGATTGCCGACCTCTTTAAATTCGGTATTGTCAGATCCAGCTATATCCCTGAAAAGGATATCCGCGTCCTCAGGGAATTTACCCGCTATCAGTATAAACTTGTCAATATGCGTTCTTCTGAAAAGAATCGTTTCCAAAACGCTTTGACTACTGGAAACTGTAAACTTGATATTGTTTTTTCTGATATCTTTGGTAAATCTGCTTCCGCTATTGTCGATACTATTTTATCAAATGATCCATATACAAGTGAAGATATTCTTTCTAAAGTTCATGCCGGTTGTAAAGCATCTCATGAAGACATCCTTAGTGCTGTTGATGGTATTCAACTAAATCAGTTTCAAAAGGACAGAATTAAAATCGTTCAGAAACATATGGAATATCTTGATTCTCTTCTTGATGAAATACAGCACCATATTGACTTGATGGTTGCCAACTACGAAGAATACATACAGATTCTTTGTACAATACCAGGAATCAATAGAAAATCTGCTATTACCATTATCTCTGAAATCGGCACCGATATGTCTCAGTGGTCCTCTCATCGTAAACTTGCTTCATGGGCTGGATTAGCTCCTGGATGTAATGAATCAGCTGGCAAAAAGAAATCGGTTAAAGTTTCAAAAGCTGGTGTTTATCTTAAGCCTTGTCTTGTTCAGGTTGCACATGCTGCCGTAAAAGATAAGAACTGCGATTACTATGCAGCCAAATTTAAAAAGATATCTAAAAGACGCGGTAAGAAGCGAGCTATCATTGCGATTGCAAGAAAAATACTTACTGCTGTCTATCACCTTTTAAAAACCGGTGAAGTATTTAACCCAACAGACATGGCAGATGTTGAAACAACAAAGAAGCAGCGAATCGAATACGTTAAAAATAATTTACGAAATGCCTTCAATCAGCTCAGCCGCACCGGCTTATCTGAAGCAGAGATTCTACAACTCATCAGAAAAGAATCTACGAACTCACCTCAAATAGAATAGCCTTCCATTTGGGGAAAGGGGCTTTATGCACTTTTTTTAGGGTAAAATTTGTTTTCTCTTTCAATTTTTATTCAGATTAAGTAACCCCTGCTTAGGGGATATTTCCATATACATAACAATTCTTCTTATATGCTATAATGGTGTTAATCCTATGAATGCATACTTAAGATTGATAGCTATACTCTTACAGAAAAGCTAATGGCTGACTATATCCTACAAGATTCTGCAACAGTTAATATACGTTTCTCAAAGAGAACAGGTTTTAAGGGCTTAGTGATCTAAAGATGCAAAAAGCAGATTAAATATGAATACAGTCTTATAAACATAGATACACTATTGGAGGAATATCAATGAAGATAGCAGTAGTACAAGCAAGTTCACAAGTATCAAAAAATGAGATGCTTTATAAATATACAAAGAAATATGCAAAAGATGCAGAAGTTATTAATTTTGGATGTTTTGTAGATGAAGATGAAAACTATACTTATGTTGAGATTGCGTTGTTGATTGGAATGCTTATAAACAGCCATATAGTTGATTTTGTGGTAACTGGATGTTCTTCAGGGCAAGGGATGATGCTTGCTTGTAATAGTATGCCTGGTGTTTTATGTGGGTATGTTCCAACTGCGAAAGATGCTTATTTATTTGCACAGATCAATAACGGAAATGTAGTATCTTTACCTCTTGGAGAAGAATATACATATACAGGTGAAAAGAATTTAGAGAAAACAATCCAAGCATTATTTTCAGAACCATTTGGTGGTGGATATCCTAAAAGTGAAGCAAAAAGAAAGATTGCGGATGCTAAAAAATTAAAAGAAATAAAAACAAAATCACAAATTGATTTTGAAATGTTTTTGAATAAGTTAGATCCAGGTATGGCTAAGAAAGTAAAACATAAAATGCTCAATAGTTTTAATTTGATAGATGATGAGTAATGTAATTAAGATTATTTAAAATAGTTCTCAATCCCCTCTTCAGGGGATATTTTCATATTCAAAACAATTCTTTTCATATGTTATAATATAGTTAATCGGTGGTAATCCTATGAATGCATACTTAAGAATAGATAGCTATACCTTTACAGAAAATCTAATAGCTGACTATATCTTACAAGATTCTGCAACAGCTAATATCCGTTTCTCAATCTACTAAAGAAGAAAAACCACAAGAAGTAGAGTGAAGTAGTATTTGCATTTATAATGCATGCTTCATTTACAGATTTTAGAGAAGGAGAAATTCCTTTTACATTTATATTGGTTGCAGCTATTTTTATTGGGCAGCAGGTATATGAAGGTATTGCGGTTCAGAATAATATTTCAAATATGACACATATTGTCGGTGGTATAGTTGGTGCAATTATTGGATATGGTATAAATGTGAAATCAAAATACGGATTTAACAAATAGTAATGTTTAGTGCAATGTAAAGTGAATGGGAGTGTTAATGTGAAAAGAATAATCATACTGCTTCTTTGCTTGGTATTAGTAAGTTGTGGTACAACAAATAAATCAAAAAGTACAACTAAAGACATATTAGAAAATAGTTTCTTTGGATTTAAGAAAAAGGTAAAAGAAAAGTTGATTTATAAAAAAGATGAAAGTATTAATTCTTTTTTGAATAAATATAACGAAATTAATGATCCAGATATTACTAGTGATATGGTAAGTATGAAAAAACTTGAAGGAAAAGATTCGCCTAGTATAGTTGATATATCAAACGAGAAATTAGAAATATGGATACAACGTAAAAACATGTTTGGGAATAAAATGGCAGTTGCTGTTCTAAATCATTCCGATAGTGTGACTAATGACGATATCAAAGAACAATTCATAAACTATTCAAAGGTATTTGACGATAGTTTAACTAATAAAGAAATAGATGAATATTGGAATAAAATGTTAAAGGGTAAGAATAGAGGAAAAAAGTTAAAAAACATAAAGGTAAAAAGAATTATATTTTACGGCAAAGTGATATATTTAAATCTTGAAGGAAAAATATAATTTAATAAGAATAATGAACAAAAAAATCATAAGAAGGACAATGAAATAGATTGAATCTTGGTAATCTTCTTAAGCATTGAATAAAATGATGTGAACAATTCACTTATGATGCTTTCCTATATTCTTCATAAATAAGTTCACGTTTTCTATAAAATGATAAATGCGGAAACCTCATGATTTCCAATCCCCTCTTCAGGGGATATTTTTATATACAAAACAACTCTTTGCATATGCTATAATAGGATTAATCGGAGGTGATCCTATGAATGCATACTTAAGAATTAAAGAATACAATGATAGCTATACACCTACAGAAAAACTCATAGCTGAATACATACTAGAAAATGATGTTTTACAGGATTCTGCACAAGTACTAGGTGAGAAGACAAATACCTCTGCGGCTGCTATTATCCGTTTCTCAAAGAAGATAGGTTTTAAAGGCTTTAGTGATCTAAAGATGAACTTAGCCCAATCTACAAAAGAAGAAAAACAAGAAGTAGATTTAATCTTTGATGTAAATGATGATATTGGTACACTAGTAGAAAAAGGCTGTAGGCTAAACATGAATACAGTCTTAAAAACATATCAGTTAATCAACATAGATACACTAGAAGCATCTATAGACTTACTTAACGATGCATCTACTATCTATCTCTTTGGTGTAGGTGGTTCATCAGTTATTGATTTAGATATCTATCAAAAGCTCATGCGTATAGGTAAGAAGGTGATATATAATCCTGACTTACATGTACAGATGACTTTTACCCAAAGCATGGATCAAAATGATGCAGCACTTATTATCAGTTACTCAGGTTCTACCACTGGTTTAGTAGATATCGCTAAAGTATTACATGAAAAACAAATATCATTTATCTCTATTACACAGATTAATCCTAATCCAATCTCTAAACTTAGTAACTATTCACTTAAAGTACCAAGTGAAGAAAAAGAATTACGTCTAGGTGCTATCTCTTCTCGTATCTCTTCATTTGTGATAACTGATTTATTGTATTACGGTGTGTTTAAAAAGAACTTTGAAGACCATAAAAAGAATCTCATAGATTCTAAAGACAATGTCTCTATACTCAAAAAGTAGACTCATATTTCACTATGGGTCTTTTATTATAGAAATGAGATTTCATCACGCTTATAATGATATAGAAAGGAGGAACCAACAATGAACTTAAATCAATTAGATACAGAGCAGTCTAATCCTGATTCATTACATATAGATGAAATGTCTACTATAGATATTCTTACTACTATTAATAATGAAGATCAGAAAGTGGCTTTAGCTGTAAAAGATGTTCTACCACAAATATCAATTGCGGTTGATTGTATTTATCACCAGATGTGTAAAGGCGGTCGATTGATTTATATTGGTGCAGGTACATCAGGTAGATTAGGTGTATTAGATGCTTCGGAATGTCCTCCTACATATGGTGTGAATTCTACACTTGTACAGGGATTAATCGCAGGTGGAAAAGAAGCGCTCACAGAAGCTATAGAAGGTGCAGAAGATTCTCAGGATCTTGCTGTGGAGGACTTAAAGAATATTCACTTAACAGACAAAGATGTTGTATGTGGTATTGCAGCATCAGGCAGAACACCTTATGTCATTGGCGGACTTGAATATGCGCGCACATTAGGATGCCAGACAGTTTCTATCTGTTGTGTTCATAATGGAGAAATATCAAAATACTCCCACTATCCAATTGAAGTCATTACAGGTCCAGAAGTCATTACTGGTTCTACGAGAATGAAGGCAGGTACTGCCCAAAAACTTATTTTAAATATGATTTCTACTTCTGCCATGATTAAAAGAGGAAAGGTCTATAAAAATCTCATGGTTGATTTACAGCCTACCAATGAAAAACTTAAAACAAGAGCCATCAATATTGTCTCACAATCTTTAGATTGTTCTGAAGAAGAATCAATCAGATTATTAACTAAATGTCACTACAATGTAAAGATTGCGATTCTATCTGGTTTAACAGGTAAAGATGAAAAAGAATGTGAAGAAGCTCTACTAAAAAACAATGGAAGTATCACTAAAACTATGAGGTAACAGAAATGTTGTATATAGGTATAGATGGCGGAGGTACAAAAACAAAGATGGTTCTCTTTGATGAGAATGGAACACGTTTAAAAGAACTAATACTTCCTACAGTACATGTTCTCACTCAGCCACAAGATCAAGCCATTGAAATATTAAGAGATGGTGTCAATCAGCTAGATCCTGATCATAATGCAATTATTGGTGCGGGACTAGCAGGATATGGCCAACAAAAAGAATTAAGAGATAAAATAGAATATATTTGTAAAGAAGCATTTGGCCCTAGACCTTTTGTAGTAGAAAGTGATGTAAGAATTGCGATAGAAGGTGCACTAGATGGTCATGATGGTATTGTCGTTATTGCAGGTACAGGCAGTATTGCCTTATCACTTAAGAATAATAAGCTCACACGTTGTGGAGGCTGGGGTTATCAATTAGGGGATGAGGGCAGTGCTTATTGGATTGCGAAGAAGATGTTTCATACATTCTGTAAAGAAATAGATGGTAGACTAGAAAAAACAGTTCTTTATGATCTAATTATGGAAGAATGTCATCTAGATATTGATTATGATATCATCACGTTTATGAATAACATGAATCGTACATCTATTGCATCCTATGCTTATATCAATGGCTTAGCTGCCAATCAGGGAGATCCTTATGCAATAGAAATATATAGACAGGCAGCCTTAGAAATTCGTTCACTCATACAAACACTCTTAAAACAATATAACTCAACACCTCGTATTTCTTATATAGGAGGCGTATTTGAACAGGCTTCTCACTATATTCTACCTGTTTTAAATGAAACAATAGAACCACCTATTCATACACCAGAATATGGTGCTTATAAGCTTGCTAAGAAGATTATGGAGGACTTCTTATGACTCATATTGGACACTATCAATCACCACTAGGAGATATACTTATCGCAGTAGATGAAATAGGTGTATATGGCTTATGGTTTGAGAATCAGAAGTATTATGCATCAGGATTAAAAGAACCTTATGAAGAAAAAGATACAGAACTTATTCTAAAAGTAAAAAGATGGCTTGATCTCTACTTTAAACAAGAACAGCCATCCATTGATTTTCCTCTTCACTTTATAGGTACAGATTTCCAAAAGGAAGTATGGGAGATTCTATGTCATATCCCTTATGGAAGTACTATGACTTATGGAGAAATTGCGAATATACTAGCAAAAAGAAGGGGTGTTAAAAGATTCTCTGCACAGGCAGTAGGTGGTGCAGTAGGACATAATAGAATAAGTATTATAGTACCCTGTCATAGAGTATTAGGCAGTAATGGAAGCTTAACAGGCTATGCAGGTGGAATAGAAAGAAAAGAAGCGTTATTAAAATTAGAAGCACAATAAAGGGGCACCATCAGGTGCCCCTCGTTCTTAATCAAAATCAAAGTTATCTGCATTCTTTTCTTTAAAGATTTCAAACAGTTCATTAAGTAGTGCTTCATCGTCTACTGAACGATAGTTTTCTTCATCAGGATCATCCTCTGATTCTTCGCATTTCAAGATCACTACCTCATCTGCTTCTTCATCTGCTGGTAACAACACAACATATGTTTCTTCATTATGTTCGATTACATCAAGATATTCAAACTCTAATTCATTTCCATTTGCATCATTTAATACCACAATATTATCCATAATTAATCCCTTTTACTATATTCCTCTCCATATTTCACAAGACGATCAAACATCTTCTGATATTCTTCATTTTCGAAAGTAATCTTCTTTATACTATTGAGCTTATACACAGCTTCAGTACTTTCTTCAAACACTTCATCTTCATACTCTTGATGCCATTTAGTATAATCCTTATCAATCAGATAAGCCATCTGTTTACCCTCAATCAAAGTTTCTACATAATCTTCAGCTGCTTCACCAATTTCATGATTCTTAAACGAATCTTCTTTATTTTCATACTTACTTAGATATTTAAGTTCAGTATTTACATAACGAGTATAGATTTCTGTAGTGAGTTCTGCATCCTTTTCTTCTATTTTCCATCTTTCTTCTAAAGCTGTCTTTAGATCCTTATAGAATGCATCATCCATAGATTCTTCTGTCTGTGTTGTTGTATCCGTCTTACCTGTATCTTTATTATTGTTTGTACATGCACTTAAACCAAATACCAACATACACGATAATAATAATGTGAATAGTTTCTTCATACCTGAAACCTCCTTTCAACTTTATTATATAGGAAAATTATTTCTAATTGAGAAAAAATGCATCATAAAAAATAAATAAGTATAGTATTTCAGTAGGAATAAAAAGTATTGACCTTAAAGTATACTTTAAGGATAGAATAGGTCAAGAAGGGGGAAAATCATGGCTAAAAGAATTAATCCATTAGAAGGATCATTATGGGATAAGATCCTTGCATTCGCATTACCTTTGGCAGCTACAAGTATTATCCAGCAGTTATTCAACTCCTGTGATGTAGCGACTGTAGGACAGTTTTCAGGTAGTCATTCATTAGCGGCAGTAGGAAGTACTGCCCCAATCACAAATCTATTTATCACAATCTTTGTAGGCTTCTCAGTAGGAGCGAATGTTATTATATCGCGTTTCTTAGGAGCACAAAAAGAAGATAGAGCCAATCAGGCTATTCATACAGCACTTGTATTGTCAGTTATTACTGGCTTAATTGTTTCTATTATTGGAGAAATTATTGCCCGTCCATTACTAGAACTCATGTCCACACCGATAGAAGTACTACCTCTTGCAGTACTCTACTTAAGAATATGCTTTATAGGAATGTTCTTCTTAACTATTTATAACTTTGAATCTGCCATACTAAGAGCGGGTGGAGATACCAAAAGACCACTCTATTGTTTAATCATTTCAGGTACGGTCAATGTAGTATTGAATCTAGTATTTGTCATCTTATTTAAGTTAGATGTCGCCGGTGTTGCCTTAGCTACTACTATCGCAGATGCCACTAGCTCTTTATTACTCTTTAGAATATTATCTAAAGAAGAAGGCGCATTACAAGTCAGACTAGATAAAATGAAGATGGAATGGGTCTATACAAAAGAAATACTCATTATAGGCATTCCTGCAGCTATTCAAGGCATGTTGTTTAATATCTCTAATATCATCATCCAATCAGCTATTAATAGCTTAGGTGCTGATATTGTCGCTGCATCCACTGTTGCCTTAAACTTTGAAATGTATTCTTATTTCTTAATTACAGGTTTTGCCCAGGCAGCCATTACCTTTACATCACAAAACTATGGTGCTAAAAACTACAGAAGATGTATCCAGTCTATTAGATGGTGTATGTTGCTTGGTACTATTTTTACAGGTGCAATCAGTGCACTCTTCATCACCTTCTCACCAATTCTTGCAGGAATATTCACATCAGATCCTGCCATTGTGAAAATAGCCTGTATCCGTATTTCTATAGTAGTCGCATTTGAAGTACTTAATATGACTATAGAAATCATGTCAGGTGCACTCAGAGGACTAGGAAATCCAATGATTTCTACAGTACTCTGTATTGTCTTCACATGTGCATTAAGACTTGCCTGGATCTTTATTGCTTTCGCAAAAATCCATACATTCCAGTCAGTCTTAGTTGTCTACCCAATCAGCTGGGCAGTCACTTCTCTATCCATTGTGATCGCTTATCTAGTTGTAAAAAAGAAAAAACTCACGAATGTCTAAGCCAGTTCTCTGGCTTTTTCTTTTAGGCTTCTTTTTCACTTGTATTTACGATAAAATTAATATCAGGAGGCGAAGTTATGAAACAACATAATACATTTACACTTAAAGATTTCATTATTAGGGCTGTCATAGCCTATTTCATTACTCTTATTATATTCTGTATATTTATCTTTAGAGTGATTCCAGGCTGTTCCTTACTACAATCTAAGCTTGTATTATTCTTGCTCACAGTACTCAGCTTTGGACTCATCTACTTTGAAAAAGATGATAGAAGAAACTACTTAAGTATTGCGACAAACGTACTTATACCTTTTGGTATCTATACGACACTTGCTTATATATTACTATTGCCTATACCTTTAGGTATTGTCTGGACACTACTTATTGGACTTGATCTTGTCTATATAGGATTCTATTTCTATAAGGTAAAAAGAAGAAACTACAACTCACTATTAGAGAAATCACAGCTGGTAATAGGCTTAGCTTCTCTATTATCACTTGTGATTGTATTAAGCTTTACTCTATTTGGTTCTTCACTTATTCAATCATCTACAAAGATCACCAATAATACAGATGCATATATAAGAAAATATGATGATAAATCATTAAAGAACCTACAGAACTGGTCAAAACTTAAACGTAAAGAAAAGCTCAACACATTACAGACTATATGTAATAATGAGAGAGACTATCTAGGTATATCTGCAAGAATAAAAGTAGGTGCAGGAAGTAATCTGAAACATCCTTATGCCCAATATAATAATAAATCAAAGGAAATTACTTTTGATATCAGTCAATTAGACCATGCAGCTTCTACTACTCTATTAGAGGCATTACTCCATAGTACATATCATGCTTATGAGTATGCTCTTGTAGAGTCTTATGACTCAATGAGCAGTGATTATAACAAGCTAGTAGACTATCGCACTATTGTGACTTATAAGAAAGAGTTCTCTACAAAGGTTACAAATAAGGCAAAGAACTACAATCAGATCAATGAATCGAATGCGGAAGCATATGCGGCAGAAGCATTACAGGACTACCAAAACAAGCTAAAAAAATAGAAACACAAGAAGTGAACAATACATGTTTGTATTGTTCATTTTTTTGTGCATACGTCCTTTACAATTTGAATTATTGTACGGAATTTAGTACAATCTTCTCTCGAAGTGATAAAAAGTTACTAAAAAATATATACAATTGTTTAGAATTTAGTAAATGTACGAATAAAAACGGTAATTGTCACTAAAATACAAAATTTTATGTGAAATTATGTTGACAGTATACAATTTTTAGACTAAACTTATCACCATAGTAGAAAACAAAAAATACTACAGGAGGAGAATATATGAAAACAGGTAAAACAGTAAAAGTATTGCTTACCGCTGCAACTGCTGCAGGAATGTTAGCTGGCTGTGGTTCTAAGACAGATACTGATACATTCAGATTTGCAAGTGAATTAGATATCCAGGGTATGGATTCTACAGTCGTTGATGATGGTATGTCATTCAACGCAATTCATGCTATTACAGATGGTTTAACAGCCGTTAACAACAAAGGTAAGACTGCACCTGCATTAGCTAAGAGCTGGGACGTAAGCGAAGATGGTAAGACTTACACATTCCACTTAAGAGATGCTAAATGGTCAAATGGTGACAAGGTTACTGCAAATGACTTCGTTTATTCTTGGCGTAAGATCATCAAAGAAGCTGGTAACTATGCTTATATGTTAGGTAGCGGAGGTGCTTCAGTTAAGAATGCAGATACTTTAATTGATTTAGGTAGTAACGCAACTGATGAACAGATGGCAACTCTTGGTGTTACAGCTAAAGATGATAAGACTTTAGTAGTAGAACTTGATAACAAGGTTCCATATTTTACAGACTTAATGGCATTCCCATGCTACTTCCCACAGAACCAGAAGTTCGTTGAAAAATGTGGTAAGAACTATGGTACTAAGCCAGAATACACTATTTCAAATGGTGCTTATACAATGACTAAGTGGGTTAAGGGAAACAAAGCAACATTCACTAAGAACGATAAGTACTATGATGCTAAAACAGTAGGAACTAAGAATCTTGAAATGTACTTAGTACAGGATCCTAAGACTGCTGCTCAGAACTTCGATAACGGTAAAGTTGACTATGCTACAATCAACTCTACATTAGTAGATAAGTATAAAGATAAAGATACTTTCACTACTTTCAATGAAGGTTACTTATTCTACTTACAGGTAAACGTAAAGAATAATACGCTTGCTAATAAGAACTTAAGATATGCATTATCTTATGCAATCAACAGAAAAGATTTATGTGAAAACGTATTAAAAGATGGTTCTAAAGAAGCAACTGGTTTCGTTCCATCTCAGTTATCTATTAGCCCAGCTGGTAAAGACTTCCGTGATGATGCAGATAAATATGTAAGCTATGATCAGAAGAAAGCTCAGGAATATTTAGATGCAGCTAAGAAGGAATTAGGTACTGATACAATCACTATTGATTTATTATATGGTACTGATGAATCACCAATGGATACTATGGCTGAATACTTACAGGGTTCATTCTCTAAGTTAAAAGGCTTAAAGGTTAACATGGTTGCAACTGTTAAGAAAGACAGAATCTATAACAGACAGGCTAATGGTAACTTCCAGGTAGCATGTACTCGTTGGGGACCAGACTACGCTGATCCAACTACTTACTTGAACTTACTTTCAACTGGTAACTCAAACAACTATGGTAAGTATAGTAATGCAAAATATGATGCATTAATGGAACAGGTTCAGACTGAATCAGATTTAACTAAACGTTGGAGCTTAATGGTAGAAGCTGAAAAGGTAGCTATGGAAGATTTAGCTGATATCCCAGTATTCGAAAAAGGTTCTGCTGCATTAAAGGCTAAGAACGTTAGCGGATTAGTACAGGTACCAGTAGGTGTTCCTTATACATTCAAATATGTTAAAGTAAAATAACCTCTACTTTGTGTCAAAACAGAGTGGCCGAGGAGATGACAGAGATGTTATCTCCTTTTTTTTGTGTTTTGATTAAACGTTCATAATATTTACGATAAAGCTAAAATGTAATGAGATTTTAATAATTTCACAAAGAAATTGTACAAAACAATTGACTAAGATTAATGTAAGGGGTAAACTACACAACTGTTAACATTAATAAAATATTTTGGAGGGAAAATTAATGAAAACAGGTAAAACAGTAAAGGTATTGCTTGCATTAACTACTGCTGCAGGTATGCTTGCTGGCTGTGGCTCAAAGACAGATACTGATACATTCAGATTTGCGAATGATACAGATATCGTTGGTATGGACAGCACAGTCGTTGATGATGCAATGTCTTTCAATGCAATCACTGCTATTACAGACGGTCTAACAACTGTTGATGTGAAGGGTAACACTATTCCAGGAATTGCTAAGAGCTGGGATGTAAGCAACAATGGATTAACTTATACTTTCCATTTAAGAGATGCTAAATGGGCTAATGGTGATGAAGTCACTGCACAGGACTTCGTATACTCTTGGCATAGAATTATCAAGAATGCAGGTAACTACGCTTATATGTTAGGTAGTGAAGGTGCTGCAATTAAGAACGCTGATGCTTTAATTGATTTAGGTACTACTGCAACTGATGAACAGTTAAACACACTTGGTATTAAAGCAACTGATGACAAGACTGTTGTTGTTGATCTTGAAAAGAATATTCCATATTTTGTAAGTTTAATGTCATTCCCATGTTACTTCCCACAGAACCAGAAGTTCGTTGAAAAATGTGGTAAGAACTATGCAACTAAGCCTGAATACATTTTAGGTAACGGTGCTTATAAGATGACTAAGTGGATTAAAGGTAATAAGGCAACATTCACTAAGAATGATAAATATTATGATGCTAAGTCTGTAAAGACTAAGAACTTAGAAATGTACTTAGTACAGGATCCTAAGACTGCTGCTCAAAACTTCGATAATGGTAAAGTTGACTATGCTACTATTAACTCTACATTAGTAGATAAGTATAAAGGTAAAGATACTTTCAAGACTATCAGTGAAGGATATCTTGCTTACTTAATCTGTAACTTCAAAGCAGATACTACTGCAAACAAGAACGTAAGATATGCATTATCTTATGCAATCAATAGAAAAGATTTATGTGATAATATTTTAAAAGATGGTTCACAGCCAGCTACTGGTTTCGTACCATCTCAGTTATGTAAGAGTCCTGCAGGTAAGGATTTCCGTGAAGAATCTGGTAAATATGTAGACTATGATGTTAAGAAAGCACAGGAATACTTAGATGCTGCTAAGAAAGAATTAGGTACTGATACAATTACTGTTGATTTATTATATGGTACTGATGAATCTCCAATGGATACTTTCGCAGAATACTTACAGGGTTCATTCACTAAGCTTAAAGGCTTAAAGGTTAACATGGTAGCTACTGTTAAGAAAGACAGAATCTACAACAGAGAAGCACAGGGTAACTTCCAGATTGCATGTACTCGTTGGGCTCCTGACTACGCAGATCCAACTACTTTCTTAAACGTTTTATCTAGCACAAACTCAAACAACTATGGTAAATGGGAAAATGCACAGTTCAACTCATTATTAAAACAGGCTCAGACTGAAACTGACGTAAATAAGCGTTGGAATGAATTACTTGAAGCTGAAAAAGTAATGATGGAAGATATGCCAAATATCCCAGTTGTTGAAACTGGTACAGCTGCATTACAGGCTAAGAACGTTAAAGGATTAGTTCATAATTCAGTAAGTACTCCATATGTATTTAAATATGTAACACTTAAATAACACACAAAAGAGGCAGGTGACTGCCTCTTTTATATTGATTATTAAGGCTATACACTTTACTATTAGTAATAAGGATGTGATAGTATGAGGAATAAGAATATCTTCACAATACCGAATATATTATCTATGTTTAGATTATTACTATTACCGGTGATTGTGTATATGTATATAAATCAAAAGGATTATGTGTTAACGGGTGTATTACTGCTTGTATCAGGAATCACTGATTTACTTGATGGTTATATTGCGCGTACATTTAATATGATGAGTGATCTAGGTAAAATACTTGATCCTGTAGCCGATAAAGCCACACAGGCAGTAGTACTTCTATGTCTTGTCACACGCTTTAGATGGCTTATAATTCCTTTTATATGTATTCTTATTAAAGAACTGTTTATGAGTTGTATTGGAATGGTTGTAATTAAGAAAACAGGGGAAGTACATGGTGCTTTATGGCATGGTAAAGTAGCTACATTCATGTTGGATTTCATGATCATCGTGCATATTGTTTTCTATAATGTATCAAGTACTTTATCTATTATTCTTACAATTGTTTCTACACTTCTTATTCTTCTCTCATTCTATCTATACGCAAAAGAAAATATCAACATACTAAAAAGGGGCTGTAACGAATAGATAGTATTTACTACTACCTTGAGCGTTACAGCTCTTTTTCGTATATCCAAGCCTAAAAAAGTTATTCACTATCGCATGGTGAATAACTTTTTTGTATTTCAGACGCACTTAAAAAGAACCTGCCCATATCTTAAAAAAATTTTTATCAGCAGATAAATAATCTGAGCATCTCCTCAACCTGTTTCATCTGTTTTTCTTCTGTTTCCTTGATTCTCTTCTTCAGTTTCT